>JBAUOO010000001.1:0-14330 GCA_049579785.1 Steroidobacteraceae bacterium
CCGATAAATCGTACGTTCTTCATCGCCGGCTCCCATTTGTATGCGGCTCTGCGCCGCGGTTCAACCCGATCCACAGCGTAATCCGCGAAGCTGCAAATCGGGAGCCGGTCGTTACATGATGACTAGGATCGGGACCAGCGCCGCAAAGGTTCGGTGCCCAATCAGCGTATCACCGCGTATCAAGCCGTCGGCTGTTTTGCTGAGTAACTCGGAGGGTAACTCGACGGACCGCACCACCTAACTTATTGAGTCAGAAACGTCTTTCGCGGACTTACCGGTATCTCCCGGGCACCATCGAAAATTCTCTTTTAAAATCAAATAATTGCATTCTTGTTTTTCCCGAGTCGCAGGGACTCGAACTGGCTTGGCGAGTGTAGTGGATTTGCAAGTTCCGCGCGCAAGCGCTTGTCCCAAGCTGAAAATCAGCAACGCTCGGTCTGAGCGGTTCCCGAACCCCAAACTCCCGGTGTGAGTAACTTGCGGGTAACTTTGGGTCATACAGCGCGACACCTCCTTGATCTTGGCGTCGATCCTGCCGAACGGAGAAAGGAGCTGCGTCAAATTTCCACGGAAAAGGTCTGACAACCAAGTCGTCGCTGATCCGGAGGCGGCCTGTGTGAGTTTCCGCGCGTCGCTTGTTGCGCACGGCACCGCGGCGGCGCTTCACCGGAATGGTTTACCCATGTCATCGGCAGACCGCGCCTGGCCCTACTTTGGGAACGCATACGGGAACGCTCGCCGTCAAGCTTTTATCAGCCGGGCGCGGAGGCTTGCACGACCACTTGCTGCGCGCCATTTACATGGCCGCGGCGCCCAGGCAGGAGTCGAGCGGAATTCAGGATAAATGCCAGCTCGGACGCGACGTGAATGAACGCTGCCAGCAGCGGGTTGAGCAGTCCGATGGCCGCGAGCGCGATGCCGACCGTGTCCACGCCGATCGTGCCCGCAAAGTTTGCCCAGATGATTCTCCGGGTGCGGCGCGCAATCGCGAGCGTATGGGCAAACTTCGCCAGGTCATTCCCGAGCAACACCACATCGGCGCTCTCCCTCGCCACGTCAGTCCCCGAGCCCATGGCGACGCCCACCTGCGCTTCGATCAGTGCCGGCGCGTCGTTGATCCCGTCACCGACCATCGCGACAACATGGCGGGCAGCGACGAGGCGCTGGACGTAGACTCGCTTGTCTTCGGGGAGCAGGTCGGCCGCGATCTCCGCGATGCCGAGTTGTGAAGCGACCGCCTCGGCCACTGCTCTTGCGTCTCCAGTCAGGAGCACCGTTCGCACGCCCATGGCCTGGATTGCTGCTACGGCGCTTTGCGCTTCGGGACGGATGCGATCGGCGATTTCGATTGCACCGAGAAGGATGCCCCCGCGCACGACGTAGACCTGCGCCGAGCCACTGTGTGCACTCTCGAGCCCGAGCGGCACATCGATACCATGGTCTCGCATCCAGGCGAGATTCCCCACGAGCACCTGGTCGCCGGCGAGCGTCGCATCGATGCCACGGCCGGGCTGATAGCCGAAACGCTCGGGCTCGACGAGGCCGCGCCCCAACGTGCGCGCATGCTCGACAATGGTCTTGCCCAGAGGATGCTCCGAGCGCAGCTCGGCCGCGGCGGCCGCATCCAGCAGCGCCATCGGGGCAATACCCTCGATCGGCCGCAGCGCGCGGATTTCGGGTTGTCCGAAGGTGAGCGTACCGGTCTTGTCCAGTACGACGGTGTCGACCCGGCCGAGTTGCTCGAGATAAAGCCCGCCCTTGACGATGGCACCAGCGCAAGCAGCCCGGCCGATCGCGCCCAGGATCGCGAGCGGCGTACCGGCAGCGATCCCGCAGGCGCCCGCGACGATGATGACCGAGATCGTCGAGCGGATATTGTAGGTGAGCAGATACGTAAGGAGCGCCGCCCCGAGGGCGAAGTAGACCAGGTAGCCGGCCAACCGGTCGGCTAGCCGCTGCACGGGAGCCCGCGAGCGCTCGGCCTGCTCCACCGTCTCGATGATCCTGCCGTAGCTCGTGTCACGTCCGATGCGCTCGGCGCGAACCTCCAGTGCGCCGGACTGATTGATCGATCCGGCGAACACGCGGGTTCCTGGCGTCTTCTCCACCGGCAAGGACTCTCCCGTGATACGCGACTGATCGACGAACGAATGCCCGGCGATGACGATGCCGTCCACCGGGATCCGGCCGCCTGGATTGACGAGCACCGCATCACCGGGGGCGAGTTCATCCGCATCGACTTCCGAGACGGCGCCCGAGCGGCGAACCGCAATGGTCCTCGGAAGGAAGTCGAGCAGATCGCGGATCGCGCGACGACCGCGCGAGACGGTCATGCCCTCGAGCACTTCGGCGACCAGGACGAAGAGCGTGATGACGAGCGCGGTGAAGAACTGCGAGATGGCCGCCGCCGCCACGATGGCGATGGACATCGACAGCTCCATCGTCATCCGCCGCGCGAGCAGATTCTCGAATGCCTCCTTGAAGATCGGCCAGCCGCCGATCGCAAGGCCGAGCCCCCCAATTACGCTGACGGGCCGCAGCGGCTCCCAAACTTGAAACCACACCGCGACGGCCGCCAGCGCGACCAGGACAATGCGCGCGCCCTCACTCCACGAGAACTCGTGCTCATGTTCGTGGTCATGGTGATCATGGGCCGGCTGGTCGGTGGCTTCCCTCGCAAGGGTGTCCGCGTGAGCGGCAGGAGCCGTGGTTGTGACCATCGCCTGTTCAGCCAACCCAGGTGCGAGCGCTCGATGTGGCTGTTTGCTCATTGAAGAGACCTTTGGCAGCTCTCGTGACGCCTACCTCAGATACGCGCGCACTACCTCGATCAACTCGTCGGCGCCCTCGCGGCGCTTGGCATCGCTCGTGATCTGCGGATTGGCGAGGTGTGTTTCAATGTGGTCTTCTATGACCTCCAACATCAGGCCATTGATGGCGCCTCGCACGGCGGCGCTCTGCTGCAGGACCTCGGCGCAGCCCTGTTCAGCCTCGAGCGCCCGCTCGAGTGCCTCGACCTGACCTCGAATGCGACGAACCCTGGAGAGGAGCTTCGACTTCTGGCGCGTGGTATGGGTCATCGCTGTCGGCCAATATACTTAAGAGGGGTATTGTATAGGCTGATCGGCGCACCGTACAGTCGACCCGACCTCGTCGGCGAGCAGTGGTCTGCCTGAGGAAGCCCCACCGCTCGGCGCAAGCGGGACATCAAGCGCAGCGAGAATCACCCTCGACGATGCCACGCGCCGCACTGGAACCCCTCCTTTCCGCGAACCCCAAGACGCTTGGATTTTTCAGCTACGGTATAACGTTCTGCGATATGCTCGCCGCGATAGGCTTTCGAGACAGGCGCGGCGCTTGCCCTCAAGCCGGGTGTATTTGTGAGCAAGTCAATGCAACGACATCGGCCGTCCCACGATCACGGGCGGTGCGTGGAGCGCGCCGTCGCGGCGGCTGAGAGGGTCTGTGCCGCCAGGCAATTTAATCTCACGCCAATTCGCAGGCGCGTCCTCGAGATCGTATGGCGGCAGCACGCACCGATCGGCGCCTACGATATTCTCGCCGAGCTTGCCAAGGATGGTGGCAATCCGTCCCCGCAGACAGTCTACCGGGCGCTCGAGTTTCTTCAGGAAGCCGGCCTCGTGCACCGGCTCGACACGCTCAATGCCTTCCTGGGATGCGACCGACCCGAGGACAGTCATTCCGGCCAGTTCCTGGTGTGCAGCCGCTGCCGGCGGGTCACCGAGGTTGAAGACTCTGTCTTGAATCGTACGCTCAAGGAGCGTGCCCGTTCGTTCGGCTTTCGCCTGGACGCCTCCCCGGTCGAGATCAAGGCGATCTGTACCCAGTGCGCCACTCCCAGCTGAGCGAGTGACGTATCCCGCGGTGGCCGCGGAGGGATGAGGATCCAGCGGTGTGACCCTCCCTCTGCGCTGACCCGAGCAATCTCCAGCAAATCATCGCACCCGCGTGAGAGTTGGCCTCCTCACGCGGCTCCTTTACAAGCTCCCCCCGCCGGTGTTACGGTATAACATCACAGTCTGAGCGAAGGGGCGAGCAATGCCTGGCCTGAGGGCGGTTGCGCCGCGGGGGAAGACCGAGCTCGTTCCGCGGTTTCGGATCGATCTCGGGGACTACATTTCCGCAGCCGAGATCGCAGGGCGTGGCGAGCTCTGCGTGACCGGTGTCGGCGACGGGAGCATCGTCGGCATCGAGCTCGCAACGGGCCGCGAGCGGTTCCGCCACCGGGCACACCAGGGAGGTGTGCTCGGGCTCAGTGTCGCGCCCGAGGGTACCCATTTCGTGACCTGCGGCCAGGAGCCGGTCGCGAAGATGTGGACCGCTTCAGGGAAGCTCGTACGCGAGCTCCCCGGTGGCAGTGCTGCGTGGGTCGAGCACGTCGCGTGGGCCCCGTCCGCGGGCAGGATCGCGATCGCTGCCGGACGCAGGGTCCGCGTGTGGAGCGCCGCGGGTGAGCTGCTGCTCGAGACAGAGCCCGTCGCGAGTACGGTGAGCAGTCTCGCGTGGCGTGCCGATGGCACCGCCGTGGCAGCGATCTGCTACGGCGGCGTGCACATCTGGCCGTTCGTACCCGGCGCACGGACCCGACACCTCGCCTGGAAGGGCTCGCTCGTCTCGCTCGCGTGGAGCCCCAACTCGAGGATTATCGCGTGCGGGTGTCAGGACAGCTCAGTGCACTTCTGGCGCCTTGCGACCGGTCAGGACGCACAGATGAGCGGCTTCCCCGCCAAGCCGAAGGCCCTCGCGTGGGACCGCGAGTCGAAATTGCTCGCGACCTCCGGAGACGCGACGGTCACACTGTGGGACTTCCGCGGCAAAGGTCCCGAGGGCACCCGAACGATTCAGCTCAAAGCCCACAAGGACATCGTCACGCGTCTCGGCTTCAGTCCGCGCAAGGCAGTTCTTGCCAGCGGGTCGAGGGATACCTTAGTCCTGCTCTGGGAGCCGCGCCGCGCAACCCACCCGATTCGCGGCGCCTTTCTGGATGATGCGGTGACCGCGCTCACATGGCACCCCGAGCATCTTGGCCTCCTGGCCGGAGACGCGAGCGGCAACCTCTGCCTTTGGGACGTGAGCTAAGCGCGGGATCGTGCGCGTTCTTGTCAAAGTAGCTCAAGCCTTGACTCGATGGACAGGCACCTGGCTGTTGGGCGCGCTCGCCGTCGCGATCGTCAGCTCCGGCGGCGCTTGGGCCGCTGGCATGCTCCATGCCGTCGGCGTCGAGAACGAGTACGCCGATGTCATCTCACAGATTGGCGGTCAATACGTGCGGGTAAATGCCATCGAGACCGATCCCAACACCGATCCGCACAGCTTCGAAGCCAGTCCGGCGATCGTGCGCGAGCTCGCCACGGCAGACTTGGTTGTCACGAACGGCGTGGGTTACGACTCGTGGGCCGAAAAGATCATGTCGGCGGCACCCAGCGCAAGGCGCGAGGTCATCGACGTCCAGCACCTTCTTGGCCTGCCCGACGACGCGCCTAACCCGCATCTGTGGTATGACCCGAAGACCATGCCCGCGGTTGCGCAAGCGGTGGCCGCGGAACTGTCCGCTCTCGATCCCCGGGATGCGCCTTATTTTCAGGCGAACGCCACGAAATTCGTGGCCTCTCTGAAGCCCTGGATCGAGGCGATTGCCTCCTTCAAGGCGCGATATGGCGGCACGCGCATCGCCGCGACCGAGCCGGTCGCGAACTATATGCTCAAGGCCGCCGGCTGCAATATCGTTACGCCTCTCAGCCTCGAGATGGCCATCATGAACGGCACCGACCCGTCGCCGCAGGATGTGGCGACCGAGGACGCTCTCCTCAGAGGTCACAGCGTGAAAGCCCTCATCTATAACCTGCAGGTCACCGATACGCTCACTGAGTCGTTCCTCGATCTCGCGAGGCAAAACGGCATCCCCGTGGTGGGCGTCTACGAGACCATGCCAACACCGGGCTACAGCTACCAGTCGTGGATGTTGCAAGAAGTGATGGCTTTGCGCAAAGCCGTGGCCGACGGTGTTTCGACCGAGAAGCTCGGTAGAGGAAGCCCACAATGACAACCGGCGCCGAGGCTCTCGCCGTTGACCATGTGAGCGTCTCGCTCACCGGCCGGACGATTCTCGAGGACGTGGACTTCAAGCTTGTCCAGGGAGAGTTCTGCGGCCTGATCGGCGCGAACGGCTCGGGCAAGACGACGCTGCTGCGGACCATCCTTGGCCTCGAGACGCCGTTTTCCGGCAAGGTAAGGCTGGGCCCCAAAGCCGATACCGGCGGCCCCGCCTCGGTGGGCTATGTGCCGCAGAGGATTCTTTTCGACCCTTACATGCCGTTGCGCGCGCGGGACGTGGTCGCGCTCGGCCTCGACGGGCGCCGGCTGGGCCTTCCTCTGCGCTCGAGGGAGAGGGACACGCGCGTCGCGGCGATGTTGGATGCCGTGGGCGCGGCGGGCTTCGCCGACCGGCGGATCGGCAATCTCTCGGGGGGACAGCAGCAGCGAGTTCTCCTGGCTCATGCCTTGGTGCGCCACCCTGGGCTGCTGCTGCTCGACGAACCGCTTGCCAATCTCGACGTGCGCAGTGTCGCCGAGATCGTTGCGCTGTTGCGCCGTCTCTGCGATACCTTTCGCATCGCCATCCTGCTCTCCGCGCACGACATGAATCCGCTGCTTTCCGTCATGGATCGCATCGTCTACCTCGCCAACGGCCGTGCCGCCTCGGGCAGGACGGATGAGGTCGTTCGGTCGGAAGTCCTCAGCAAACTCTACGGCTATCACATCGATGTCGTTCGCACGCACGGCAGAATCGTGGTGATCGCTGCAGCAGCGCCCGAGGAAATCCTCGATGCGCTCGCGAAGCATCCCGTTCATGCCGCTCGGATTCCGTGATCGGGCATGAATTCCCCGCTCGGAATGATCTTTGCGCCCGGCTTCCTCGCCAACGGGCCCGTGCTTACGGCACTGGTCGTCGGCGGCGGCGCCGCGGTCGTGTCGGCCGTCGTCGGCGTCCCCACGGTCATGCGGGGCCAGTCCTTTGCCGGCCACGCGCTTGCCGATGTCAGCAGCGCCGGTGGTTCGGCGTCGTTCTTACTCGGGATGAGCCCGCTGTGGGGTTTCCTGGGCATGGCCATGATCGCGGCCGGAGCGACGGAGCTGGCCGATATGCGCGATGCCGGGGAACGCGACCTCGTGACCGGCATCGTGCTTGGCGCCGGCCTCGGCCTTGCGGCGCTCTTTCTGTACTTCGACATCACCTCGATGAGCACGACCGGCGCGGCAATCACGATCCTGTTCGGATCGATGTTCGCGATCCCGGCCTCGATCGTTCCACCGGCGCTCACCGCGGGGCTCGGCGCGATCACGGCCGTCGCCGTGATCTCTCGACCCCTCCTCCTCAGCTCGCTGTCTCCGGAGCTCGCCAGGGCCCAGGGCGTGCGGGTGCGGCTGATCGGGCTCGTCCACGTTTTCGCCTTGGCGCTTGCGGTCTCTTTGTCTGCCATGACCATCGGCGCCCTCCTCTCGACAGCGCTACTCATCGGGCCGGCGGCGACCGGCCTGCGCCTCGCCAATCGCCCCGGCACAGCAGTGACCCTTTCGGTCGCGATCGGGCTTGCCGCCAGCTGGGGAGGAATCCTCCTCGCCTACGACAGCTTCTACTGGACGCCGGGTCAGGGCTCGCCCGTGAGTTTTTTCATCGTTGGCCTGATCGTCTTCTTCTACGTCATGGCAGTCCTTTCCGTGCGCCGAGGGGCGGGCCGGGCCGGACGCCCAACCGGCAGGCATCTTTCCGAGATCGGCGAGACCTGACGGTGTTCGCGGGCTTTATGCTCAACACCTGGATCGTCGCCACGATGGTGGCGATCGTGGCGGGATTCGTAGGCTTCTTCGTCGTCATCCGCCGCTCCGCCTTCGCGGCGCACGCCTTGCCCCTGGGCGCCTTTCCGGGCGCCGCCGCGGCAAACCTCCTCGGGATGAATGAGATCCTGGGCCTCATGGTGTTCGCCGGCCTCGGGGTCGTCATCATCAGCCGGCTCGCGCGCAGGGATCGTCACGAGGTGGCGACGGCGCTATTCCTCGTGACCTCACTGGCGCTCGGAACATTGTTTCTCAGCATGACCCGGGAGTACTCGCAAGGCGTGTACGCGCTGCTCTTCGGCGAAGTCCTCGGCATCAGCGCGAGCCAAATCCCGCTCGTGGCGGTCGTGAGCGTGATTGTAGTCGCGACGGCCGGCCTCCTCTTTCGCCCGCTGCTGCTTGACTCGATTTCGCCCGAGCTCGGCGCAGCGAAAGGCGTGTCGAGTCGGCTCATGGAACTGCAATTTCTCACGGTCCTGGCGCTCTCCGCGGCCATTGTGCTGCCCGTCGTCGGAGCGCTGTTGGTGTTCAGCCTGATGGTGGGCCCGGCCTCGGCCGCGCGCTCGCTGGCCGACCGGCCGCTCGCGGCGGCCCTGTTGTCTGTCTGTATTTCCGTGGCCACCGTATGGGTTGCGATCGGCCTATCCTATCTTTCAAACTGGCCGGTGGGTTTCTTCGTCGGCGCCCTGGGCGCCGTGTCTTACATTTCAGGGCGCGTGTACCGGCCATACGGGCGTACGGTCACAGGGGGGCTCGGGACAGGCAGCGGCGCTGCGGCAGCCTCGCGCTATTCACGAGCGCATTAGTCGTGCTATGTTATAGCGTCCCTGGCGGAGCCTCTGAGCTCACGAGCGTGAAGTTCCCGGAACGCTGCCCGCTCTGTCCGATGGCGTCGCACTCCCAAGCGATTGTCCTTAGCGTATGAGTGCGATTCCACGACCCTTCGCTCAGGTCCGGGTCCGCCGGCGAGTCGCTTGGGCGATGGCCGTCGCCATCCTGCTCGCGGGCGTCGCGCAAGCCGCGCACTACCACAAAGACAAGCAGGGAAATTTTGGCGGCACGGACCCGCATTGCCTGCTGTGCCAGTACGCAGGAGGCACAGCCGCACCACCCGTCCTACTCACTGCTCCCGCAGCGCCGCTCCCCTATCGCGATTACCGTCCGCCGCACTCGATTCCCTGCCCGGAAGGCTATCTCGCCGCGTCCTATGACGCGCGCGGCCCGCCCGCAGCCTAACCGCACCCTGCCCACTTCTTTCGTGGGCCGCTGAGTCGTCGCTCGAGCAACTCGCTGCCCGAGCGGCGGTGCCTCACGCGCCCAAGGGAGCCTGGGCCCATGCCCTGTCGCAACTGCGCGCTTCGCGCGGCTTGGGCTCGTCGTGTCCCCTGGCATCGCCCTCGGCTCTCGTGCCAGAGCGACTCCCCTTTGACGGGGTGGAGAACCTATGCATCGGCAAACCGCTCTTTCGATCGTGATCGCAATGTGGGTTGCGACCGCAGTCTGCTGCGATACTTCAGCCGCCCCGATCGCCGGCACGAACATGTCTGCGCCAGCGCAGCCCGCCGCCGCGCCGACTCGAGAAGCCTACACCCGCAATCATGCTTTCCTGATCAGACTCCGCTCCATCCCGCGCCCCATTCCGTTCGAGAAGTATTTCACGCTCGAGTTTGCCGTGTATGACGGGCGCCATCCCACGAAGGCGCTCGCCGATGCGCATCTTGCGATCACGGCGGGCATGCGCCATGGCCTCAAACACGGATTCGCGCACGGCATGCAATCCACCCCGCGGATTGAAGCGAAGGGTGGCTCTTTCACCGTCTCCGGCATGTACTTCCACATGTTTGGACCCTGGACTCTCAGGGTCAACGTCGAGCGGAACGGACAAAGAGGTACGGCCTACTTCACGCTGCCGTGCTGCGGACAGTAAGGAGCGGCGGCATGTCTCGAGAGCTGCGCGCTCTACCGCTGATCGCCCTGGGGTTGTCGCTGGTGTGTGGGGCCTACGCGAGCGCAGCGCCTGCCGTCCACGATGATCGCCTGTTGTACACACCCGGCGAGCTCGCGGCGATCTATCGGCACTCGCCCCTGAGCGCGCTGCCGGCGGACCCGACGGACGCGTACGCAGACAGCGCGCGGGCCGCCAAGCTCGGCCAATTCCTCTTCTTTGACCGGCGCCTGTCGGCCAATGGACAGGTCTCCTGCGCAACTTGCCACCAACCCGCGCGTGCTTTCACTGACGGGCGCAAGCTCGCGCGGGGAATCGCCGTCGGTACGCGCAATACGCCGAGCGTGATCAATGCCGCCTTCGGGCCGTGGTTCTTCTGGGACGGCCGCGCCGACTCTTCCTGGTCGCAGGCCCTGCAGCCCTTTGAGAATCCGCGTGAGGCCGGCACCGACCGCCTGCACATCGCTCATCTGGTTTATGACGATCCGCGGCTGCGGGCAGCCTATCGCCGGCTCTTTGGCCCGGTTCCCAACCTCGATGACTTCAAGCGCTTTCCCGCACACGCGCGTCCCGACGCGGATCAGCAATTGCCTGTCGCCCGGGCTTGGGCCGGCATGACGGCAGTCGACCGGCACGCCATCAACGGCCTCTTCAGTAACCTCGGCAAAGCGATCGAAGCCTACGAGCGCCGGCTCATCGACCCCGGCTCCGCGTTCGATCGCTATGTCGCCTCACTCAGAGCCGGCGAAGTGGCCGGACAGAACGTGATCTCGCCCGCCGCCAAGCGGGGGCTGAAACTCTTTGTCGGAATCGCAAATTGCGAGCTCTGCCATTCGGGACCGACCTTCAGCGACGGTCAGTTTCATAACCTCGGACTGCCCGTGCTCCCGGGCGAGGCGGTCGACCCGGGGCGTTCGGCCGGCATCCGACTGCTCATCGCCAATCCCTTCAACGGCGTCGGTCCCTTCAGCGACGACCGCACAGGTAGCTCGCGCGATCGTATCGCCTATCTGCCCTCGCCCCACTCGCAGCTCGGCGCCTTCAAGACGCCCGATCTACGCAACGTCGCGCTGACCGCGCCTTACATGCACGACGGACGATTTGCGACGCTGGCGCGGGTCCTTGATTTCTACGCTGAGGGCAAAGCGGCGAGCCACGGCCAGCTCGTCGGTGTACGTGAGGAGACAGCGAATCTCGTTCCGCCGCTCAACGGCCGCCAGAAAAGCGACCTGATCGCCTTTTTGAAGACACTCACCGGCGATCCGCTGCCACACAGCCTGACTCAGGCTCCGGCCCACCCGTGACAGCGAATACCCTCAAAAAAGCGCCGCTGGCGGCTCTGTCCGAGCTCAAGTGCCCGGCGATCGTCGTGCCGACAGCCGCTTCGCCATCCGTGGGCGTAGCCCGTGTCGTACACGTTCCCCAGGCGCGCGCGCCTCCCACAACCGCCCGAGTCCGCCTTTCATTGACCGCTCGGGTGGCGCGACCGAATGCCCGCGTGCCGCCGCACGGTCGTTCTCGAGCAATCGTTGCGGGCCGCATGCGCGGTGCGCGGGAGAGTTTCAAGTGGATCAGCTTTCATGTGCAACGGCCCCCAAGCCGTGGGCCGCCGGCTCCTCGTCGCTGCGTCTGTCACGCTTCTCACGAAGGGCGAGCCCGATGGGGCTTGGCCTTCTCGTCCTGCTCGCACTGCTGCTGCCGGCGCAGAGCCGGGCCGCGGCCTTCGGTAGCGTGACAGGTACGGTCCAGGATTCCGCTGGTAGTCCGGTGGCCGAAGCGATAGTCGAGCTCGAGTCCGCTGCTTCCCATCGGATCATCAAGGAAAGCACCGATGCCCAGGGCCGCTTCGTCTTTCCGACCGTGGCGGTCGGCCAATACCGGCTCACCGTGAGGCGTCACGGTTTCCGGGCTTCGAGCCAACCCGTCACCGTCGAGTCGGGCTATTTTCCGAATGCGAGCGTCCTGCTCCTGAGCTCCACGAGCCTCTCCAAGGTCACGGTGAGCGCAATCCGAGAGCTGCCCCCCGTCGCCTCGGTGACGCCGATCAGCCTGGTGAGCGAGGAGGACATCGAGAGCACCCCGGGTGCGACCAACGTCAACAGCCTCGCCATGATCACCGACTATGTTCCGGGAACCTATCAGGCCCACGACATGCTGCACATGCGCGGCGGCCATCAGACGAACTGGCTCATGGACGGGGTCGAAATTCCGAACACCAACATCGCGGAGAACTTAGGTCCCGCGGTCAACCCCGAAGATGTTCAGACCCTGGAAGCCCAGCGGGGCAGCTACCAGGCCGACGAGGGCGACCGCACTTACGGCATCTTCAACGTGATCCCGAAGACCGGCTTCGGCAGCACCAATCAGGCGCAGCTCGATGTCACCGCGGGCAATTTCGGCCAGACCGATGACTACCTGAGCGTTGCCAGTCACACGAGCGATTTCGCGTACTACGCGAGCCTCGAGGGCAATCGCAGCGATCTGGGGCTGCAGACCCCGGTCTCGCAGGTGATCCACGATGAGGCGCAGGGGTATGGCGCCTTCACCAACCTGCAGTACGAGCCGAGCGCACAAGATCAGGTGAGCTTCGTCGCCCAGTTGCGCCAGGACGATTACCAGATCCCGAACTGCACGCAATACGAATTCCAGCAGATCGACGGCTGCACGCCGCCGACCCAGAACGATGCGCAGGGCGAGGCGGACAACTTCGCGCTGCTCTCGTGGGCGCACACCCTCACGAACGATGCGGTGCTCACGAGCTCGCTTATGTATCACTACGAGCGGGCGGATTATGACGGCGGCGCCAACGACACTCCGATCGTCACCACCTTCCACCATAGCTCGCAGTACGAGGGCACCGAAGAGAATCTGCGGATGACCTTCAGCCGCAATCATCTGGATGTCGGCGTCTACGGCTTCGCCCAGCAGGATCAGGCCGACTTCAATCTGCTGTTCACCGACGGCAGCTCCCCGCCGCTCACCGAGCTCGAGAGCCCCACCGGCTCACTTCTCGATGCCTGGGTGCAGGATACTTTCGAGGCCACGCATTGGCTCAACCTGTCGGCGGGCGTGCGCCAGTCGCACTTTGAGGGCGTCATCACCGAGAACGCGACCGACCCACGGCTCGGTGCGACCGTGACACTGCCGCGCCTTGACTGGGTGCTCACCGCCTTCTGGGGCAAGTACTACCAGGCCCCGCCCCTCGAGACGCTCTCGGGCCCCTTCGTCAGCTACGCGACCGCGCAAAACTCCGAGTTCCTGCCGCTGCCCGGGGAGCGCGACGAGGAGCACCAGTTCGGGATCACCATCCCGGTGGCGGGCTGGAGCATCGAGGCGGATGACTTCCTCACCCAGTCAACCAACTTCTTCGACCACAATCCAATCGGCAACTCCGACATCTACCTGCCGATCACCGATCAGGGGGCGCTGATCGAGGGGCGCGAGCTCACCGTGCGCTCACCGCCCCTCTGGCGCTACGGCCAGGTGCACCTCGCCTACTCGAACCAGACGGCGGAGTGTATCGGCTCGATCACCGGCGGCCTGGTGGTGGCCGGAACGGAATGCGGTCCGAGCTACATCGGACTCGATCACGATCAGCGCAATACGCTGAACGCCGGCTACAACGCCGAGCTGCCCGGGCGGTTCTTCCTCGGCACCAACCTGTCCGTGAACTCGGGGTTATCCAACGGCGATGGGCCCTCGAGCCATCTGCCGAGCTACGCCATACTCGACCTCACCGTGGGGCGCAACTTCACCCCGGATCTGCAGGGCTCGATCACGGCGCTGAACCTCACCAACCGCCACCTGCTCACCGACAACAGCCTCACCTTTGGCGGCTTGCATTGGAATGATCCGTTTCAGATCTACGCCGAGCTGCGCTATCGATTCCATTACTGAGTGGGAGCGCCGCGGATATTGGTAAAGATCGAATCGCCCGCCCGGATCCCGGTCATCCGAGCGGGAAGCGGTAACTTGACCCAGCCAGAATCGAATGCGTCACCGTCTACGGTTCCGCGCGGCGAGTATAGCCGCGTAGCAAGCCGTCTCGCCGAAGCGCACGTTTTCAGGGATAGGAATGGCTCGGGTGCATTAACGGCAGAGCCTAGGATCGGGACCATCGGGACCAGCGTCGCAAAGGTTCGGTGCCCAATCAGCGTATCACCGCGTATCAAGCCGTCGGCTGCTTTGCTGAGTAACTCGGAGGGTAACTCGACGGACCGCACCACCTAACTTCTTAAGTTAGAAAGGCCTTTCGCGGACGTACCGGTACTCTCCCGGGCACCAGAAAGTATTTATTTTTCAATAGATTAAATCCAAATTATGATTGACTTCCGAAGTCGTCCCTCCGACGCTTCGGACTGATGATACGTGGCCGGTTCATTACTTTTATTCTTCACCTGGCCGCGGCGCCATCCTAGCAGGGCTTGACCGGGGCGGGGCGGGGGAAATTCAAATCCACCGAACTGACCTCGTCATTCCGCGCGCCAAGCAGGTTGCCGCGGCGTGTCGCTGCCGCCTCAGTCCCTCG
>JBAUOO010000002.1:0-7412 GCA_049579785.1 Steroidobacteraceae bacterium
CCCGGGGCCGCTCGCGGTGTTGGCGCTCGCTTGCGAGCTGCCGTGCCAGGCCGCGTACTGCCGGCGGATCTCGGCCGCTGCCCTCACGGGTGATATGGCGGCAATCGCTGCACTCTCGGGAATGCGCAGCACGGCACCCGAGCGCAGGAGGTTCATGTTGTGATCGAAGGCGACCGGGTTTGCCTGATAGATGGCGACCATCCAGGAGCGGGTCGGTCCGGACTCGAGGCCGGCGCCGCTCAGGCGATTGGCGATACCCGACAGGGTCTGTCCGCGCCGCACGACGAGCGACTGCGGCTGGCCGCCGCCGTTGGCGGGGGACTCGGGAGCAGAGGCCGCAGCGGGCGTCGGTGCCGAGGTCTCGGCCTGCGCACTCTGCGCGCGTTGAATCGCCCCCTCGCGCCGGGCCGTGCCGGTTACCGCCTGCGCAACCGGCTCGGTGGCCGCCTGCGACTGGGGGGGCATGTACACGGGCGGATCGAGCAGCACGGTGTATTCGCGGATCAGATGACCGCGGTCCCAATTGGCCTCGACCAGCAGCGTGAGCACCGGATCGGTGACGGGTTGATCGGAGGACAGCTCCACCACCTCCCGGCCACCGGCGGTGCGCACGGTTTTCAGGTGCACCCCGCTCAGGAATACCGGCCAGCTGAGACCGTACCGCGCGAAGGTGTCACGCGATGCGATCTGCACCTGCAGGTTCTGCAGCGCATCGGGCGATGCGTCGAGCAGCTCGATCTGGGCCTTGAGGGGCTGATCGAGGGGCGAGAGGAGACGGATGTCTCCGAGGCCGAGGGCGAACGCCGCTGAAGGAGCGACCAGCAGCAACGCCACCGCCCGGCTTGAGCGTTTGGCGACCATTACGACACCCCGGAAGGCATCAGTGAATAGAATATATTGTAAGAACAACAGGATGGCTGCATTTGGTCAAGCTCATCCGATCGACTGGGCAATATAACTTAATTGGGCGGAAAGCCAAAGCCACCGCAGCACGGAATGATAAAAAAGGCACCCACGACCCATAAGTTAAGTCCTACTGTCGATGGCGGGATATTCACGCACGGGCAAGACATAAACTGTGTCGTATATCTAAGACTGGCTTTGAAGTCGCTTTCGCCGGCGTGGCTCGGGCCCATCCTGCCAAGCACTGCCCTCAAGCTCGAGGCCGGCGTGGGGTCCTCGCCCGTCAATCACGTGCTTTCGGACGGCGGGCGATATCCGGCGTCGCGCAGCGCACGTCCGCGTTCTGCCCCCGGTGGCGCAGGTACTGGTCCATCAGCACGATCGCAAGCATGGCCTCGGCGATGGGAGTGGCCCGCAACCCCACACAGGGATCGTGGCGGCCGGTCGTGACGATTTCCACCGGCTGCCCGGCGGTGTCGACGGTCCGGCCGGGTACCTGGATACTCGAGGTCGGTTTCAGGGTGAGATGCGCCACGATGTCCTGGCCGGAGGAGATCCCGCCGAGGATCCCGCCGGCGTGATTGCTGGTGAAGCCCTGCGGCGTGAGCTCATCGCGATGCTCGCTCCCGCGCTGGGTGACCGATGCGGTTCCGGCGCCGATCTCCACCGCCTTGACGGCATTGATGCCCATGAGCGCAGCGCCGATCTCGGCGTCCAGCCGCTCGAACACCGGCTCCCCGAGGCCCGGCGGCACGCCGCTCGCGATCACGGTCACGCGGGCGCCGATCGAATCGCCCTCCGAGCGCAGCTTCCAGATGAGCGCCTCGAGCTCCGCCACCCGCGCCGGATCGGGGCAGAAGAAGGGGTTCTGGTACGCGAAGGCCGGATCGCGCGCCTCCAGGACGAGCGAGCCGACCTGACTGAGATACCCGTAGATCCTCACCCCGAGCCGCAGCGCGAGATATTTGCGCGCGATCGCACCCGCCGCGACGCGCATCACCGTCTCGCGCGCGGAGGAGCGTCCACCGCCGCGATAATCGCGGATGCCATACTTCTGTTGATAGGTGTAATCGGCGTGCCCTGGCCGGAAGCGGTCCTTGATCTTCTCGTAATCGCGCGAGCGCGCATCGGTGTTCTCGATGAGCAGGCCGATCGGCGTGCCGGTGGTGCATCCCTCGAAGACACCCGAGAGGATCCGCACCTGATCGCCCTCGCGGCGCTGGCTGACGAATTGGGACGTGCCGGTGCGCCGGCGATCGACATCGTGTTGGATGTCTGCCTCCGACAGCGCGAGCCCCGGCGGACAGCCATCGACGATGCCACCGAGTGCCGGACCATGGCTCTCACCGAAGGTCGTCACTGTGAAGAGCCTGCCGATCGTGTTACCTGACATGTCGAATCACCCAATTGCCTGTCGCACGGCGCCGTCCTCTCGTCAGTGCGGGCACAGGCAGGTGCCCCGCCGCCGCGCCTTTTACCAGTTGCTCGGCGCTGAGGAGGAACACGCCGCCGCCGCCGCGCTCGAATTGGAGCCAGAGGAAGGGCAGCCGCTTGAATGCCCGGCGTACGGCCGCCTCGGTGTTGCCGACCTCGACGATGAGCAGCCCCCCGGGCCGCAAATGCCCACCCGCCTGCCGCAGGATCACCCGCACGGAATCGAGGCCATCGCGGCCCGCGGCGAGCGCGCGCGGCGGCTCGTGGCGATACTCGGGCGGGAGCCTCGACATCTCCCGCCGCCCCACGTAGGGCGGATTGGCGACGATGATATCGTAGCGCTCGCCCCGCAGGGCGCTGAAGTGGTCGGATCGAACGAGGCGTACGCGCCGGCCGACCCGATGGCGGCGGACGTTGATCGCGGCCACCTCGAGCGCCTCGGGCGAGATGTCCAGCGCATCGACACGCGCCCGCGGCAGCGCCTTCGCGCAGGCAATCGCGATACAGCCCGAGCCGGTGCCGAGATCGAGGATGCGACGCGCTCGCCGCGCATCGATCCACGGCGCAAACCCTCGCTCGATGAGCTCCGCGATCGGCGAGCGCGGGATCAGCACGCGCGGGTCGACATGAAATGGCAGCCCCGCAAACGAAGTCTCACCGGTGAGATACACCGCCGGTATCCGCTCCTCGATGCGCCGCGTGATGAGCGCGCGCACGTGCTCGCCCTCGCGGCGGCCGACGCGGCGCCGGTAGATCGCCTGATCGGGGCAATGCGGCAGGCGCAACGCATGCAGCACCAGAGCCGCGGACTCGTCCCGGGCGTTGGCGGTCCCGTGCCCGAAGAAGACGCCCGCGCGCTGTAAGCGCCGCGCGCCCCGCTCGATGAGCTCGAGAACGGTTCGAGCGGCACGCCTGGCGGGCGGCCGAGTCATGCGCCAGCCGCCGTTTCGCCGCGAGGCCCGTTGCGACACACCCTATGGGATAATTCCCGCATGACGGCTCGACTCTTCTGGATCCTCGTGGGCCTCGGCGCCCTCTGCGCGGCGCTCGCCGGATTTCTGCTGGCGGCGCAAGTTGACAGCTCCCGGCCGGTGCTGGCAAGCGGCACCTGGCTGGCCGATCCCAAGCCCATCGCCGAGTTTCACCTGATCGACAGTCAGGGCCGTCCCTTTAGCCGCGCGGCGCTTCTCGGGCACCCGACACTGGTGTACTTCGGCTTCACCCATTGCCCGGATGAATGCCCGGATACCCTTGCCGCGCTCGCTCGCGTCAAGAGGCAGGCGAGCCTGCCGGGTCTGCAGGTGCTCTTCGTCACGATCGACCCGCAGCGCGATACGCCCGCGGTGCTCGCCCCATACCTGCGGCACTTCGACCCGAGCTTCGTCGGACTCACGGGCGATCCCGCCGGGATCCGCCAGCTCGCCGCCAGCCTCGGGATTGCCGTCAATCGCATCAACCTGCCGGGGGGCGGGTACGACTTCGATCATACGATGGCGATACTGCTGTTCGACTCCCGCGCGCGGGAAGTCGGCATATTCACGCCGCCTTTCGATGCTCGGCAGCTCGCGCAGTCGCTGCGCCGCGTAGCGCCGGAGCTGCGCGCCGCAGCCTGATACGCGCATGGATGCCCCAATCCGACCGAGCGCTTCCCCGAGGCTGCGGGCGCGTCTTTTCGTCGCCCTGCAGTATCTGCTGCCTCAACACTTCCTCTCGCGGCAGGTCCATCGGCTGGCCCGCTGTCGCATCAAACCGGTCAAAAACGCGCTGATCGGCTCGTTCGTACGGCACTTTCGCCCCGACATGAGCGATGCGGCCGAGCCTGAGCCGCGCGATTACCCGAGCTTCAATGCCTTCTTTACGCGCAGTCTGCGGCCCGGAACGCGCCCCTGCGATCCGGATCCACGCGCGTTGGTCTCCCCCGTCGACGGCACCGTGAGTCAGATCGGGCAGCTCGATGGACTCAGCCTGCCGCAGGCCAAAGGCCACGACTACTCCGTCGCGGCCCTGCTCGGCGGCGCCGACCATGGGGCCGAGCGCTTCGCCGGCGGCTCGTTCGCGACGCTCTATCTCGCTCCGTACAATTATCACCGCATCCACATGCCGGCGGCCGCCACACTCAACGCCGCGTGGTTCGTCCCCGGAAGGCTCTTCAGCGTCAACGCCGTGACCGCGGCTGCCGTGCCGCGGCTCTTCGCGCGCAACGAGCGGGTCGTCTGCGCGTTCGAGGAGGGCGCGCTCGCCTTCGCGCTGGCTCTCGTCGGTGCGCTCTTCGTCGGTAGCATTGCCACCGTCTGGCATGGCGATGTGACGCCCGGCAGTCCTCGCCGCGCGATGGAGTTGCCGCTCGATACCGGGCGCGCGCCGCGGCGGCTCGATCGCGGGGCGGAGCTCGGCCGATTCAACATGGGCTCGACCGTCATCCTGCTGCTGCCGCCCGCAACGGTGAAGTGGCTGCCGGACCTGCAGCCGGGCTCCGCGGTGCGCCTCGGTCAAACCCTGGCGTGGCGCCGCTCGTGAGGAAATCGTCCGGAACGATTTCACCCGGCCCTGCGGGTCCGCCCGAGGATGCCGGGCGTTCAAAATCCGCTTCAGCGGATTTTGTGGACGGCGACAGCCCGGGGGACTGGCGACCGACCGCCTCGCGCCAGATGTTGGAGCTGCGCGCCGCGCTGCTGGCGCGGGCACGCGGCTTCTTCGCCGCCCGCGCCGTCCTCGAGGTGGACACCCCGATCGTGGTCGCCGCTCCCGTGACCGACGTGCACCTCCATACCGCGCGGGTGATGCTCGAGCAACCCTACTTTCTCCATACCTCGCCCGAGTACGCCATGAAGCGCCTCCTCGCTGCGGGAATGGGCGACATTTATCAGATCTGTCATGTCGTGCGCCCGCTCGAGCGCGGCCGGCTGCACAACGCCGAATTCACGCTGATCGAGTGGTATCGGCTGGGTTTCTCACTCGAGGCGCTCATGAGTGAGGTCGAGGCGCTGGTGCTCGAGCTGCTCGGTCACGCGCGCGACTCCCGCAAGAGCGAGCGGGTGTCCTATCGCGAGGTATTTCTGCGCACGTTGCACATCGATCCCTTCACGGCGCGGCTCGCGCAGCTTTCCGCGCACGCTCGCCAGGCGGGCTTCGAGGCGGCGGTGTCCGATCGCGATGAGTTGCTCGAGCTGCTGATGGGCACGGTGATCGGACCGCGCCTCGGCCGGGACGGATTGACCTTCGTGCACGGCTATCCCGCGAGCCAGGCGGCGCTCGCCCGCCTCGACCCGGACGATCCCCGGATGGCGCAGCGTTTCGAGCTCTATGGCGATGGCATCGAGCTTGCCAACGGCTTTCATGAGCTCGCCTCGGCACGCGAGCAGCGCAGCCGCTTCGAGCGCGATCTGAGAGAGCGCCGCCGGCGGCGCCTGCCCGAGGCGGGCGTCGATGAGCGTCTGCTCGCCGCTCTCGAGGCGGGCCTTCCGGACTGCTGCGGCGTGGCGCTTGGCTTCGATCGCACGCTGATGCTCGCCGCCGGGGCGAGGCGCATCGATGCGGTCCTCCCCTTTCCGATCGAACGAGCCTGAGGCAATGACCTACACGAGCGCGCGACACGACTTCACCGACAAGCGATCGGGCTACGAGCGGCTCGCAACCGAGCTTGAAAGCCTTCTTGCGGGCGAGACCGATCCGATCGCCAATGCCGCCAACACCGCGGCGCTTCTGTTCGAGGCGTTGCCGGAGGTGAGTTGGGCGGGCTTTTACTTCATGCGTGGCCGCGAGCTCGTCGTCGGGCCGTTCCAGGGCAAGCCCGCTTGCGTACGCATTGCGCTCGGCCGCGGTGTCTGCGGAACGGCCGCGGCAAGGCGCACGACCCTCATCGTGCCGGATGTCGGCGCCTTTCCCGGACACATCGCCTGCGATGCGGCCTCGCAGTCGGAAATCGTGGTGCCGCTCATCGCGGCAGAGCAGGTGGTGGGCGTCCTCGACCTCGACAGTCCGCGACGCTCGCGGTTCGATGAGGTCGATGGGCGCGGACTGGAGCGGCTCGCCGCGCTTTTCATCGAGGCGAGCCGGCTCCTCGAGCTGCGATAGCTACTGCTTGGCGCGCGAGACGTACGCGCCGGTGCTGGTGTTGATGCGGATGACTTCACCCTCGTTGATGAAGAGCGGCACCCGCACGACCGCGCCGGTCTCGAGCTTGGCCGGCTTCTGGCCGCCGGTCGCGGTGTCACCCCGCAGGCCGGGGTCGGTCTCGACGATCTTGAGCTCCACGTGCGCGGGCACGTTCACCACCAGCGGCTCGTCGTTCCAGAGGGTGACGATGCAGACGATGCCTTCCTTCAGCCACTGCGCGTTCTCACCCACGGCGGACTTGCCGGCCGTGTACTGCTCGAAGCTATCTGGCATCATGAAGTGCCAGAAGTCGCCGTCCTGGTAGAGGTACTGCATCTCCGTATCGATGACGTCCGCCGCCTCCAGCGACTCGCCCGACCGGAAAGTGCGCTCGATGGTGCGGCCGGTCTTGAGATTACGCACCTTGATGCGGTTGAAGGCCTGGCCCTTGCCGGGCTTGACGAACTCATTCTCAACCACGGAGTACGGGTCGCCTTCGAGCAGGACTTTCAGACCCGAGCGGATCTCGCTGGTGGTGTAGCTGGCCATTTCTTTCTCGCGGCTGGGGCGGCAGAATGCTCCACCCCTCGTTAACTGGAAAAACTGGCCTGCGGCCGTTTTTCGGACATCGGCTCCGTTACCGCCAAAATGCACACAGTGCCATCCGACAAGCCTCCCATTGCGGGCCGCGTATGATAACGGCATCGCTCCACCCCCGCCAGCTTGAGCCTCGCACCTGGCAGCAGGAGCTCGCCGAGGCGATCACGAGCCCGGAGGAGCTCGCCGCGGCGCTCGGCCTCGAGCCCGGGGATCTCGCCGGCGCGCATGATGCCGGCGCGCACTTTCGACTGCGCGTGCCGCGCAGCTTCGTCGCGAGGATGCGCCCGGGCGATCCCAACGACCCGCTGCTGCGTCAGGTTCTGCCGCTGGCCGCCGAGCTCGTCGATGCGGCGGAGTATGTCGAGGACCCGGTAGGCGAG
>JBAUOO010000003.1:0-10718 GCA_049579785.1 Steroidobacteraceae bacterium
TTGGCCGCATGCCGAGGGCGGACGATGAACGACGAGAAGCGAGGGGAACTGACGCTGGGGGAGCAGCGATACATGGAACGGGTACGAGAGGCCGAGGAGGAGGGTCTGTCGCTGCACGCCTACTACCGGGCTCATGGACTGAGCCTGAACATGCTGTACAAGGTGCGCCGACAACTGATGCGCAAGGGGATTGTGGCGCCGGACGGCACGCCGCCGGAAGCCGGCAAGCCCGGCAAGCCCGGCAAGCTCATCGAGGTGCGCGTGGCCGACTCAGTGAGCAGAGCCGGATTCCCGGCGGCCGCAGCGGTGTGCCGGCTGCGCCATCCGAGCGGGTGGCTGATCGAGTGCGGGATGTGGCCGGATCTGCGATGGCTTTCTGGGCTGATGGAGGTGCGGCCATGATGCGGTTCGGCGGTGAGGATCTGAAGGTCTACCTGTATCGCGATCCGATCGACATGAGGAAGTATGCGCCGCCCATAGTTATGCGGTTTTGATCCGTCCGGGGGAGAACCTCCCTCAACGAATTCAATCGGATAGCGCTGCTGTCATGGCGTAGCAGCCGCGCATAGCTATAGCCTTCCTTCGCAATCGCCCTGTTGGCGGTGAAGGAGGCTCTATGGTCGCGCACGATTACTTGCTCGATACGTCCCGGCATCATATGAATCCTGGCTTCCTGAGTTCGAAGCTGGACCTGTTTCTGCAGGATCTCGAGAGTTGTGGGTATACGACTCTCACGGTCAAAGACTACGCGGCTTCGGTGTGTCACTTTTCACAGTGGGCACAAACGCAACACCTGACGCTGGCCGACCTCAGCGATGAGGTGCTGTCTCGATTTGCCAAGCACCGCTGTCGGTGTCCTGGTGGACGTAGCCATCGATCGGTCTCTGGGAAATATGCCAAGCGCGTGCGTAGGTTCGTGGAGCACCTTCGCCGTGCCGGAGTGATCACGCAGATCCCGGAGTCGCCGTTGACCTGCGCCCCCGCGCCGGTGGCGGAGGATTTCTTGGGATGGCTGCGAGAGCATCGTGGAATTGGGCCCGTCACGATCAACCATTACCGAGAACAGCTGGCGAAGCTGCCAAGCTGGCTCATCGCCGCGAGGGCCGGCGAGGTGACTGCGGCGCGGATCCGGGCCTTGGTACTTGACCGAGCGAGCCGCCAGAGCGCCTCGGCGACGCGCTTTATGACGACGACGTTGCGCATGTACCTGCGGTTCCTCGGAGCCACGGGGCGGTGCGCGGGGGGCCTCGAGGGGGCGGTCCCGGCGATGCCGTACTGGAGATTGTCTGCATTACCACGTTATTTGCCGCCCGACCAAATAGAGAAGTTGATCAGCACCTGCGATTGCAGGACCCTCCTTGGGACACGCGACCGAGCGGTGCTATTGCTACTGGCACGACTTGGGTTGCGCGCTGGTGACATCACAAGCCTGCGCTTTGAGGATTTGGACTGGCGCGGGGCGCGCCTGAAAGTGTGCGGGAAGACGCATCGAGAGACATGGCTGCCACTGCCACAGGATGCCGGCGATGCGATCCTGCAGTACTTGCAGAAGCGTCCTACGGTGTCCATCGATCGAGTATTCCTGTGCGTTCAGGCACCTTATCGGTCGATGCCATCAAGCGGGGTCGTCTCCAGCATCGTCGACCACGCCTTGAGTAGCGCCGGCATCCAGGATGCACCATCCCGGGGGGCCACGCTCCTGCGTCACTCGGCTGCCACTTCCATGCTGCGTGCTGGCGCCACGCTCGATGCGGTCTCCGCCGTGTTGCGCCATCGCTCGCTCGACATGACGGTGCACTATGCGAAGGTCGATCTGCCGATGCTGCAGCGGATCGCGCAGCCTTGGCCGGAGGGCGCGCCATGCTGAGCCGAGACGTACGCCGCTATGTTGATCTCCATCGGGCCATGGGGTTCAAGTTCCGCATCCAAGCCTCACTGCTGAAGAATTTTGTGGCCTTTGCGGAAGGCCACGGAGATCGGTTCATCCACACATCGCGAGCGATCGAGTGGGCCGGACAAGCGCCGTCGGCGCCGCAGCGATACAACCGTCTGGCGACGGTCCACCGCTGCGCGATCGCATTGCATGCTGAGGACGTTCACCACGAAGTGCCGCCGGATGATGTCTTTGGTCGCCAGTGGTTCACGCGCAGTGTGCCCCACATTTTTACTCCCGAGGAGATCGCGCGGCTGATCGAGGCAGCCAGGCAACTGACACCAAGGAACTCCATCCGGCCGCTCACCTACGCCACGCTGTTCGGCCTTCTAGCCGCAACCGGTCTGCGGATCTCGGAGGCATTGGCCTTGAGGCTCGAGGATCTGACCCCGGATGGGCTGGTGATCCTCGCGACGAAGTTCAAGAAGGATCGCCTGGTTCCTTTGCACGCCAGCACATCTGCGGCTCTCGATCGCTACCTCGCGGCTCGACGCAGGGTTCCGACCGTGGATCAGGCACTGTTCGTGTCTTCAGTCGGCACGAAGATAAGATACCCAACTGTCATTACGGTGTTCTTGAGTCTTGCACGTCGCCTTGGGTTGCGCGCCGGACCAGGTCAGCGCGGGCCGCGGCTAAATGACATGCGTCATAGTTCCGGCAACGGGATTATTCCGCCAGCGGGGGCAGAAAGCGTGTAATTCCCGGCGCCCGGCGAGCTCACGAGTGCTGATCGGGCGGAATAATCAGAGGCTCTTCAAGAAGGCCAAGACACGATCGCTGGGGCGGTAGCGGGAGATGTGGGCTGCTGGAGCCGTGGTCTTTGCCAACGCCAGTTCTTTGAGTTGCATGTCGGCGTGCAGGTAGACCGAGGTGGTTTCGACGCGTTCATGTCCAAGCCACAAGGCAATCACTGAACGATCGGCGCCATGTCGAAGGAGGCTCATCGCGAGCGAATGCCTCAAGGAATGCGGAGTGATCCGCTTTTGGATCAGTGAGGGACAGTGGCGACGTGCGACAGTGAGATGTTTGTTGAGCAGGTATTCCAATCCATCATGACCCAAGGCCCGTCCTCGTGTGGTGGGGAAGAGCGGATCGGACGCTTGGCCCTGACATTCTCGTAACCAGCCGCGAAGAACGGCGACGGTCTGTTTGCGAAGCGGAGTGCACCGGCTCTTGCGTCCTTTACCCAAGCACTGCACGTGCGCACCGGCGCCCAGTACGAGGTTCTCGCAACGCAGGGAGGTGAGTTCTGCTGCCCGTAGCCCGGTCTGTACAGCCAGCAGCAATATAGCCTGATCACGCCGTCCGCGCCAAGTGTTGAGATCCGGCGCGGCGAGCAGCGCGTCGATTTCGACGGGCGTCAGAAAGCTGATTGGCCGACGCACGTAGCGTTTACTGGGCATGGCCAGCACGCGCTGGGCCAAGGCGCTGTACTCCGGGGCATGCAATGCAACGTAGCGGAAAAAGGAATGCAGGGCGGCCAGTCGCACGTTGCGGCTGCGAGCGCTGTTGTGGCGTTTGTCTTCGAGATGATCGAGGAACGCACCGACGAACGGCGTATCCAGATCGGGCAGGGTCAGCTGCGAGGGTGCTTTGCGCAGCCGCAGCTGCGCATACTGCATCAGTAGACGAAAGGTATCGCGGTAGCTGGCAATGGTGTGGGGACTGGCCTGGCGCTGACGGATCAGTCGATCCATGAAGAATGTCTCTAGCAGCGCGGGAAATGAGCTGGCGCCTTTCATGGATGGCCTTTGCGTTCGGATCGCTCCACCCGCCGCAGCACGTAGCGCAGCAGCTGCGGAGTCGCCGTGAGGTACCACTGCGTATCCGTGATGTGTGCATGACCCAAATACGCGCTCAGCTCCGGCAGATGACGCTCGACATCCACCCCGCGACGGTGCCACTTGAGAAGTGTCTGGATGGCCAGTCGGTGGCGCAGCCCATGCAGGCGCGGTCCATGTGAATCACCTGGAGCGCGCAGGCCAATCTGGTGAGAGAGTTTGACGAAGGTCCATCGCAACATGTCATACGTCACGCGAGTTCCACGATCGGAGAGAAAGAACCGGGGACTGTCGGGGCGGCGACACAAGCGATCTCGGAGTTTTGCGTAGCGTCGCAACGCGCGTTGTGTGGAGGGGTGCACGGGGACATACCTTTCCTTTCCAAACTTACTATCTCGAACCGTCAGCACGCCGTTGCGCAGGTCCACATCGTCACGCTCGAGGCGCAAGGCTTCGTTCGCGCGCAAACCGGTGGCCACGTACAGCCCGAAGAGCGTGGCGAACGTGTGAGGCCGCAAGCCGGTCGCGGACGATAACTGCCCGGCGGCCTGCAGCAGGCGAGGGATTTCCTCGTCACGGTAAATATAAGGTTGTACCCGACGATATCGATGGGGCAGCAAGTCAGGCGGTGGAACCTCCGTGCGCGGATCGTTGGGGTAACAGTAGCGCGCGAAGCGACGCGCCATCCCTAAGCGGTTGGCCCATTGGCACGGCTGTGCGTGGGCGGGCTGGGTCGCCCACTTCAAAGCCAGTTCGGTGGTGATGTAGTCGGCGTGCGCGCGGCCGGCGAACTCGACAAATCGCTGTAACAGCCGTCCCGGCAGACGCAACTTGTATCCCAGAGCACGGCGCACCGCGAGATACTCGTCGAGCGCGGTTTGTAACGCGCTCACGGCGCAGCGCCCATCCACGGACGGGCAATACCCCGCAGCGCGTGGATATCGACCTTGGCGTAGATCTGTGTCGTCGTGGGTTGCTGGTGGCGAAGCAATTGACCAATCTCGCCCAGAGAGGCTCCTCGCCGCAGCATCTCAGTTGCGAGGGAGTGCCTCAACAAATGCGCCCCTTTGAAATCGGGGTCTAAGCCGGCGCGCTTGAGGGCGCGACGCACTACGCAACAAATGCCACTGGAACGCAGCGGGCGCTGTGGGGCTTTCAAGCGGATAAAGACCTTGCGCGATGCGCATACGGGACGAACGTGGCGAAGATAATGAATCAGCGCCGCGCCCACATCCTTAGGCAGCGGTAACCGTTCCAATCGCTGCCCCTTACCCCGCACGAGCATCGTTCCGCGCTCCCAGTCCAAATCGTCCAGGGTCATCGCCAGCACTTCTCCGCCGCGCAAACCGAGTCGAGCCAGCAGTAGCAGAATCGCATAATCACGCTGCCCGGGCGGCGCGCGCCGATTGCAGCTACGCAGCAACCGCTTGACCTGTTCAGGCGGCAGGGCCTTGGGCAGGTGAGCTAATCGCCACTGCGCCACGCCCAATAAGGCAGAGGCCAGATCAGTTTTGACGCGACCGCGCTGGAGCAAAAACCGCATGAATGAGCGCAGCGCTGTGACAGTCAGCTTGGCGTAGGACGGTCGTGTCCGGAATTTGGTAGAAATTGATGGTTCGTCTCCGGACATGTTTGTTCTAACAGTGTTAGGCGGCGATGTCAAGTGTGTTGGGTTGAACGTGAAGCGTCTGCCAGCCATCAACCTTGCGCAGCGTGATCTGACCGCTCGCGAGCAGCGCCCAAAACATCATGCAGGCCGTATCCGCACACGGCAACACGCACTGCGTCTTGATTCGCCGCTTGAACTCCTCGTGCAGCCGCTCGATGGCGTTGGTGGTACGGATGGAGCGCCACTGCGCCGGCGGATAGCGCAGGAACGTGATCAGCCGCTCCCCGGCCTCCTCGAGACTGCGAGCGACCCCGGGACAACGCAGGCGCCATTTGCGCAGAAAAGCCTGTCGGCGGGCGAGCACCCGAGCGGGAGTGTCAGCGTAGATCATCGCGCTGTAGTCCGCGGTGAGCTCCTCGTGCAGCTTCTTCGGCCCATGGGCGATGAGGTTTCGCAACTTGTGCACCGTACAGCGTTGCACCGCTGCGCTCGGCCACATCCCGGCCAGGGCCGCCTCCAGGCCCTTGCCGCCATCGATGATCACCAGCTCGGGCCGGTTCAGGCCGCGAGACTCGAGGTCCTGCAGCAGATCGCGCCAGGCCGCCTCGCTCTCGCCGGCCAGCGCTCTGAGGCCCAACAGCATTTTCTGCCCATCGGGCCGCACACCCATAGCCACCAGGATCGACAGCGCCGTGCTCTGCCCATCGAGGCGCACGTGCACCACGGTGCCATCGAGGATCAGCCGCACGATCGGCTCGCCCTCGAGGCGGCGGCGATTCCAGCTCTCGAAGTCCCCCTGCACCCGCCGCCAAGCCCGACTCACGGTGTCCTTGCTCACCGCTCCGCCGAAGAGCCTGCCGAGCGCCAGACGCACGCGGCGGGTGTTCACTCCGGCCAGGTAGGCGCCCGCGATCAGGGCGCTCGCAGAGCCGGTGAGGCGCTTGTAGCGCGGTAGCAGCGTGCTGTGAAACTCCTGCATCCCTCCGTCCTGAGCACGCACCCGTGCTCGCGGCATCGACAGCTCCACCCGGCCAAACGAGCCGATCACGGTCCGTGCCCGATGCCCGTGCCGATAGCCCCTGGCGCCCTCGGCACGCCCGTGGCGCAGCCGCCCGAGCGCCTCGGTGACCTCCTGCTCGATCAGCTCCTGCAGGAACTGGCGCACCCCGCCGCGCACCTGCTGTTCAAGCGGATCGAGCCACTCGCTCCCGATGAGCAAATCCGCCGATCCCATGGTACCGTTTCGCATGGCGTAGTCTCCCCGGCGCTTGTAACGCCGTGATTGGTTTCGAATTCAATCTTGGAGACTACGCCATCTCTGAATTTCCACCACCTTCGCGACACGACCGTCCGTAGGACCGACTGCCGCGCGGAACTTGACGAACAATGAAGCGGTGCAGGTCCTGAGGCCGCAGCTGCTGAAGACGCAGTGGCTTGTCCGCGAAATGTTCGATCAGAAACCGTCGAACAATGGGCGCATAACTGATCACCGTCGCGGGCGCGAGGCCGCGCTCCGAACTGAGGAACCTGGCATAGTCTCCCGTGAGCTGACCCAAGGCGGTTCGATCTATGGTCTGCGGTAATGCAGAAATGACTCCGAGATGGCGCAAGAAGCTCAGCAATTGATGACCGGTAGACACATCACCGCGTCTTGGCTGGGCCCGATGGGAGGTGTGAAACTGCTTGATCCGCCGCTCATCGAGCTGCGTCAGAGGCAGCCTGCGCCGCTTGAGCCACTGACTCAAAGTCGCAGTCAAGGCGCATTTAACCTTCACCGTTTGCGCGGCGTAGCCCTCGTGAACCAGCAGTGCTTCAAATCCCCTGATATGCGAGGCCAGCGGTCCGCCGCAGGAACCGGTGACGCAGGCCGTGACGCCTCTATCGGCAAGCTGTTTGATCGACACGCTGTACTCCCGCACGAAGACCGTTGTGATCCATGGGAAGTTGTAGCTGCCGTCTGGGCCGCTTAGCCATCACATCTTGTAACGCCTCATTTAGAATGACGAATTTCCCCGTCGCTTCAATGGGTTGCGTGTCAATCAAATCTTGTAACGCAGGGAACTGCGAAACCTTCTTCTTGCGCCAATACTGCGGATGAGCATGCCGCCAGCGTTGCACTCGATCCACATGCTCCGGCCCCTGAAAGTAGTGCTCGTTCTGCGCTTTGCACAACCAACGTCGTTGGCTGGCGGCTTTGCTTGCCTGCTGGCAGGGCTTCAGCGAACAGTATTTTTGTTGTCCCCGCTTGCGCGGGTCCGGAACAAACCACGACTTACAGTACAGGCACTTGTGTTTCCACGCTCTCGTTCGCGCCATACGAGTTCGCTCCGACTGACGGAGCGAATCATGCGCTGCTTTGTCCCATACCGGCTTCTACAACGGCCCTCTACACTGACTCCTGTGGGCCATCTTTATTATTCCGCCCGATCAGCACTCGTGAGCTCGCCGGGCGCCGGGAATTACACGCTTTCTGCCCCCGCTGGCGGAATAATCCCGTTGCCGGAACTATGGCGCTAATTTCGTCGACGAAATTACCGCCACACCTTCGCCGTGCGGTCGCTGGAGCAATGCAGCATGGACCGACGCAGCATTGCCCGCCACGTGGCCGGGCTAAGCACCTATCTCGGGCATGCCCATGTCTCGGACACCTACTGGTACTTGCAGGCGACTCCGACCCTCATGAGACAGATCGCCCAAGCCGGCGAATCATTACACAGCGGAGAGCTCTCATGAATGCGCTCGCTCCGTACCTCGAGATCTTCCTGCGCGAATACCTGCCACGTGATCGGCGCCTCAGTGTGCACACCATTGACACGTATGCGTACGCCTTCCAGCTGCTGGTATGCTTTGCCGCCGAACGACTGCGTATCGCCCCCTCATCCCTTCAGATCGAACAGCTAGATGCTCCACTGATCCTCTCCTTCCTCGATCACATCGAGATCCAACGCCACAATCTGCCTCAGACCCGCAATGGTCGCCTCGGGGCGGTCAAAGCCTTCTTCCGCTTCCTCGAATATCGCCTACCGGCTATCTTGGATCAAGTCTGTCGGATCAAGGCTATCCCGATCAAACGGACAGATCAGAAGTTGGTCAATTACCTCACGCACGAGGAAATGCAGGCGCTGCTTGATGCCCCAGATCCTCGGACCCGAAGCGGCACCCGCGATCGGGCGATGCTGCACCTGGCATTTGCCGCGGGCCTCCGGGTCTCGGAACTCGTCGGGCTACGACGAGATGAGCTGACGCTGCATCCGCAACCCTTGGTTCATGTGCGGGGCAAAGGCCGGCGTGAACGGGAGCTGCCCCTCTGGAAGGAAACGGCTGCGGTACTGCGGGCTTGGCTTGCTGTACGGAGCGAATCCCCCGCGCCGGAACTCTTCCTCAATGCGAACGGGGACCCGATGACTCGATCAGGATTTGAGTACATCCTGGACAAGCACGTGGAACTTGCGGCACAAAAACAGCCATCTCTGGCGACAAAGCGGATCTCGCCCCACGTGTTGCGCCACACCTGCGCGATGCATACACTGTTGGCAACGCGTGACGTTAGGAAAGTCTCTCTCTGGCTCGGTCATGCGAGCCTCCAAAGTACCGAGATCTATCTGCGCGCCGATCCGACCGAGAAGCTTGAAGCGCTCGCGGCTGTCATGCCGCCGACGCTGCGACGCGGCCGCTTCAAAGCGCCAGACAAGCTACTCGCGATGCTGAGGTCGGCAAAGCCTGGTCCCCATTATGCATAGCGCTGAAGGAGTTGTCTCTCGGGGAAATGCGCGCGCGCCTCCCGTCGCTCCGCATAACTATGGGCGGCGCATACTTCCTCGAATGCAGTTCCCCGCATTCGAGGAAGGGGCGGAACTGCCTTGCAGCGCTCGCCCAGGAGGCGATGAAGGTCGATCCTTTTTCTGGCGCCCTGCTGATCTTCGTCAGTCGACGCCATAACGCCGTGAAGGTCCTTTACTGGCACCGCAACGGCTTTGTCGTCGTACACAAAGTGATCGAAGGCCGGGAGAAGTTCATCTGGCCGCGGCTGCTTCAGGAGGAAGTGGTGACGCTGACAACCGAGCAGCTCGAGTGGCTGCTCGAGGGATACGACATCTGGAGGCAGCCGCATCAGATGCTGAGATTTTCACGCGCGGCATGATAGTTTGATGTTGTATTCGAAGGCGGGCACGGTATAATTCTCTCCGTGCCCGCCGAGCCGCGCCCCGCAACGATCCTTGAGAAGAACGCCGAGCTTACGGCGCGACTGAAGCTCTCCGAAGAGTCCCTCCGACAGATCAAGGCAGCCCACGAGCAGCTGCAAGCCGAACACCGTCAGGCGCTCGAGCGCAAGGGGATGCTGGAGGAGGAAGTGCGGTGGCTGAAGGGGCAGCTGTTTGGCCGCTCCTCCGAGAAGCTCGGGGAGCCGAACGTTCCGGCCGATCAGCAGAAGATGCTGTTCAACGAGGCCGAGGTGCTCGCTGCGATTGCCGCGGCGGAGGCGGCCGAAGCGCAGTGCATCACGACAATCGCCGCCCATGAGCGCAAGGCGCGCCCTCACACCGGTGGCCGCGAGGCGATTGCCCCGCATCTGCCCCGTCAGGAAGTGGTCCACGATCTCGCAACGCACGAGAAGTGGTGCACCCACGAGCACGAAGGGGCGTGCTGGGCGCGCGAACGCATTGGGGAGGAAGTCAGCGAGCGCTATCACTACGAGCCGCCGAAGGTGTGGGTCGAGCGGCATGTGTATCCGAAGTACGCCTGCGGGCACTGCCATCAGGGCGTGAAGGTCGCCGCGGCGGTCAAGAGCATCCTGCCAAAGTCCAACGCCAGCGCATCGCTCCTGGCGCACCTGGTGAGCGCGAAGTTCGTTGACGGCCAGCCGCTTTATCGAGTCTGCCGGCAGCTCGAGCGCCAGCAAGTGGCGCTCAGCCCGGGCACCGCGGGCACCTGGGTCAATATCCTCGGCTCTGAGAGCGTGGTGCCGCTGATCAACCTGATGAACGATGAGCTGCTGGCTCATCCGCTCATCCAGATGGACGAGACGTACCTGCAGGTGCTGCGCTCGGAGAAGGCCCCGAGCACGGATCATTATATGGTGGTGCGCGCCGCAGGCCCTCCCGGCAGACGGATCATCCTGTTCGACTACATTCCCTCGCGCACGGCCGCGGCGCTGAAGGAGCTGCTGATCGGGGCGGACGGTCCCTTCCGCGGGAAGCTGCTGACCGATGGGCTCGAGCTCTATGACATCGTCGCCGAGCAGTTAGGTCTTCAGCACTTTGGATGCCTCCAGCATTGCCGGACATACTTTCACAAGGCGCTGAAGGTCACGGAGCTCCCCTCGGGGCGAGCGCTCGCGCGTGTGGCGATGGAGGACTACCTGGGCCGGGTGTTCAAAATAGAACGAGAGCTCAAC
>JBAUOO010000004.1:0-44045 GCA_049579785.1 Steroidobacteraceae bacterium
CCCATGGAGGGCTTGGCCATTGCGGATTCGTCCCGAGTCGGGCGCATTTGGCCGCATCCGCCAGCCTGTTGGCTGCTCCGGATCCCGAAAGACTGCCAGCCTCCGATCTTTTCTGGGATCGCGTGACGGACGTAGTTCCTCAGGTTGAGGAGGAGGATGTCTACGATCTGACAGTGCCTGGTCCATCAAGTTGGTTGTCTGATGGAGTTGTTAGTCACAACTCCGGGGCAATTGAGCAGGACGCGGACATGATCCTGTTGATCTACCGCGAAGAGGTTTATGACAAGAACACGACCCGGAAGGGCATCGCGGAGATCGACCTCGTCAAGCACCGTAACGGCGAGATCGGCACTTTCCTCCTCACCTTCCAGGGCCAGTACACCCGTTTCGCCAACTACGCGCCCGATGCCTACGCCGAGGGCGTGCTCAGGTGAGCCGCCTGATCCGGGCGGTGATCGACGCCGGGGCGCTGCGGCACAACGTCAGGAAGATTCGCGAGCGGGCACGCGGCGCCCGCGTCATGGCGGTGGTGAAGGCCAACGCATATGGGCATGGGCTCGTGCCGACGGCGCTCGCGCTCGCGGACGTCGATGCCTTCGCGGTGGCGCGCCTGGAGGAGGGGCTGGCGCTGCGCGCCCAGGGCGTTACCCAGCCGATCGTACTGCTCGAGGGCGTGTTCGCCGCCGAGCAGCTGCTCGAGGCGGCTCGCTACGGCTTCGATCTCGTGGTGCACGATGCCCTGCAGATCGAGATCCTCGAGAAGGATTCCGGGCCTCACCGCTTCGTGCTCTGGGTCAAGATCGATACGGGCATGAATCGCCTCGGCTTCAGGCCGAGCGAGTTTCCCGCCGCCCTCGAGCGGCTGCGCAAGCTCGAGCCCGCGCCGCTGGAGATTCGGCTTCTCACCCACCTCGCGCGCGCCGACGAGCCGGACGATCCGATGACCGCGGGGCAGGTGGCCCGCTTCAAGGAGGCGACTCGCGGGCTCGATTGCCCGATCAGCATCGCCAACTCGGCCGGCATCTTCAGTGAGCTGCATTTGAGGTGCGACTGGGTGCGGCCGGGGCTTGCGCTCTACGGCGCCTCGCCCTTCGCGAACCGTACCGGGACGGACCTCGGCCTCGAGCCGGCGATGAGCCTCGAGACCTCGGTCATTGCCGTGCGCGAAGTGCCTCGCGGAGAGACGGTGGGCTATGGCGGGACATGGCGGGCCGCACGCAACTCCAAGATCGCGATCGTCGCCGCCGGTTACGGCGACGGGCTCGCCCGCGCTCTGCCAAACGGCACTCCGGTCCTCGTCGATGAGCGGCGCGCGCCGCTTTGCGGCCGGGTATCGATGGACATGATCGCGGTGGATGTCACGGAGCTCGCCGGCGTGCGGGTCGGCACACCGGCGGTGCTCTGGGGCAAGGGACTGCCGGTCGAGGAGATCGCCCGCCACGCGGGCACGATCCCCTACGAGCTGCTTTGCGGGGTCAGCCAGCGCGTGCCCCTGGAGCTGCGCTGACCCTCAATTGACAAAAAAACCCATCTTCACGCCGGCGAGTTGAATGACGTCGTTGTCGCTCAACCGTGTTGCCTGCGCGCCGATCGGTGCGCCGTTGAGCAGCGGGAAGTCATCGGGCTTGCCGCTGTCGACGTGCACGATGTAGTAGCCCTCGCCGCGACGCGTGATGGCCGCGACCTGCACCCCGGGCCGGCCGAGCGTGGTCAGCGCCTTGGTGATCTCGAGCTCGCGGCCGGCGAAGGCGCCGGAGAGCACCTGTAGCTTCGCCTTCCTCGGCGCCGCCCCATCGGTGGCGCGCCGATTCCGGCCGGTTTCCGCGGCCGTCGGAGGCGGGGCCGCCGCCGCGGCCGGGGCCGCCTCGCCATCGAGCGCGTGCGAATCGGCGACGGCCGTGCGCAGCTTCTCGACCGGGCGGGCCGAGGGCTGGATCACCATCGTCTTCTCGAACTCATCCTGCTGCTCGTCATCCTCCACGAAGCGCAGCTGATGATGGCCGACGGTGATGACATCGCCGTGCTGCAGCGCGTGCTTCTTGATCAGCTTGCCGTTGACGTACGTGCCGTTGGTGCTGTTCAGGTCCTCGAGGAACGAGTCATTGAGGATGTTGATGATGAGCGAGTGATGTCCGCTCACCGCCGCGTTGTCGATGCGGATGTCGTTATCCGGGAGCCGGCCAATGGTGTAGCGCTCCTTGTTCATGTTGTATTCCGCCATTACCTGGCTATCCAGGCTCAAGACCAACCTTGCCATGTGCTTCGCCTCTTGCCGTTTCAGCCGAACCAACCCAGGATCTTGTCGAATATGCGCGTCCGCGCCGGGAATGCATCCAGCACCTGTGCCATCAGCACGGAAATGTTGTCGCGGCCCCCGTTGTCATTGGCCAGTTGAATCAGTTGCTTGGCAACGGTGTCAAGATTAGCACCAAAGGTGCTTATGGTTAAATGGATATCGTCGTCCTCGACCATGTCCGAGAGGCCGTCCGAGCAGAGCATGTAGACCTCTCCCTTCTGCACCGGGATCTCCTGGATCTCGACCTCGACATTCGGCTCCACTCCGAGCGCACGGGTGACGTAGTTCTTGTTCGCCGCCCGCTGGGCCTCCTCGGCGGAGTAGAAGCCGCGGTCGACCAGCTCCTGCAGCAGCGAATGGTCCATCGTCACCTGCTCGAACTTGTCGCTGCGCTGCCTGTACGTGCGCGAGTCGCCCACGTGGGCGATGGTCACCCTGTTGTCGAAGAACAGCGCCGCCACGACCGTCGTGCCCATACCCTCGCATTGCGGCTGGCTGCGCGCGGTCTGGTAGATGATCTTGTTGGCCCGGTGGATGGCATCCCTCAGGATGATGCTCGGGCGCGAGAGGTTCGCGCCGCGGTCGTGCGCATGCAGGTCCTCCCGCTCCAGCTGCTCGCGCACCAGGCTCACGATGGTCTTCACGGCGATCCCGCTCGCCACCTCACCCGCGTTGTAGCCGCCCATGCCATCAGCGAGCACGAGTAGCCCGAGGTCCGGGTCCAGGGCAATCGTGTCCTCGTTGTGCTCGCGAACTTTGCCTGTATCGGTCAGTCCGACGATGCGCAGCTTGCCTTTTAAGCTCATGCCGTCGTTTTGGGCCTATTAAAATGTGATGCGCATCACTATCCCGTCCCCGAGCGGGACGGGCATAAGCTAGCATTGCCGTCAGTTGAGTCCGAGCGCCTGGTCACAAACCGGTCATCCGGTCCTCCCCGGCGCGCATCCTAGCTCAACCCGGCCCAACTCGTTCGTGAAGCGCATCGATGCCACGTCCGATCTCTGTCTTCGTCTGTGCCTCCTGCGGGGGCGAGACCCTGAAATGGCAGGGCCAATGCCCGGCCTGCGGCGAATGGAACTCGCTCGAGCAGCGCGCCGCCCGCCGGCCCGCGGCCGCTGCGAGGAGCCCCTCGGGCCCAGGCGCTTCCGCTGCCGGCTCGAGGGGCGCCGCTCCCGTGCCGCTCGCCCCCGGCAAGGAGCTCCATCTCGAGCGCCTCGCGAGCGGTCAAGGCGAGCTCGATCGGGTTCTCGGAGGGGGAGCCGTCCCGGGCTCGGTGACGCTGCTCGGCGGCGATCCGGGCATCGGCAAGTCGACCCTGCTGCTGCAGGTCGCGGCGCATGTCGCCGGCGCACACCCGGTGGTCTACGCGAGCGGCGAGGAGTCGGTTTCGCAGGTGGCATTGAGAGCCCGGCGGCTCGGAATTGCCGCGGCGGCTCTCGAGGTGCTGGCCGAAAATGACCTGCGATCGATTCTCGAGCAGACCGAGGGCCGGCGGGCGGCGCTGCTCGTCGTGGACTCGATCCAGACGGTGCAGTCGGATGCGGTTGCCGCCAGCGCGGGTGCGGTCTCGCAACTGAGGGAGTGCACCGCGGAGCTCATCCGCTTCGCCAAGGCCAGCGCCACGGCCGTGATTCTCATCGGCCACGTCACCAAGGAAGGTGCGATCGCCGGTCCCCGGGTGCTCGAGCACCTCGTCGATACGGTGCTCTATTTCGAGAGCGAGGCTGGCAGCCGCTTTCGCATCGTGCGCGCGACCAAGAACCGCTTCGGCGCGGTCAACGAGCTCGGCTTCTTCGCCATGACGGAGGGCGGACTGAAGGAGGTGCGCAATCCATCGGCGATCTTCCTCGCCCGCGCACCCGAGCCGGCGGCGGGAAGCATCGTGACCGTGATGCGCGACGGCGGGCGGCCGCTGCTCATCGAGTTGCAGGCTCTCGTCGATCGGATGAGTTTCGGGGCGCCACGGCGCATCGCGCAGGGGCTCGACTCCAACCGTCTGGCGATGCTGCTCGCGGTGTTGAGTCGCCATGCGGCGCTGCCGCTGCAGGAGCATGATGTCTTCGTCAACGTCGTGGGCGGGATCGAGATCGATGAGACCGCATGGGATCTGCCGGTGGTGATCGCGCTTGCCTCGAGCCGCGCCGATCGTGCGCTGCCGGGCTCGCTCGTCGCCTTCGGGGAGATCGGGCTCACCGGTGAAGTGCGCCCGGTCGCCTATGGAGAGGAGCGCCTGCGGGAGGCGCAGAAGCAGGGTTTCCGGATGGCGGTGGTGCCGCGCGAGAACGCGCCGCGAAAGCCGCTCGAGGGCATGGAGGTGATCGCCGTCGCCCGGGTGAGCGAGGCGCTCGAGGCCGCGCTCAGCCGCTCGCGCGAGCCGAATTCAACTCCTCAACCGGCGCCCGCACGCGCACGGTTCTGATCGCGTTGTCCGCGATCTGCAGGACTTCGAACTCGTAGGGCCCGACCTTCACCGCCGTCCCGGGGGAGGGGATGGTCTCGAGCTGCTCGAGCAGAAGTCCATTCAACGTCTTCGGGCCATCGGTCGGCAGCTGCCACTGCAGCGCCCGATTCAGCGCCCGCAGAGTCGCGCTCGCATTGATGATGAAGACACCGGCGCCCTGCGGATGAATGTCCTTGTGGGTCACCGTCGCCGGGTCAGTGGTGAACTCGCCCACGATCTCCTCGAGGATGTCCTCGAGCGTCACCAGGCCCTCGATGTCGCCATACTCGTTGACGACGAACGCGAGGCGCCGGCGGTTGCGCTGGAAAAAAGCGAGCTGCATGTTGAGAGACGTACCTTCGGGCACGAAGTACGGCTCACGCCCGCTGCCGATCTCGACCAGCCGCTCTCGCGTCAGGGTGCCGCGGGCAAGCTCGTGCGCCACGCGCTTCATGTGCAGGATGCCGAGCAGATTGTCGAGCGCGCCGCGGTAGACCGGCAGCCGGGTGTGAGGTGTCTGGCGCAGCTGCTCGAGAATGTCCTCCCAGGGCGCCTCGACGTCGATGCCGGCGATCTCCTGTCGCGGGATCATGATGTCGTTCACGGTGATCAGACCCAGATCGAGTATCGAGAGCAGCATCTGGCGGTGCCGCGCGGGGATCATGGGGCCCGCCTCCGCCACGACCGTGCGCAGCTCCTCGGTGCTCAATGTCTGGCTCGCGGGCTCGGACCTCACGACGCCCACCAGCCGCAGCAGACCGTATGCCATCTTGTTGGTCACCCAGAGGAACGGCCGCGCGAGCAGCACCAGGGTGTGATAGATGCGCGCGGTGTTGAGCGCCACCGACTCGGGGTGGGTGGCCGCGAAGATCTTGGGCGCGAGCTCGCAGAAGACGATGACCGCCACCGTCAGGAGAAATCCGGTGACGGGCACCGCGTGGTGGTAGCGCGTGCGTTGCGCGAGCAGGGTCGCGGTTGCGGAAGCGAACACGCTGGCGGCGGCGAGAATGACGAGATTGGCGCCGAGCCAGTCCTCCGGTTTCTGCAGCAGCCGCTCGAGGAGCTTCGCGGTGCTCTGTCCGGCCTTGGCCCGGTGACGGATGCGGTAGCGGTTGACGGACAGCATCGCGACCTCGGTCCCCGAGGAGAAGGCGATGATGGTGAGCAGCGCGACGAGGACGATGAGGAGCACGGGAGATGACGGTGAGTCGTTCAATCTGAGTTCCTCTTGTTAAAGCGCTGGATCGGGACATTGCACTGCGCAGTCCCTGCCCCGCCCAGCGCGCCTCCAATATACTTCACCGATGTTCGATACCCTGAGCGCGCGCCTCTCCCGCACCCTCGATACCCTGCGCGGCCGGGGGCGAATCACCGAGGAGAACATCAGCGACGCCCTGCGGGAGGTGCGGGTCGCGCTTCTCGAGGCGGACGTCGCCCTGCCGGTCATCAAGAGCTTCATCGAGTCGGTGAAGTCGAAGGCCCTCGGAGCCGAGGTCGCCCAGAGCTTGACTCCCGGTCAGGCGTTCATCGGTATCCTGCACCGGGAACTGGGCGAGCTCATGGGCGGTCCCAGCGCCGGGTTCAGTCTGCGCGCCCAGCCCCCGCTCGTCGTGCTGCTCGCGGGCCTGCAAGGTGCCGGCAAGACGACGACGGCGGCGAAGCTCGCCCGCTGGCTGACGGAGGAGCAGCGCAAGCGGGTACTGCTGGTGAGCACGGATGTGCGCCGGCCGGCGGCGATGCTGCAGCTCGAGCGACTCGCCGCCCAGGTCAATGCGCATTACTTCGCGGCCGACGCCGGGACTTCCCCAGCCGGCATCGCGCGCGAGGCTCTGCAACAGGCCAAGCGCGGCGTCTTCGACGTGCTCATCGTCGACACCGCGGGCCGGTTGCATGTCGATGAGGTGCTCATGGAGGAGGTCCGACAGATTGACGAGGCGGCCCATCCCGCCGAGCGGCTCTTCGTCATCGATGCCATGGCCGGCCAGGACGCGCTGAACGCGGCCCGGGCTTTTGGTGCCGCGCTCGATCTGACCGGCATCATCCTCACCAAAGCCGATGGTGATGCCCGGGGCGGAGCGGCGCTTTCGGTTCGCCACGTCACCGGCAAGCCCATCGTCTTCCTCGGAGTCGGTGAGAAGACCGAGGCGCTGGAGCCCTTCGACCCCGATCGCATGGCTTCACGCATCCTCGGGATGGGCGATGTGGTGAGCCTCGTCGAGCAGGTGCACCGGCAGGTGGATCAAAAGGAGGCTGAGCGCCTCGCCCGCAAGGTGGCCAAGGGCAAAGGCTTCGACCTCAGCGATCTGAAAAGTCAGCTGGAGCAGGTGCAGAAGCTCGGGGGTCTCGGCGCCGTGATGGAGAAGCTGCCGGTGGCGGCGACGTCCAAAGGCGCCATGTCAGCGGACCAGGGGGATCGCGAGGTGCGGCGCCAGATTGCGATCATCAATTCGATGACTCGGCGGGAGCGGCGTGCGCCGGGCATCATCGATGGCTCCCGGCGCCGGCGGATTGCCCGCGGCGCGGGGGTGCAGGTGCAGGACGTCAACCGTCTGATGAAGCAGTTTCTGCAGATGCAGCGCATGATGAAGAGCATGAAGGGCGGACGCCTGCAGCGGCTCCTCGGAGCTCTGAAGGGGGGCCTGCCTCCGGGAGTGCCGCCGCGGTGACCGTCCGGGCCGGCGCGGCACCCTGACCGCGCTCACTCTTTGACTTTAAAGCAAGCCCGAAACCGCGTAGAATCCGCGCTCTTTTTTGGGTGGCTCCGGAGCGAAACGAAACATGGTGACCATTCGCCTGACGAGGCGCGGGGCGCGAAATCAGCCCTTCTATCACGTGGTCGTGACCGACGGCCGCAAGCGCCAGGGCGGGCCTAGCCTGGAGCACGTGGGCTTCTTCAATCCCATCGCGCATCGCGGGGAGACGAAGCTCAAGCTCGATCTGCCGCGCATCGATTATTGGGTGGGCAAGGGGGCGCAACCCTCGGAGCGCGTGCGCTCGCTCGTGGCCTCGTACCGGAAGCAGGCGACCGCCTGAGAGGACGCGCGCCGGACTGCGGTCAGCCCGTATGGCCCCGCCGTCTCTGAGACCGGGCTGCGCGAGTGCGAAGCACTGGTTGGAGCTCGGCCGGATCGGCGCTCCCTTCGGACTCGCCGGCTGGGTGCACGTGTCCTCTCATACCGAGCCGCCGCAGGCGCTGCTCGAGTATCGCGACTGGGCGCTGCGCCCGCAGCGAGGCGAGCGGCAGCGCTACCGCCTCATCGAGGGGCGGATGCAGGGAAAGCGGCTGATTGCCCGCCTCGAGGGGATCGAAAGCCGCGACGGCGCGGCGCTTCTGACCGGAGCGTGGGTCGAGGTCGAGCGGGCAGAGCTGCCGCCGGCAGGTGATCGCGAGTACTACCGCGCGGACCTGATAGGGTTCGAGGTTGAGAACCTCGAGGGCGTGGCGCTCGGCCGGGTGGCGTATTTCATCGACGCGCCGGCGGGCGTCGTGATGGTGGTGGAGGAGCCGGACCGCTTGGCGGCGGGAACGCGCGAGGCGGCGGGTCGCAGGGAGCACTGGGTCCTGGCGGTCCCGGCGCACTTGCGGCGGGTGGACCTTGCGGCGGGCCGGATCTGGGTGGACTGGCCAGCGGAGCTCGAATAGGCGGTCCATGAAGATCGAAGTCGTCACGCTCTTTCCGCAGATGATCACCGGAGCGTTGCGCTACGGAGTGCTCGGGCGCGCGCTGGAGCGCGAACGGTTGACGGTCGGCACGGAGGACCCGCGGAGGCACACGAGCGACGTGCACCGCACGGTGGACGATCGGCCTTATGGCGGCGGTCCCGGCATGGTGCTGAAGCCGGAGCCGGTGCTCGCGGCCATCCGTGCGGCACAGGCGCGGCTGCCCGCGGGGAGCCCCCGGGTGTGCCTGTCGGCCCAGGGTGAGCCCTTTAGCCAGGCCGTGGCACAGGAGCTGTCCGGATGTCCCGGTCTGCTCCTCGTCGCCGGCCGGTACGAGGGACTCGATGAGCGGGTGATCGAGCTCGGCGTCGATCGGGAGCTCTCGGTCGGTGACTACGTGCTTTCGGGCGGCGAGCTGCCCGCGCTCACGGTCATCGATGCCGTGGCGCGCCTCTTGCCGGGAGTGCTGGGTGATGAGCGCTCGAGCGGCGCCGATTCGTTCTCGAACGGGCTCCTCGACTGGCCGCACTACACCCGGCCGGAGGTGTTCGAGGGACGCGAAGTGCCGGCGGTGCTGTTGTCGGGCAAGCACGCCGACATCGAGCGTTGGCGATTGCAGCAGGCGGTGGCACGCACGTGGCTGCGGCGACCGGATCTCATCGCTCGCCACGGGCTCACGCCCGAGGCGCAGCGGTTACTTGGCGAATTTCTCGCCGCAGGGGCGGCGAGTGACGAAAGATCGAGGATGAGCACATGAGTAAGATCGTCCAACAACTCGAGAAAGAGCGCATGACCCGCGAGGTGCCGGATTTCAAGCCGGGCGACACCGTGGTCGTGCAGGTGAAGGTCGTCGAGGGCGACCGCGAGCGCATCCAGGCCTACGAGGGCATCGTGATCGCGCGTAGCAACCGGGGCCTGAATTCCTCCTTCACCGTGCGCAAGATCTCGCACGGGGAGGGCGTGGAGCGTGTGTTCCAGACCCACAGCCCCGCGATCAGCGACATCACGGTCAAGCGCCGCGGTAACGTTCGGCGCGCGAAGCTCTACTATCTGCGCAACCTGTCGGGCAAGGCGGCGAGGATCGAAGAGAAGATCTGAGCCGCACGCGGGCGCACGATGAGCACTTTGCGGGCGATCTTGAGGGGGATCTGGCGCGGCCTCGATGGCGTGCGCAAGGTCCTGCACCTCATCCTGCTCATCGTCATCTTCGGGCTCATCGTCTGGGCCGTGAGCTCATCGACGCCGGGGGTGCCGGATCGCGCCGCCCTGGTCGTGCAGCCCCAAGGACGACTCGTCGAGCAGCTAAGCGGCGATCCGGTCCAGCGGGCGATCCAGAACGCCCAGGGCCAACAGCGCCAGGAGGTGCTGCTTTGGAACCTGGTCGATGCCGTTCGCGCCGCGGCCACCGACAAGCGCATCCGCGTGCTGGTGCTCGACCTCGACGAGATGCAGGGTGCCGGCCAGCCGGAGCTCGAAGAGCTCGCGAGCGCGATCCGGAAGTTTCGCGCGAGCGGCAAGCCCGTCATCGCCTTCGGCACGGCGTACGATCAGGACCAGTATTACCTCGCGGCACAGGCGGAGCAGATCTATCTCGACCCGACCGGGTACGTGATGATCGAGGGCTTCAGTCGTTATCCGCTCTACTTCAAGGGACTGCTGCAGAAGGTGGGTGTCGACGTCAATGTGTTTCGCGTCGGCACGTTCAAGAGCGCCGTCGAGATCTTCACCCGCAGTGACATGTCCTCGGCGGACAAGCAGCAGAGCCTCGCTTATCTGAACGTCCTCTGGTCGACTTATCAGAAGGCGGTGACGGCCGCCCGCAAGCTCCCCGCCGATGCCATCGAGAGCTACGTCGACTCGTTGCCGAAGACCGTCAGCGCCGCCAACGGCAATGCGGCGAAGGTCGCTCTGCAGGCGGGCCTCGTCACCGCGCTCGCCAACAGGCTGCAGGTGAACCGGTATCTGATCGGAATCGTCGGCGAGGACAAGTCGACGGGCACCTTCAACGGAATTTCCGCCGAGGATTACGCGCGGATCGTGCATGCGCAGATGAAGGTCGATCACGGCGACGGCAGCGCGCGCATCGGCGTCATCGTCGCGTCCGGGGACATCGATGACGGCCGGCAGCCGCCCGGTACCATCGGGGGCGATTCGCTCTCGGAGCTCATTCATCAGGCGCGCCTCGACAAGAACATCAAGGCGGTGGTGCTGCGCGTCGACAGTCCCGGCGGCAGCGTTGCCGCTTCGGAGGAGATCTACCAGGAGCTCGAGGCCCTGCGGGCGGCGGGCAAGCCGCTCGTGGTCTCGATGGGTGATCTCGCGGCCTCGGGCGGCTACTACATCTCGGCGCCCGCCAACCAGATCTGGGCGAGCCCGGCGACGCTCACCGGCTCCATCGGCATCTTTGCGATCATCCCGACCATCGACCAGACGCTGAGCAAAATCGGTGTGAGTGTCGATGGCGTCGGCACGACGCCGCTTGCCGGCGCACTCACCATCGATCGGCCGCTCGGACCGCAGATCAGCCAGCTGCTGCAGTCGCAGGTCGACAGGGGGTACCAGGAGTTCCTCGACCGCGTCGCCGCCGGCCGCCGGGAGACGCCGCAACAGATCGATGCGATCGGCCAGGGCCGCGTCTGGGCGGGCGCGGACGCGCGCAAGATCGGGCTCGTCGATCACCTGGGGACACTGGAGGATGCGGTGCGAGCCGCGGCGCACCTCGCCAAGGTGAGGCGCTATCAGGTGCAGTTCATCCAGCCGCACATGTCCTGGGCGGAGGAACTGTTGCAGCAGACCCAGGCGCGTGCGGCCGCCACCGCGGTGTCACTCTTCCATGCCGACGCGCCGTCGTTTGGCCTGGCGGAAGTCGCGAATCGACTCAACCCCGTGGCGCGGGACTTGAGGCAGCTGACACGCTTGAGCGTGCCGGGGCATCTCTACTCGTACTGCTTCTGCAGCGCTGATTGATCAAGGGAGACTCTTCCAGTCCATGATGACCTTGCCGGAGCGGCCCGAGCCCATGATGTTGAAGGCTTGAGCATACTCCTGCACCGGCAGGTGATGGGTGATGACGGGCTCGAGCTTCAGTCCGCTTTGCAGCAGGCTCGCCATTTTGTACCAGGTCTCGAACATCTCCCGTCCGTAGATCCCCTTCAGGGTGAGACCCTTGAAGATCACCTGGTTCCAGTCGATGGCCGTATCCTCCGGTGGAATACCGAGGATCGCGACTGATCCGCCATGATGCATGGTGCGCAGCAGCTCGCGGAAGGCCGCGGCGTTGCCCGACATCTCGAGGCCGACGTCGAAGCCCTCCTGCATGCCGAGGTCCTTCATCGTTTGCTCGAGTGACTCGCGTTGAACGTTGATGGCGCGCGTGGCGCCCATGCTTCTCGCGAGCTGCAGCCGGTAATCGTTGACATCCGTGATCACGACGTGACGCGCCCCGACGAAGCGTGCGATCGCGACCGCCATGATGCCGATGGGACCGGCGCCGGTGATCAGCACGTCCTCGCCCACCATGTTGAAGGCGAGGGCGGTGTGGGTCGCATTGCCGAAGGGATCGAGGATCGAGGCGACATCGTCGCCGATCGACTCCGGCAGCTTGAACGCATTGTCGGCGGGGATCGCCAGGTACTGCGCAAACGCGCCTGGACGGTTGACGCCGACTCCCACCGTGTTGCGACAGAGGTGGCGGCGGCCCGCGCGGCAGTTGCGGCAGTAGCCGCAGGTGATGTGCCCTTCGCCGGAGACGCGATCGCCGCTCTTGAAGCCTCGCACCTCCGAGCCCATGTCGACGATGCGGCCGTAATACTCATGGCCGACCGCCATCGGCACCGGGATGGTCTTGCGCGCCCAGGCATCCCAGTTGTAGATATGCATGTCGGTGCCGCAGATCGCGGTCTTGCCGATCTCGATCAGCACGTCGTTGTGGCCGACCTTGGGTTCCGGCACATCGTCCAGCCAGATGCCGGGTGCGGCCTCTTTCTTGACCAATGCTTTCAACGGATGATCCTCTTCAGGCGCGGCGCGCAGTTCATTTCACGATTCCCAGCGCTCTTCCCACGTCGGCGAATGCCTCGAGGGCTTTATCGAGCTGCTCGCGCTCGAGCGCCGCCGACATCTGGGTGCGGATGCGTGCCTGGCCCTTCGGCACCACCGGATAGGAGAAGCCGACCACGTAGATGCCGCGCTCGAGCAGGCGATCGGCCATGCGGCCGGCGAGGGCGGCATCGCCCAGCATCACCGGAATGATGGGGTGCTCGCCGGGCTTGAGCTCGAATCCGAGCCGTGTGAGTCCGGCGCGGAAGTAGCGCGCGTTCTCGTGAAGCTGGGTGCGCAGCTGCGGGGAGTGCTCGAGCAGATCGATGACCCGCAGTCCCACGGCGGCCACGACCGGCGGGATGCTGTTGGAAAAAAGATAGGGCCGCGAGCGCTGCCGCAGCCACTCCACCACCTCCTTGCGCGAAGCGATGTAGCCCCCGCTGGCGCCGCCCAGCGCCTTGCCGAGCGTGCCCGTCAGGATGTCGATTCGGGCGGCCACTCCGCAGTGCTCCGGAGTGCCGCGTCCGCCCGGTCCCATGAAGCCCGTCGCGTGCGAGTCATCGACCATCACCAGCGCGTCGTAGCGATCCGCCAGATCGCAGATGGCCGCGAGATTGGCCACGATGCCGTCCATGGAGAAGACGCCATCGGTGGCGATCAGCCGGGTCCGGGCGCCGCTCGCCTGCTTGAGGCACTGCTCGAGCTCCGCCATGTCGCTGTTGGCATAACGGTGGCGTTGCGCCTTGCAGAGCCTGATGCCGTCAATGATGCTCGCATGATTGAGCGCATCGGAGATGACCGCATCGCGCTCATCGAGCAGCGTCTCGAAGAGTCCGCCGTTGGCATCGAAGCAGGAGGAGTAGAGGATGGCGTCCTCGGTGCCGAGGAAACGGCTCAGCGCCGCCTCGAGCTGCTTGTGCACGGTCTGCGTCCCGCAGATGAAGCGCACCGAGGCCATCCCGAAACCAAACCGGTCGATGGCGCGGTGCGCAGCCTCGCGCACCGCCGGATGATTCGCGAGTCCGAGGTAGTTGTTGGCGCAGAGGTTCACCACCTCGCGCTCCCCGGTGCGCACCGTGCCTCCCTGCGGCCCCGCGAGCACGCGCTCGCTCTTGTAAAGGCCCTGTTCCTTAAGTCCTGCGATGTCCGAGCGCAGGCGCTCGAGGAGGGCGGATTTCATACGGCGAAATTATACCTCGGCAGCAGCCCCGGGGATCCGTCAGGCAGGCTGCTCGAGCAGCACTCGCCCGTTCTCTTCCCGCGCCGCGTAGGTCCTCAGCGGCTCATAAGCCGGCGGCGTCAACGCCTCGCCGGTGCGCAGGCAGAACCGCGCGCCGTGACGGGGGCAGATGATCTGGCACGACTCGACTTCGGCGCCCTCGAGCGGCTCGCCGTCGTGAGTGCAGCGGTCCTCCACCGCGTAGAGCTCCTTGCCGCAGCGCACGATCACGAGCGCGAGGCCATCGATGTCCACGGAAAGCGGAGTGGACTCGCGCAACTGCGCCGCGCTGCCGACATCGACCCAGGACATCTCAGTACATCCCTGTCTGCAGCCGCGCCTCCTCGGACATCATGCTCTGGTTCCAGGGAGGGTCGAAGGTCAGCTCGACACGCGCTTCACGCACCGTGGGGATGCGCTCGATCTTGTCCTTGACGTCATCGACCAGGATCTCACCCATGCCGCAACCCGGAGCCGTCAGGGTGAGCCGCACTTCGACCGTGCGGGTGCCGTCCTCGTTGGGTTGCACGGTGCAGTCATAGACGAGGCCAAGGTCGACGATGTTGATCGGGATCTCGGGGTCGTAGCAGGTGCGCATCTGGGTCCAGGCGAGCTCCCGGACGTCATCCTCGGTGGCGTTGGGGGGCAGCTCCGGAGGGTTCACCGGCTCCTTGCCGATGGCGTCGGCGTCCGCGCCGGATATCCGAAAGAGATTGCCTTCCATGTACACGGTGAAGCTGCCACCCAGGGCCTGGGTGATGTAGCCGGCCTGGCCGGGCTTGAGATTGACCTCGACGCCCGCGGGGACGATCACCGCCTTGACTTCGCGGTTGACGACGAACGGCTCGTTCTCGTGACTACGCATGGTCTCACTCCGTCGAGACGGTGCTGTCGGCGCGCTCGAGCGCGGCGTTCAGGGTATGCCAGCAGAGGCTCGCGCATTTGACGCGGGCGGGGAACTCGTGCACGCCGGAGAGCGCCGCGAGCTTGCCGAGCGAGGCATCGGGGACGGCGTCCTGCCGGGTCAAAAGCGCATGAATCCGCGCATAGAGCTGGTTGACGGCTCTTTTGTCCTTGCCCTTGACGGCCTCGGTCATCAACGAGGCGGAAGCCGTCGAGATCGCGCAGCCCTTGCCCTCGAAGCGGATGTCCTCGATGCGATCATCCTTCAGGCGCAGCGACACCGTCAGGCGGTCGCCGCAGAGGGGGTTGTGTCCCTCGGCATGCGTGTCGCAGGGCTGCAGCCGGCCGAAATTCCGCGGGCGCTTGTTGTGATCGAGAATCACGTCGCGGTAGAGCTCTTTCAGGTCCATCAGCCGAACACCTCGCGCGCCTTGCCGAGAGCCGCGAGCAGGCTCGCCACGTCAGCCTGCGTGTTATAGCAGCCGAAGGACGCGCGTGCCGTCGCCGGTATGTCGAAGAACGTCATCACCGGCATGGCGCAGTGGTGACCGGTGCGCACCGCCACCCCCTCGGCATCGAGGATGGTGCCGAGATCGTGCGGATGCACACCTGCCATGGTGAAGGACAGTACCGCCGCCTTGTGCTGAGCGGTGCCGATGATCTCGATGCCGGGGATACGCTCGAGCTCCCGGGTGGCGTGCTCGAGCAGGCGCTGCTCGTGCGCGGCGATCGCTTCGAGCCCGAGGCTCTCCACGTAGTCCATGGCCGCGGCGAGGCCGACGGCTCCGGAGATGTTGGGTGTGCCGGCCTCGAACTTCCACGGCAGCTCGTTGTAGGTGGACCTCTCGAAGGAGACCGTGAGGATCATGTCACCGCCCCCCTGCCAGGGGGGCATGGCGGCGAGCAGCTCCTCCCGGCCGTAAAGCACGCCGATGCCGGTCGGGCCGTAGAGCTTGTGGCCGGAGAAGGCGTAGAAATCACAGCCGAGGGCGCGCACATCGACGCTGGAGTGGGGGACGGCCTGGGCGCCATCGACCAATACCACCGCGCCATGAGCGTGCGCCGCCTCGATCATGCGCTTCACCGGCAGGATGGTGCCGAGCGCATTCGAGACATGTGCGATCGCGACGAGGCGCGTGCGCCGCGACAACAGGGCGAGGAAGCGATCGAGCTCGACCTCTCCGCGGCGGTTGATGGGCGCCACCTTCAAAGTGCAACCCGTCTGGTCGCGCACCATCTGCCAGGGCACGATGTTGGCGTGATGCTCGAGGCCGGTGATCAGGATCTCATCGCCAGGTCCGAGAAGCGGCCGGGCGTAGGATTGCGCGACGAGGTTCACGCCCTCGGTCGTGCCGCGCACGAAGATGATCTCGCGCGTGGAATGCGCGTTGAGGAACCGGCGCACCCGCTCGCGGGCGCCCTCGAACGCCTCGGTCGCGGCCTGGCTGAGGGCATGCACGCCGCGATGCACATTGGCATGAGAATGCGTCTCGTACCGCTCCACCGCGCGCAGCACCGGCAGCGGGCGCTGCGCGGATGCCGCGCTGTCGAGGTAGACGAGCGGGCGGCCGTTGATCATCCGCTCGAGGATGGGGAAGTCGCCGCGCACGCGCTCGGCGTCGAGCACGGGTGCGGTCGCAACGCGGGAAGCCGAAACAGCCATCAGAGGATCTCCTGCAGCGAGGCGACATCGGGCATCTGGCCGGCGAGCTCGCGCTCGATCTGGCGCCTCACCTCGGGTAAGTCGATCCTGGAGACGACATCCTCCAGGAACGCCCATTTGAGCAGACGCTGCGCCACCTCGGGCGCGAGGCCGCGCGAGAGCAGATAGAAGAGCATGCTCTCATCGAGCTTGCCCGCGGTCGCACCGTGGCTGCAGCGCACATCGTCGGTGTAGATCTCGAGCTGCGGCCGGACATCGATCTCAGCCTCCGGGCCGGCGAGCAGGCCCCGCAGCGACTGGCGGGAGTCGGTCCCGGGCGCGCTCTGGCGGACGGTGATCTTGCCGTTGAAGGCCACGCGGGCGCGTCCCGAGGCGATTCCGCGGAACGTCTGCTCGGTGCGGGCGCGCGGCGCGAGATGCTCCACCAGCGCGAAGTTGTCCTGAACCTGCTGGCGCTCCCCGAGCGCGAGCGCCGAGAAGCTGAGCTCGGCACCCGCCCCGGCCATCTGCACGTAGCTCGTCGACCGCGCCGAGAGCGCGCCGGTGTGGATGGCGAGCAGCCGGTAGCGCGCATCCGCCGCCAGCACCGCCGCCAGGGTGTCCAGCCACGTGGCGCGCGCTCCGGCCTGCTGCAGGCGGTAATGGGTCAGCTGCGCGCCGCGAGAGATCTCCACCTCGATCGAGCTGTTGACGAAACTGGCGGCCCCGCCGGCACCGACGTGCCGCTCGAGCAGGATGAGGCGGGTGCCCGGATCGAGCGCGACGTGCACGCGCGGATAGGAGGTGCCGGCATCGGCGCCCGCGACCGCGAGGAATGCGAGCTCCACGCGGGGGGGCTCCTCGGCCGCGGCGCTGACATGAATCGAGGCGGTATCGGTCGCAAACGCCTCGTTGAGCAGCGCGAGGCGCGCCTCCGGCAGACTCCCGACGGCGGGCAGCGCGCGGGGCAAGCGTGCGAGCGTCGCCGTGGGGTGTTCGCGCCGCAGAGTGCGGACGCTGAATCCCGCGAGCTCCAGGGGTGAAGAGAGCGTGGGCGCAAAAACCCCGTCCACGAATACGTAGCGCGCGAAGCCGTCCAACTTCGCGGGCAGCTCCGAACCGGACGGCGGCACCGGCAGCGGCATCGGCGCCGAATCCGCGGCCGCGACCGGTGCGAAGCGCGCTCGCTCGAGCGGCCGCAAGTTGCTGTAGCGCCAGTTCTCCTCACGCGTCAGGGGCAGCCCTTGCGCGGCGAGCGCCTGGATCGCCTCCCGCCGCCGCGCGGCGCTGACGACGCCGGCCGGCAAGGACTCGCGTACCGCCGCGTACTCGTCGAGCACCCGCTTGGCGAGCGCCGAAGTGCGAGGCTCCGATGTCATGCCGCCTCGCCGCTCACCCAGTCGTAGCCGCGCCGCTCGAGCTCGAGCGCGAGCGATTTATCGCCGCTGCGGGCGATGCGCCCCTTGACCAGCACGTGCACGTGATCCGGGACGATGAAGTCGAGAAGCCTCTGATAGTGCGTGACGAGCACGAGCGAGCGCTCCGGCGAGCGCAGCGTGTTGACGCCGTTGGCGACTACCTTGAGCGCATCGATGTCGAGGCCCGAGTCGGTCTCATCGAGAATGGCGAGCCGCGGCTCCAGCACCAGCATCTGCAGGACCTCGTTGCGCTTCTTCTCACCTCCGGAGAAGCCCTCGTTGACCCCGCGGGAAAGCATGCCGTCCTCCATCCGCATCAGGCGCATCTTCTCCCGCACCAGCGTCAGGAACTCGAACGCATCGACCTCATCGAGGCCGCGGTGCTTGCGCATGGCGTTCACCGCCGCCTTGAGAAGATAGACGTTGTTGACGCCGGGGATCTCGACCGGGTATTGGAAGCCGAGGAAGACGCCCTCGCGCGCGCGCTCCTCCGGAGCGAGCGCGAGCAGGTCGCGGCCCTCGAAGCTGACCGAGCCGGTGGTGACCTCGTACCCCGGGCGCCCGGCCAGCACGTTGGCGAGCGTGCTCTTGCCGGAGCCGTTCGGCCCCATGACGGCGTGCACCTCGCCGGTCGGGACCATCAGGGTGAGGCCCTTCAGGATCTCCTTGCCGTCGACTTTGACGTGAAGGTTGTCGATCTTCAGCATGTCTTTCTCGGCTCGTTTCTAACCCACCGCGCCTTCGAGGCTGACGGCGAGAAGGTTCTGCGCCTCGACCGCGAACTCCATCGGCAGCTCCTTGAAGACGGATTTGCAGAAGCCGCTGACGATGAGGTTCACCGCGTCCTCCCCGGAGATACCGCGAGAGAGGCAGTAGAAGAGCTGATCGTCACTGATCTTCGAGGTGCTGGCCTCGTGCTCGACCGTCGCCGAGGGATTCTTCACCTCGACATAGGGAAAGGTATGCGCGCCGCACTTGCCGCCCATGAGGAGTGAATCGCATTGCGTGAAATTGCGCGCCCCGTGCGCGCTCGGCAGGATCTTCACCAGGCCCCGATAGGTGTTCTGGCCGTATCCGGCGGAGATTCCCTTGGAGATGATGGTGCTGCGGGTGTCGCGGCCGATATGAATCATCTTCGTGCCGGTGTCCGCCTGCTGGCGGTTGTTGACCGTGGCGACCGAGTAGAACTCCCCGCTCGAGCCCTCGCCGCGCAGCACGCAGCTCGGGTACTTCCACGTGATCGCGGATCCGGTCTCCACCTGGGTCCAGGAAATGTGCGAGTTCCGGCCGCGGCATTCGCCCCGCTTGGTGACGAAGTTATAGATGCCGCCTTTGCCCTCGGTATCACCGGGGTACCAGTTCTGCACCGTGGAGTACTTGATGAAGGCGTCATCCAGGGCGATCAGCTCCACGACCGCGGCGTGGAGTTGGTTCTCATCGCGCTGCGGGGCGCTGCAACCCTCGAGATACGAGACCTGCGCGCCTTCATCGGCGATGATCAAGGTGCGCTCGAACTGGCCGGTCTTGATGGCGTTGATGCGAAAGTACGTCGACAGCTCCATCGGGCAGCGCACGCCCTTTGGCACGTAGACGAAGGAGCCGTCGGAGAACACGGCGGAGTTCAGCGACGCGAAGAAGTTGTCGGTGTGCGGCACGACGCTGCCGAGGTAGCGCTCGATCAGCTCCGGATGCTTCTGCACGGCCTCGGAAAACGGGCAGAACACGACGCCGGCCTCGTTCAGGCGTTCCTTGAAGGTGGTGGCCACCGAGACGCTGTCGAACACCGCATCGACCGCCACGCCCGCGAGGCGCGCGCGCTCGTGCAGCGGCACGCCGAGCTTCTCGTAAGTCTCGAGGAGCTTTGGATCAACCTCCGCGAGACTCTTCGGCCCGTCGCTCCTCGCCTTGGGCGCCGAGTAATAGGAGATCGCCTGGTAGTCGATCGGCGGGTAGTGGGTGTGCGACCAGTGCGGCTCGGTCATGGTGAGCCAGTGCCGCAGCGCCTTCAGGCGCCACTCCGTGAGAAAGTCGGGCTCGCCCTTCTTGCGGGAGATGAGCCGCACGACATCCTCATCCAGCCCGGGCGGAACCGTATCGGCATCGATATCGGTGACGAACCCGTGCTTGTAGCGGCGGGTGAGCAGCCCTTCCAGCTGGTTTTCGGTTTCACTCATGATTCGATTCACGAGCGGACGGGCGCGCGCGGGCCCGCCGCCTTCATGTCCCGCTCGAGGGCCGGCAGCGTCACCTGGGTGGGATCGATGCCCGCGAGCTGCGCGAGGCTGACGTCATAAAGTGAGCGCCGGATGGTGAGGTTCAGACGTTGCCAGACGCGCCCCACCCGACAGGTCTCCTCGATATCGCACTGGCCGGCCCCCACCGAGCAGTCGGTGAGCGCCACGGGCCCCTCCATGGCATCGAGAATGGCTGCGGCGCTGATCTCGGTCGCCGGCCGTGCGAGCTGGTAACCGCCGTGCAGGCCCAGGGTCGAGGTCACGAGGCCGGCGCGCTGCAACTGCTTCAGCAGCTTGCTCACCGTGGGCGCGGCAATGCGGGTCTGTTCCGCCAGCGCCGCGGCGGTCTGCACGCGCGCGGGCTGCTCGGCGAGCACGGCGAGGAGCACCGTGGCGTAATCTGTCAGTCGGCTGATACGGACCATAGGGGGTATGCCCGGAAGCCAGGGGGCGGCGAAGTAGGACTATTTTAGTACTGATTGTCCCCGGAACCAAGCGCTGTCTCATGGGCGGCGGTGTCAGCGACTGGCCAAGGAACCCCTGCGCTCCCCCCATCGGCCGTCTTACGCCCAGACGCTATTTGGTATCCTTGCCGTTTCCATTCACGCGAAAGACCGGGGGCGGACGCTGGCGGTCACCGCAAGGTGCGCGCGGGCGGCCCCGCCATTGCTGGAGGTAATGAATCGATGAACCGCAATGAGCTCGCCCGCACAGCCCAGGCGATGGTCGCCCGGGGCAAGGGGATCCTGGCCGCGGATGAGAGCGGCGGCACCATCCGCAAGCGCTTCGATGCCATCCGCCTGGATTCGACCGAAGAGCATCGCCGCAGCTACCGCGAGCTGCTCTTCACCGCACCGGGTGCGAGTGAAGCGATCAGCGGCGTCATCCTCTACGATGAGACGATCCGGCAGAAAACGCGCGAGGGTACCCCGTTCCCTCAATATCTGACCCAGCACGGGATGATTCCGGGCATCAAGGTGGACCTCGGCGCGAAGCCGCTCGCCGGTTTCCCCGGCGAGACCATTACCGAGGGTCTGGATGGCCTGCGCGAGCGGCTCATCGAGTACCGCTCGCTCGGGGCGCGCTTTGCCAAGTGGCGCGCCGTGATCGATATCGGCGAGGGCATACCGACTGCTTTCGGAATTCAGGCCAACGCGCACGCACTGGCGCGCTACGCCGCGCTCTGTCAGGAAAACGACATCGTCCCGATCGTGGAGCCGGAAGTGCTCATGGACGGCGGACACTCGATCGAGCGGTGCGAGGAAGTGACCAACGCCACGCTGAATGCCGTGTTCAACCAGCTCTTCGAGCACCGTATCGATCTCGCGGGCATGGTTCTCAAACCCAACATGGTCATCTCGGGCAAGAAGGCCGCCAACCGCGCATCGCCCGAGGCGGTCGCCGAAGCAACCGTGCGCACGCTCAAGCGCCACGTGCCGCCGGCCGTGCCCGGGATCGCATTCCTCTCGGGCGGCCAGTCCTCGGCCGAGGCGACGCTGCACCTGTCGCTCATGAATCGCATCGGCCCGCTGCCCTGGGCGCTCACCTTCAGCTACGGGCGCGCGCTTCAGGACACCGCCCTCAAGGCATGGGGCGGCAACGCGGCGACGTTCGCCGCGGGGCAGAAGGAGTTCGCCCGTCGCGCGAAGCTCAACGGCCTCGCGACCACGGGCCGTTACAGCCCCGAGATGGAAGCCCAAGCCGCTTGAACGAGCCCGCCTCTGCCCCACACGCGCCGTCCGCCCCGGCAGATGACGCGGTGGTCGATGTGCGCGATGTGCATTACGCCATCGACGGCCGGCCGATCTTTGCCGGGCTCAATGTGCGGGTGCGCCGGGGGCTCATCACGGCCGTCATGGGACCGAGCGGCACCGGCAAGACGACGCTGCTGCGACTCATCACCCGACAGCTGGCCGCCGACAGCGGCCAGGTGAGGGTGTTCGGTCGCGATATCGACCGGCTCTCGAGCGCGCAGGTCTACGCCATGCGCCGACGCATGGGCATGCTCTTTCAGAACGGCGCGCTGCTCACCGACATCAGCGTGTTCGAGAATGTCGCGTTTCCGGTGCGCGAGCACACCGACCTGCCGGAATCCCTCATCCGCAAGCTCGTGCTCACCAAGCTCGAGGCGGTGGGTTTGCGCGGTGCGGCGGAGCTGATGCCGGCGGAGCTTTCCGGCGGCATGGCCCGTCGCGTGGCGCTCGCGCGCGCCATCGTCATGGACCCGGAGGTGCTGCTCTACGATGAGCCCTTCGTGGGCCTCGACCCGATCTCCCTCGGCGTGATTCTGCGTCTCATCAAACACCTGAATGAGGTGCTTGGCATCACGAGCATCGTGGTCTCCCACGATGTGCAGGAGCTCGCCAGCATCGCCGATGAGACCTACCTCATTTCGGGGGGGTGCGTAGTGGCCTCGGGCACGCCGCAGGAGCTTGCACGCAGCGACTCGGAGACGGTCCACCAGTTCATGACCGGCAGCGAGGACGGACCGGTGCGCTTTCACTATCCGGCGCCCGATTACGCCAGCCAGCTTCTCGGAGCGGATGAAGGATGAGCAACGGAGCCCGACCCGAACCGATCTTCGAGTTCGTGCGCAAGGCCGGCCTTACCGGTATCTTCTTCGTGCGTCTGCTGGCCGCCTGCGTGCCGGCGCTGGGCCGGCCCCGGCTCATCATCGCTCAGATCTTCAATGCCGGCGGCCGCTCGCTCATCATCATCATGCTGTCGGGCCTTTTCACCGGGATGGTGCTCGGGCTGCTCGGGCAAGACGTGCTGCAGCGCTTCGGGGCGGAGACCGCTCTCGGGGTCATCGCCGCGCTCGCTTTGGTGAAGGAGCTCGGTCCGGTGCTGACGGCGCTGCTGTTTGCCGGCCGCGCGGGCACTTCGTTGACTTCCGAGATCGGCCTGATGCGGGCGACCGAGCAGCTCACCGCCATGGAGGTGATGGCGGTGGATCCCATGAGCTATGTGGCCGCGCCGCGCTTCATCGGCGGCGTGATCGCCATGCCGCTGCTCGTCGCGATCTTCGATGTCATCGGGCTCTACGGCGCGCAGCTGATGGGCGTACAGTTACTGGGCATCGACCACGGCACCTTCTGGTCGCAGATGCAGAGCGCGCTCGGCATGCGCGATGTGACCGAGGGGATCGTCAAGAGCCTGGTGTTTGGCGTGGTCCTGAGCCTCATCGCCGTCAACGAGGGCTATCACTCCGAGCCGACGGCCGAAGGAGTCGGGCTTGCCACGACCCGCACCGTGGTCGTCTCGTCCGTGCTGACGCTGTTCCTCGACTATGTGCTGACCGCCGTTTTCCTGTAAGAGGATCGCCCCCACCATGCGCGCTACTCGCTCCTTCGAGATCGGAACGGGCCTTTTCGTGATTCTGGGCCTCGCCGCGCTCCTTTTCCTCACGACCCAGCTGCCCTCCAACGGGCTCAAGCTCAGCTTCGGCAAGACCCCCGGCTATCAGGTCACCGCGGAATTCGACAACATCGGGGACCTCAAGGTGGGCGCGCCCGTCAGGATGGCAGGAGTGAGAATCGGAGACGTGACCGCGATCGGCTTCGACAACCAGAGCTACCGGGCCGACGTGCATCTGCACGTTTATCCTCAGTTCAGCCAGATTCCGGAAGATAGCTATGCGAGCATCGAGACCGAGGGCCTGCTCGGCAGCCAGTATGTCGCCATCAGCCCCGGCGGTCTCAGCACGTACCTGAAGAACGGCAGCCAGATTCTGCAGACCCAGTCCGCCATCGTGCTCGAGAGCCTCATCAACAAGTTCTTCGCCAATTACTCGAACAGCGGCACCAGCGGCGGCGGCAACACTGGCGGCAACACTGGCGGCAATAACGCCAAGCCCCCGAACCCGGGGGGCAAACCGCAGGAGCCCCACCCATGAGACTTTCCACCCTTCTCGCCGCGGCCCTCGTAGCCGCGGGTTGGCTGATTCAGGCGCCGGCACCGGCGGCGGCGGCCGCGCCGGCGGCGCAGGTGCAACCCTCGGAGGTCATCCAGAGCGCGGCCAACGACATGCTCAAGGCGCTCGATGGCAACCGCGCGGCCTACCGAGGCGATTCCGCGAAGATCCAGTCGCTCGTCGACCAGTACCTGCTGCCGCATTTCGACACGCAGTTCGCCTCGGAGCTGGTGCTCGGCCGCGCCTGGCACGGCGCCAGCTCGCAGCAACGGCAGCGGTTCGTCAACGCCTTCTATCATTCGATGCTCAACAACTACGGCAGCGCTCTGGTTGACTTCAAGTCCAACATGCTCAAGGTGTATCCGACGCATTACCCGCCCGGCACGCAGAACGCGGTGGTGCGCACGCAGGTGATGCGCACCAACGGCTCGCCGGTGTCCGTCATCTACTATCTGCACATGACCCCGGAGGGTTGGAAGGTGTGGGATGTCCACATCGACGGCATCAGCTATGTGATGAGCTACCGGCAGGACTTCCAATCGCAGATCGCGCAGCAGGGACTCGATGCCGTGATCAACCGCTTGGAGCATGGCGAGAAGCCGGCCGCGATCGGCAAGACGACCGGCGGCGGCTCATGAGCGGACCCGCGGTCGCGGATGCTGTCGCCGGCCCGGCACCGTTCGAGATCGTGGTGACCTCGCCCGGCCGGCTGGCGGCCCGCGGGACGTTGAGTTTCGCCAACGCGCGCGGTGCGCGCAGCGAGGGGCTACACGCGCTGCGCACCTCGAGCGCGGCGGATCTCGAGGTCGATTGCAGCGGCATCGCCCATTCCGACAGCGCCGGCCTCGCCGTCCTGCTCGACTGGATGGCGGTCATGAAAAGGGAAGGGCGGCCGCTCTGCTTCGCCAACCTGCCGCCCGGCCTTCTCTCCCTGGCGCGTATCAGCGGCGTGGAGGAGATGCTGCAGAAGGGCGTCTGAAATCGCTAGGGCCCCTGCTGCAGCTCCTTCAGCTCCTCTTCCGGCCCGTTCTCGGTCTTCGCGCCGTTGACCATGAAATCGCGGTTCTGCAGGTAGGCGTTGCGCACGAACGCATAGGGATCGAAGGTCTTTTCCGACTGATCCGTCAGCGGCAGCAGATCCGCGCGCTCTGTCACCTCATACAACAGCAGCGTGCCGTAATCCCAGTACGGGTTTTGGATATAAACCCAGGGTTCCGCGTATTCCGCCGGCAAACGTCCGATCGCATCCCTGACATCGGAGGGGCCGAGGAACGGCAGCTCCAAGAAAGGTCCGGGCGGGATGCCCCATTTCCCGAACGTCTGTCCGAAGTCACGGTCCTCGTACGGCAGGCCCCAGTGAGTCGCCGGATCGAACAGACCGCCGACGCCGACCGTGCTGTCGACCACGAAGCGTCCGGTATCGCGCGCGAAGGGCTTGAGCTGCCCTTGTAGCAGCGCATTCACGATGACGACCGGATAGGTCACGTTGTCGAAAAAGTTGCCGATTCCGGTGCGCAGGGTCTGCGGCAAGCGCAGGTAGCCTCGGGCGGCGGGCTGGGCAATGGCGCGGTCGAAGGCGTCGTTGAATTTGTAGACGCCCCGATTGACCCGTTGCCAGGGGTCGCGCGGGTTGCGCTCCGCGGGCGGCACGGTGGCACAGCCTAAGAGAGCGAGAGCAAGCAGGGATGTGGCGGCGATTCGAAGCTTCTTCGGGTCGATTCTCGTCGGCATGCGGTGTCCGTGGGGAGCCAAAGCAGCATTGTAACGCCCGAGCCTCGAGCGAGGTTCGGGCATGCGCTATTCGCTCTCGTGCTGCTGGGGCTCGCTCGCCAGGTAGTCGCGCACTTCCCGCAGGCGCGCGCTGATCCGCTGGCGCTGCACGCTGGTCAGATGCGGAGTGGCGAGCGCCAGTTGGTACTGCCGGGCGGCGAGCGGCAGATTGCCGTCGGCGATCTGGTATTCGCCCATGTAGTAATACGCATCGCCCAAGTCGCCCGCGGCGCTCGCCGCGCGCGCGGTGAGCTCGATCTGATCGGGGGTCGGCTCGACGTTGTTGAACAGATCGAGCAGCACGTCGTGCGCCTGCGCGTTCTGGCCGTCCACCATCAGCGTCTGCGCGTACCGTATCGTGACGGGCAAGTCGCGCGGGAAGAGCTCCATCGCGAGGCGGAAGGTCGCAAGCGCCTGGGTCATATCGCCGGCCTTCGCCTGTGCCTGACCGAGGGTGGCGTATAGGTCGTGCAGGTCCCCATGCTGGGTGATGAGCTTCTTCAGGATGGGTATCGCCTGGGAGGCCTCGTTGTCCTCGATGAGCGCCACCGCATCGCCGTACATCGTGCCGAGGCTGTGGTCGCCGTTCGCGACCTTCTGCGCATATATCCGCTGGATGTCCTCACCGGCGGGCGCGGTGAGAGCGCGCACGCGCTCCCGGATGAGATAATAATCCGGCGAGCTCGTGTCGGGGACCGGCGGGTAGAGGGCGGCGCGAGCGCGCAACGCGGCGACGCGCTCGGCGTCCGGGGGGTGATCGATGAGGATCGCGGGCACCCAGCTGTCCTGCAGGCCACTCTCCTGCATCGTCTGCGCGAAAAAATCGGGCATGGCTTCCGGATCGAATCCCGCCGCCGCGAGGTAGGTGAGACCGACCCGGTCGGCTTCCATTTCGTCGCTGCGGGTGAAGTCGATCTGTTCCTGCTGCGCGAGTCCCTGGGCGGCGACCATGCCGCCCACCATCGCATCGCCACCGCCGCCCCCGAGTGCCCCGAGGAGGATCGCCCCGAGCATCGCCGCCATGGAGGCGAGCGAGGCATGCTCGGAGTTCTCGGCCCCGCGCACAATGTGAAACTGCGTGTTATGCGCGGTCTCGTGCGCCATGACGCCCGCGAGCTCGGACTCGGTATGCGTGTCGGTGATCAGTCCGGTGAACATGAAGACCCAGCCGCCGGCCACCGCGAAGGAGTTGACCTCGTCGCTTCTGAGGACGATGTAGTGAAAGTATCCGCCGCCGAAGCTGCTCTGGGAGGCGAGCCGCTGCCCGATCTGCTGGATGTACTCATCGGTCTCCGGGTCGTTGAAGAGCTGGTGCTGGTCGCGCATCTGCATCATGACGGAGTAGCCGAGCTCGTACTGCTGCTGCTTGTCGAGAAGGCCGTTCGCCGCGCTGCTCAGGTCCGGCAGCTGCGAAATGAGGGCAGAGGGCAGGTCCGTGGTGAGCGGATCGACCTCCGGGGGGAGCGGATTGATGGGCTCGGCCGCGAGCGCCACCGTCGTGGCGTTGAGGAACGCGGCGAGGAGTATCAGGACGAACGCGCGCATGTTGTGTTCGACCGCGGCCAGAGGGGCCAGTTTCCCTGCATTAACAGAAACTTACAAATCCGGCGGGCTGCAACGGCAGCCCACCGGCGCACAGCTTACAGGATATCGGAGGCGAAGTCCGCCAGCCTCGAGCGCTCCCCCCGCACCAGGGTGATGTGCCCCGAGTGCGGCCATCCCCGGAAGCGGTTTACCGCATAGGTGAGCCCTGAAGTCGTCTCCGTGAGATAGGGCGTGTCGATCTGGGCGACATTGCCGAGGCAGGCGAGCTTGGTGCCGGGCCCGGCACGGGTAATGAGCGCCTTCATCTGCTTGGGCGTCAGGTTCTGCGCCTCATCGAGGATGAGGAAGCGATTGAGGAAGGTGCGCCCGCGCATGAAGTTGAGCGAGCGGATCTTGATGCGGTTGCGCAGCAGATCGTTGGTCGCGGCGCGGCCCCAGTTGCCGCCCTCCTGGCCGCCGGTCAGCACCTCGAGGTTGTCCATGAGGGCGCCCATCCAGGGCTCCATCTTCTCTTCCTCCGTCCCTGGAAGGAACCCGATGTCCTCCCCGAGCGGGATGGTCACCCGCGTCATGATGATCTCGGCGAAGCGGTTGCTCTCGAGCGTCTGCATCAGGCCCGCGGCGAGGGCCAGCAACGTCTTGCCGGTGCCGGCGGGGCCCAACACGGTGACGAAGTCGACCTCCGGGTCCATCAGCAGATTGAGCGCGAAGTTCTGCTCCCGGTTGCGCGCCGTGATGCCCCAGACGTTGTGCCGCTCGTTGCGGTGATCGCGTATCAGCTCGATCACCGCGGTCTGATCGCTCAGCCGTCGCACGATGCCCTCGATGCCCTCGGGGCTGTCCTCATAGACGCCCTGGTTCGGCTGCCACTCGCGCACCGTCGGACCGGTGATCTCGTAGAACGTGCGCTCGCCTTCCTTCCACGAGCGCATGCCCTGGCCGTGCCGCTCCCAGAAGTCCCGGGGGAGGGCGCTCATGCCGCTGTAGAGGACGTCCGAGTCCTCCAGCGTCTTGTCGCTGTAGTAATCCTCCGCGTGCACGCCGAGCACGGCGGCCTTGATCCTGAGGTTGATGTCCTTGGAAACCAGGATCACCCGCGCATCGGTCTGCTCGTTCTGCAGCGCGAGCGTCTGCGCCAGGATGGCGTTGTCGTTGCCCTGGCCCGGAAGACTCTGCGGCAGCGCGCTCGATAACTGACGGGTCTGGAAGAAGAGCCGTCCGGAGGAGGGCTTTTTACCGTGATTGCCCGAGTAGCCGCTCGGCAGTCTCAGGCCCCGGTCGATCTCCTCCTTGGTGACATCGCGCATCATGTCGTCGAGAAATCGGCTGACCTGACGGACGCTGCGGGACGCTTCCGACATGCCCTTCTTGTGCGCATCGAGCTCCTCGAGCACGACCATCGGAAGATAAACGTCATGCTCCTCGAAGCGGAAGATGGCGGTGGGGTCGTGCATCAACACGTTGGTATCGAGCACGAACAGACGCCGGCCGGCGCTGGGCATGCGCGCCTCCCTGCGAGACCTCGGCCGCGTCTCCACCCGCACCGCTGCGGAGGCGACCGGGACCGGCGCGGCGGAGGAGGGGACTGCGGAGGAGGGGGCTGCGGGCGAGGCGCCGACGGGCGCTGATGCGGACGCCGGCGCGCGCGCGCTACCTGATCCGGGATCAGAGAGACTTCGCTGCTTCAAGTACTTCCTCCGCATGCCCTGGAACTTTCACTTTCCGCCACTCCCGGCGCAGCACCCCTGTGGAATCGAGCAGGAAAGTGCTGCGCTCGATGCCGAGATATTTGCGGCCGTAGAGGCTCTTTTCCCGGATGACGTCGAACAGCTTGCAGACCGCCTCGTCCTGGTCCGACAGCAGCGTGAAGGGCAGCGCCTCCTGGGTCTTGAATTTCTCGTGCGAGGCGAGGCTGTCGCGGGAGATGCCGACGATCTCGGCGCCCGCCTTGCGAAACGCGGCGTGCAGATCGCGAAAGTCCTGCGACTCGCGAGTACATCCCGAGGTCATGTCCTTCGGGTAGAAATAGATCACCAGGGCGCGACCGGCCGCATCCTTGAGGCGCCAGCTGCCCCCGCCGGTCGCGGGCAGGGAGAATGGGGGCACTTTAGCCCCGGGCTCGACTTTGGGCATCGGTCAGGATTTCACCGGTTCGAGGATGGCATCGAGGTTGAGGGAATCGCAAAACTCCATGAATTCCTCACGCAGATGCGCCATCTGGATGCGGCTGGGCACGTTCACGATCATTTGCACGGAAAACATGGGCGCGCCCGTGTGGGCCGCCGGGTAGCTGCGCGTCGAGACCTCCGCGATGTCGATGCTGCGGCTGGCGAAGAAGCCCGAGAGTCCGGAAACGATGCCGGTCTGATCGAGGCATACGACATCGATCGAGTACGGCAACATGTCCGTGCGAGCGGACCGAGGCTCGGTGCGCTTCAGGTGCACGCTGAGGCCCGTGGTTTCGGCGAGGCGCTTGAGCTCGGTTTCCAGCTTGGCAAGTGCATGCCAGTTGCCGGAAACGAGGAGCAGCATGGCGAACTCGGTGCCGAGGGCCGCCATCCGGCTCTCGGTGATATTGCCGCCACACTCGCTGACCACTCGGGTCAGCTCGTGCACCATGCCGGTGCGGTCGCTGCCGATCGCCGAGACGGCCAGGTGCTGCTTCATCGGGTCAGTGGGCTCGGTGCGTTCCAAGGTCTGCCGGGAGTGTACCGGGTGAGCCCTTCGCTGGCGATGGTCTGAGACCGCAGCCGCGCCGGCGCCTCGCCCGTGGAACGCTTCGTCTCGGGCGTATTGCCGCTTATACTTACCGGCTCACTTGCTGCGCACCGCCCAAGGGTTCGATGTTCTCAGGCAGTCTCGTTGCAATCGTCACGCCCATGCGGGCCGATGGCTCCATTGACCATGCGGCATGGGCGCGGCTCATCGACTGGCACATTGAGAGCGGCACGAGCGGCCTGGTGGTCGGAGGTACGACGGGCGAGTCGGCGACGCTCACGGATCAGGAGCTGTGGGAGCTCGCGCAGCAGGCGTGCGCGCAGGCTCGCCATCGGGTTCCCATCGTCGTTGGCGTGGGCTCGAGCAGCACGGCCGTGTGCGCGGAGCGGGCTCGGCGGTTCTCTCAGCTGGGGGTCGAAGGCTTCCTCGCGGTCACGCCCGCCTACAATCGGCCGACCCAGGAGGGCCTGTACCGGCACTTCGCGGCAGTCGCCGAAGCCGCCGCCAAGCCCCTGATTCTCTACAACGTGCCGTCCCGGACGGCCGTGGACATGCTGCCGGCCACCGTCGGGCGGCTGTCGCAACTCGAGCGGATCGCCGCGGTCAAAGAGGCGGTCCCGGGGGCCGAGCGGGTGCGTGAGCTTCTCGAGGCTTGCCGGAGGGGGTTCGGCGTGCTCAGCGGCGATGATGCAACCGCGCGGGAAGCGATTTTGGCCGGTGCGAGCGGGGTGATCTCGGTGACCGCGAATGTGGCACCGGGGGCGATGGCGGCCCTGGTGGCCGCGGCAATGCGCGGGGAGCGGCAGTCGGCGGCGCGCCTGGACGGCCCGCTGAGCGCTCTCCATCGCAGTCTTTTTCTCGAGGCGAATCCGATTCCGGTCAAGTGGGCGCTGGCGCAGGCCGGCATGATCGAGCGGGGCATCCGGTTGCCACTGACGGAACTGTCCGAAGCCCATCGCCCGGCAGTGCTCGCTGCGCTGCGGGAAGCGGGTGAGGGCGGTGCCTTCATCGAGCACACTTAACGTGTGCTCGATCCGCGCGAACGCCCGCGCGGGACAGCGCGGGCTGGGGGCCCTGCCGCCATGGATGGCCGGTGCGACGAGCGTTCCAGTAGATTTTGAATAGGGGTTGATATGACGCGTCCCAGGATCTCCTGGCTGGCTCTTGCCTTGCTCGTGCCGTTTGCACTCAGCGGATGCAGGACCATCCATCATCTCCTCAACGACGATACCTGCAACAAGCCGCAGCCCTATCAAAGCGCGACCAGCATTCGGCCGCTCGACGTTCCGCAGGGTCTGGCAACGCCAGATACGAGCCACGCGCTCGAGGTCCCGAAGCTGGACATGGCCGCGCCGACGCCGCGGCGTCCGACCGATCCTTGTCTTGCCGCGCCGCCCTCGTTCAACGCGGCGCAGCCGAGCGCCAGGCCGCAGGCGTGAGCCGTTCCCGCCGCTTCGGGTCCCCGGGGGCGTAGTAGTATTATCGAGGCACGCGGAGAGGTGGCCGAGCGGTCTAAGGCGCTGGACTGGAATTCCAGTAACATCTCAACGGGTGTTCGTGGGTTCGAATCCCACCCTCTCCGCCAGTAAATTCCTCGCGAGGTCTATTCGACCCGGCCTGGCTCCCCCTTGAACAAAGTGATCGAGCGCCTGCGCCGTGCGTTGCCTTCGGGCGCGATACTCTCGAGCGTCGAGGAGCTCAAGCCCTACGAGTGCGACGCGTTGACGCTGTATCGTCAGACGCCGCTCGCGGTAGCCCTTCCGGCCGATGAGACGCAAGTGCGCGGGGTGCTCAGGATCTGCCACGAGGCTGGAGTGCCGGTGATTGCGCGCGGCGCCGGCACCGGACTATCGGGCGGCGCGACTCCGCGATCGGATGCCGTGCTGATGTCGCTCGCGCGCTTGAATCGCATCGTCGGTCTCGACCCGCTCGCCCGCACCGCGCGCCTGCAGCCGGGGGTACGCAATCTCGCCATTTCCGAAGCAGCGGCTCCATACGAGCTTCACTACGCGCCCGATCCCTCGAGTCAGATTGCCTGCACCATCGGCGGCAATGTCGCGGAGAACTCCGGCGGCGTGCACTGTTTGAAGTATGGCCTGACCGTGCACAATCTGCTCGCGCTGCGAGTGGCCACGGTCGAGGGCGAGGTGCTCGAGATCGGCTCGGAGGCGCCCGATGCGCCAGGGTATGACCTCCTTGCGCTCCTGACAGGCTCCGAGGGCCTGCTCGGTGTGCTCACCGAGGTGACGGTGCGCTTGATTCCCCGGCCCCAATGCGCCCAGGTGGTGCTCGCCGTCTTTGACAGTCTGGCCACCGCCGGCCAGGCCGTGGCCGATGTGATAGCGGCCGGCATCATTCCCGCGGGACTCGAGATGATGGATCGGCCGACGATTGCAGCGGTGGAGCCCTTCGTGCATGCCGGTTATCCGCTCGATGCAGAGGCGATCCTGCTCTGCGAGTCCGATGGTACGGCGCACGAGGTCGAGGAGGAGGTCCTGCGGGTGGAGGCGATCATGCGCGGCGCGGGCGCCAGGGAGTGCCGCGTCTCACGGGATGAGGCGCAGCGGCTGCGCTTCTGGGCGGGACGCAAGGCGGCGTTCCCGGCGATGGGCGCTCTTTCGCCCGACTACTACTGCATGGACGGCTCCATCCCGCGCAAGCGCCTCGCGGCGGTGCTGCAGGCGATCCGGGGGATGGAGGGCAAGTACGGTCTGCGCTGTGCCAACGTCTTCCATGCCGGGGACGGCAATCTGCATCCGCTCATCCTTTTCGACGCCAACGTCGCGGAGGAGGTGGCGCGCGCGGAGGCCTTCGGTGGCGAAATCCTCGAGCTTTGCGTGAGGGAGGGCGGCAGCATCACCGGCGAGCACGGCGTAGGCCTGGAGAAGATCAACCAGATGTGCGTGCAGTTCGGGAGCGGCGAGCTCGAGACTTTCCATGGCGTGAAGCGCGCCTTCGATGAGCGCGGCCTGCTCAACCCCGGCAAGGCGGTACCGACGCTGCACCGCTGCGCGGAATTCGGCCGTCTGCACGTGCACGGCGGCCGGTTGCCGTATCCGCAACTGCCGCGTTTCTAGCGGCGGGCAGGCAGCGGTCGATGTCCGACCCGATCTCCTTGCGCGAGCGGATTCGCGCCGCGGCCGGGGCGCAGCGGCCGCTCCTCATCCGCGCGGGCGGCAGCAAGGACTTCTACGGTGGAGCGCTCGAGGGGGAGCTGTTGGACGTCAGTGCCCTGTCGGGCATCTCGGATTACGACCCGACGGAGCTCGTCATCACGGCGCGAGCAGGCACGCGGCTGGTCGAGATCGAGCGTGCTCTGGCAGGGTGCGGTCAGATGCTCGCCTGCGAGCCGCCGCAGTTCGAGGGGCGGGCCACGCTCGGAGGCGCGGTGGCGGCGGGTCTCTCCGGACCCCGTCGCGCCTATGCCGGATCGTTGCGTGATTTCGTGCTCGGGGTCGAGATGATCGACGGGCGGGGCGAGCTGCTGCGCTTCGGCGGCAAGGTCATCAAGAACGTGGCCGGGTTCGACATCTCGCGGCTGATGGTCGGGAGCCTCGGCACGCTCGGTCTGATCACGGAGATCACCCTGAAGACCGTGCCCCGGCCGCGCGCGGAATGTACTCTGCGGTTCGAGATGGATCAGCCGACGGCACTCGAGTCGATGACGCAGTGGGCAACTCGACCGTTGCCGCTTTCGGCGACGGCGTGGCATGAAGATCGTTTGCACGTGCGCCTCTCCGGCGCCGAATCGGCGGTGCGTGCCGCGCGCGAGCGCTTGGGGGGCGAGACCGTAAGCGGCGCGGCCCGATACTGGGAGGATGTGCGGGAGCAGCTTCTGCCATGGCTCGCGGGCGTGCCGGAGCTCTGGCGGCTGTCGCTGCCCGCGCATTCGCCCTCGCTGCCGCTTCCGGGGCGCATGCTGATCGAGTGGGGCGGATCGTTGCGCTGGCTGCCCGGCCCGCAGGATGGGGGCGCGCTGCGTGCGCGCCTCGCGCCCTTGGGCGGTCATGCCATGCGGTATCGGGCGCCGCTGAAGGGGCAAGGATCCTTCGCGCCGCTCCCGCCGGCGATGCTCGCGCTGCACCGGCGGCTGAAAGCGGTATTCGATCCGCGCGGCATTTTCAATCGCGGCCGACTCTACCCGGGTCTATAGCCGTGCAAACCCGATTGAGCGCCGCTTTGCTCGAGACGCCCGCGGGTCGCGAGGCTGATGGGATACTGCGCACGTGCGTGCACTGCGGGTTCTGCACCGCAAGCTGCCCGACGTATCAGCTGCTCGGCGATGAGCTCGACGGACCGCGCGGCCGCATCTACCTCATCAAGGAAATGCTGGAAGGTGGCCACGCGTCCCGCGCCACCCAACTTCACCTCGACCGCTGTCTCACCTGCCGCGCCTGTGAGACGGCGTGTCCATCGGGTGTCCGCTACGGACGTCTGCTGGAGGTCGGTCGGCATCATCTGGAGCGGGTGGTGCCGCGGAGCTTGCGCGAGCGACTGCTGAGGCGAGCGCTTCTGGCCACCTTGCCACATCGCCGGCGATTCGCCGCTCTGCTGGCGCTCGCCCGCACCCTGCGACCCTTGATGCCGGCGAGGCTGCGGCGCCGCATTCCGGCGCTCGGTCGTGCGGGCGCCTGGCCGCTCTGCCGCCACGGGCGACGCATGTTAGTGCTCAGCGGGTGCGTGCAGCGGGCGGCCGCTCCCGAGATCAATGCCGCCGCGGCCCGGGTGTTGGACGGGCTCGGCATCTCGCTGATCGAGGTCGAAGACGGCTGCTGCGGCGCGCTCGCGCATCACCTCTCTCATGAGGATGCGGCGCGCGCTCAGATGCGGCGCAACATCGATGTCTGGTGGCCCGAGATCGCGCGGGGCGTCGAAGCGCTCGTCGTCACCGCAAGCGCTTGCGGCGCGATGATCCGTGACTACGGCACGCTGCTGGGCAATGATCCGGTGTATGCGTCGCGGGCGGCTCGGGTCTCGGCGCTCTTTCGCGACCTCAGCCAGGTGGTTGCGGGCGAGCTTGCCAGACCGGGTGTCGCTCTCGAGGTGAAATCACCCCGCAGCCCCGCCTCGCGTGTGGCATTCCATGCGCCCTGCACGCTGGAGCACGGCCTGAAGATCCGCGGCCTGATCGAGCCGCTGCTCGAGCGCGCCGGATGTCTGCTCACACCGGTGGCCGACAGCCACCTTTGCTGTGGGTCGGCCGGCACCTACTCACTGCTGCAGCCGGCAATCTCGCATCAGCTCAGAGCCAACAAGCTCGCAGCTCTCGAGGCGGGTACCCCCGAGGCGATCGTGACCGCGAATATCGGTTGCCTGATGCATCTCGCCTCCGGCACCGATCGCCCCGTGCGGCACTGGATCGAGGTGCTCGCGCAGGCCATGGCACCGCCCTCGTGATCGGAGGCACCGGTGCGGGACCCGCCGCACCGGCTCCCGCGAGCGCGAGGCGCGGAACGCTTCTGCTATCATTCAGCACTGGCGGGCGGCGTCGGCGGCACCGGGTGGCGGCACCGGGTGTTCGTGCCAGCGGCTGGCGCCGGAGCCTCAGCTTTCGTACGCGGCGCCGGGGCACGTAAAGGCTATGGTGGCCCGTGTCGGCTACTCCGCGACGACCAGTCGTGAACCCCGTCAGGGCCGGAAGGCAGCAGCGGCAGCGGCGATGTCGGGTGCCGGAGCTCTCGCTGATGCGGGCCGCCTCCACTTCGAGGCAAACTGATGACTGAAACCTACACGGCGCTCGCGCGCAAGTGGCGGCCGCGGACCTTTGCCGAGCTGGTCGGCCAGGATCACGTGCGCCGCGCGCTCGTCAATGCGCTCGAGACCGGCCGCGTCCATCACGCCTTCCTCTTCACCGGCACCCGCGGTGTGGGCAAGACCACCATCGCGCGCATTCTCGCCAAATGCCTGAACTGCGAGACGGGAGTCACCCCCACTCCGTGCGGGGAGTGCGCCAGTTGCCGCGAGATCGATGCCGGGCGCTTCGTCGATCTGATCGAGGTCGACGCCGCCTCGCGCACCAAGGTCGACGATACCCGTGAGCTGCTCGACAACGTCCAGTACGCGCCAACTCGCGGCCGCTACAAGGTGTACCTGATCGATGAGGTGCACATGCTCTCGACGCACTCCTTCAACGCGCTGCTGAAGACGCTCGAGGAGCCGCCGCCGCACGTGAAGTTCCTGCTCGCCACCACCGATCCGCAGAAGCTGCCGGTCACCGTGCTCTCACGCTGTCTGCAATTCAACCTCAAGCGCATTCCACTCGCGCAGATCGCCGGGCATCTGCGCGCCATCTTGGAGAAGGAGGGCATCGAATTCGAGCCCGCGGGCCTCGCGCTCATCGCGCAGGCCGCGGATGGCAGCATGCGCGATGGGCTCTCGCTCCTCGACCAGCTCATCGCCTTCGGTGGCGGCCGCGCCGGCGAGGCGCAGGCGCGCGCCATGCTCGGCACGATCGCGCGCGATCACGTGTTGCAGTTGGCGGAACGGCTCGCGACGGCGGATGCGCTCGAGCTGCTGCGCTGCGCGCAATCGCTCGATGAGTGGGCGCCTGACTACGCGCAGGTGCTCGATGAGCTGGCTTCGCTCCTGGCCCACATCGCCCTCAAACAGGTGGTGAAGGACTTCGATGGGGACGATCTGTACCCGCCGGAGCTGCTGGAGCGACTCGCCCGAGCGATCCCCCCCGAGGACGTGCAGCTCTATTACCAGGTGGCGATCGTCGGACGTCGCGATCTCGCGCTCGCTCCGGACCCTCGGATCGGCTTCGAGATGACGCTCCTCAGAATGGTGGCGTTCCGGCCCGCAGCGAGCGCGGGCGAGGCACGCATGCCGGCGCCGACCACGAGCTCAAGAGGAGCCTCCCGAGCCGCGACGCCAGGGGGCGCGAGCCCCGGCGCAAGGGCCGCGGTATCCGAGACCATCGCCTCGCCCGACGGCGAGGCGTGGGCCGCCGTGATCACGGCCCTCGAGCTGCAGGGAGCCGCCCGCCAGCTTGCGTCGAATTGCGCGCTGGTCGGTCGCGAGGGTGCCGTCGTGCGGCTGGCGCTCGATCCGCGCAGCAAGTTCATGCGCACTGCCGCGCTCGAAGAGAAGCTGGCGCAGGCGCTGTCGAAGTACTATAGCCAACCCGTGCGTCTGGAATTCACGGCGGTCGCGCCCCAGGCCGAGACGCCGGCGCAGGCGGGAGAGCGCGCTTCCCAGGAGGAGGTCGAGTCGGCGCGCCGCGCCTTCGAGTCCGATCCCGGTGTGCAGGGCTTTCGCGAGCGCTTTGGCGCGACGCCGCTTCCGGAGACCATCCGGCCGGTAAAATGAGAGAGAGGTCATGAAAGGCAATTTCAATAACCTGATGAAACAGGCGCAGGCCGTGCAGGCCAACATGCAGAAGGTCCAGGAGGAGATCGCGGCGCTCGAGGTGATCGGCGAGGCCGGTGGCGGCATGGTGAAGGTGACCATGAGCGGCCGGCATGAGACCCGTCGGGTGCAGATCGAGCCTGCCGTGATTGGCGAGGATCGTGAGATGCTCGAGGACCTGATCGCCGCGGCGGTGAACGACGCCGTGCACAAGGTCGAGGCGAAGGTGCAGGAGAAAATGTCGACCATGACGGCGGGCCTGCAGCTGCCGCCCGGAATGAAGCTCCCCTTTTAGATTAGGTAAAAGTCGGCTGGGGCGCCTTTACCGAGCCTGTGCCTCATGAAACACTCCCCTCGGCTCGCACAGCTGATCGAAGCCCTGCGCTCGCTCCCCGGCGTCGGGCCGAAGACGGCGCAGCGCATGGCCTTTCATCTTCTGCAGGACGCGCGGCCCGCGGCGCGCGTGCTGGCGCAGGCGCTCGAGGGCGCGCTGGCCTCGGTGACGCGCTGCCGGCGTTGCCGCATGCTCACCGAGGAGGAGCTATGCTCGATCTGCGCCGCGCCGCAGCGCGAGACCTCGCTCCTTTGCGCCGTCGAGTCTCCGGCGGATGTCATCGCCATCGAGCAGTCGGGCAGCTATCGGGGGCGCTATTTCGTGTTGATGGGGCATCTGTCGCCGCTCGATGGCGTCGGTCCGGAGCAGTTGGGGATCCGTGAGCTCGAGGCGATCCTCGAGGAGGGTTCGGTCCACGAGTTGATTCTCGCAACCAACCCGACGGTCGAGGGAGAGGCCACCGCGCATTTCCTCGCCGAGCTCGCGACGCGTCGCGGACTGCGCGCCAGCCGGATCGCGCACGGCGTGCCGATCGGCGGCGAGCTCGAGTACGTCGACGGCGGCACGCTCGCCCACGCGCTCGCTGGACGCCAGACGGTCGTCTGAGCTCCCGCTTACCGACGCTTCTTCAGCTCCTCGGCAAGACGTCGCAGCCGCCGGTAGCTCTCATAGCGCCTCGCGTCCATCGATCCGGCCTCGATGCCCTGGCGCACGGCGCATCCGGGCTCGCGCATGTGCCGACAGTCGAGGAAGCGACATCCTGGGGCCAGGCGTGCCACCTCGACGAATCCGAGGTGCCGCGGCTCGAGGTGATCGATCGCGGGCGCGAAGTCGCGCACGCCCGGGGAGTCGATGAGTCTTCCGCCGCCCTCGAGCGGATAGATTCGCGAGGCGGTCGTCGTGTGGCGTCCTGCCTCCTCGCGCATCAGGCCGCCGATCTCGACCTCGGCGTCGGGGGCAAGCCGGCGTACGAGCGATGACTTGCCGACACCCGACTGCCCGACGAGCGCCACGATCCGCCCGGCGCACGCCGCAAGCAACGCCTCCAGACCCTCCCCAGTCGAGGCCGAGGCGGCAATGCATTCATAACCTGCCGCCGAATAGACGCCGAGTTGCCCCTGGAGTCGCGCGTCGACGCCGAGCTCGGCCTTGTTGAGCACGAGCGTGGCGGCGATGCCCGCGGACTCGGCGGCGGCGATGTAGCGGTCCGCGACGAATGGATCGGGAGGCGGCAGCGGGGCGATGACGACCAACAGCCGGCTGACGTTGGCGAGCACCGGCTCGGCGGCGCCGCGCGAATTCGAGCGATACAAAGCGGTGCGGCGCGGCAGGACCTGCAGCACGTGCACCTCGGCATGGCGCGGGTCGTTGCGACAGCGGACCTCATCGCCGCAGACGGCCACGAGGTCCCGCCCGAAGGGGCGTGCCTTCATGCCGCGGCCGGAGGCATCCTGCACCAGAAGGTGCCGGCCGAAAGCGGCGATCACGCGCGCATCGAAGGTTGCTACACTCACGGTATGCCGAGCGGCGAGAATCTGATCTGGATCGACCTGGAGATGACGGGCCTGAAGCCCGATACGGACTCTATCATCGAGATCGCCACGATCGTCACCGACAAGGAGCTCACCATCCTCGCGGAGGGCCCGGTGATGGCCGTTCACCAGCCCGATGAGGTGCTCGCGCGGATGGATGAGTGGAATCGACGCCAGCACGGCTCCTCGGGGCTGGCGGCACGGGTGCGGGCGAGCCGGATCAGCGGCCCGGAGGCGGAGGCGCGCACGCTGGATTTCCTGACCTCCCTGGTCGCGCCCGGCGCCTCACCGATGTGCGGCAACAGCATCTGCCAGGATCGGCGGTTCCTCGCGCGCCACATGCCGCAGCTCGAGAGGTTCTTCCATTACCGCAACCTGGATGTCAGCACCCTCAAGGAGCTCGCCCGGCGCTGGGCACCGGAGGTCGCGGCGGGCGTCGCCAAGCAGAGCTCGCATCTCGCGCTCGCGGATATTCGCGAGTCGATCGCGGAGTTGAAGTACTACCGGGCGCGTCTCTTCGCGCCCGCCTTCGCCGCTGCTACCGGCTCGGCGCAAGCTCGCGAGTAGGCGGGCCAACCGCGCCGCAGGCGACTTTGGTCGGCGCAATGCCTGCGCCGCGGCCCGCGCGGGCCCATTTTCAGCCCGATGACAGGAACAGCCAGGTCTCCACCACCGTGTCGGGGTTCAGGGACATGCTCTCGATGCCCTGATCGAGCAGCCAGCGGGCGAGGTCGGGGTGATCCGAGGGGCCCTGGCCGCAGATGCCGATGTACTTGCCGCGTCTGCGGCAGGCGGCGATGGCCATGGCGAGCAGGCGCTTGACCGCCTCGTCGCGCTCATCGAAGTGCTGCGCCATGATCGCCGAGTCCCGATCCAGCCCCAGGGTGAGTTGGGTCAGGTCATTCGAGCCGATCGACATGCCGTCGAAATGCTCGAGATACTCGTCCGCGAGCAGCGCGTTGGTCGGCAGCTCGCACATCATGATGACCTTGAGGCCGTTCTCACCGCGTCCGAGGCCGTTCAGCGCGAGCAGCTCGGTTACCTTCTTCGCCTCCTTGACGGTGCGCACGAACGGAACCATCACCTGCACGTTGGTCAGTCCCATCAGATCGCGCACACGCTTCAACGCGCGGCATTCCAGCTCGAAGCAGGGGCGGAAGCTCTCATCGACGTAGCGCGAGGCGCCGCGGAAGCCGAGCATGGGATTCTCCTCGTTCGGCTCGTAGCGGCCGCCGCCGATGAGATTGGCGTACTCGTTGGATTTGAAGTCCGACAGCCGCACGATCACCGGCTCCGGCGCGAACGCGGCGGCGATCTGCGCGATGCCTTCGGCAAGCTTCTCCACATAGAAGCTGACGGGATCGGCATAGCCGGCCATCTGCGTGTCGATCTGTCTCCTGAGGTCATCGTCCAGACGGTCGTAATCGAGCAGCGCGCGCGGATGCACGCCGATCATGCGATTGACGATGAACTCGAGCCGTGCGAGGCCGACACCGCGGTTCGGGATCCCCGCGAAGTCGAACGCGCGGTCGGGATTGCCGACGTTCATCATGATCTTCACCGGTATCTTCGGCAGCGAGTCGAGCTCGATCTGCTTGCGCTCGTACTCGAGCAGACCCGCATAGACGTAGCCGGTATCGCCTTCGGCGCAGGATACGGTGACCTCCTGACCTTCGTGGATGCGCCGCGTGGCATCCCCGCAGCCGACGACCGCCGGAATGCCGAGCTCGCGCGCGATGATCGCCGCATGACAGGTGCGGCCGCCGCGGTTGGTGACGATGGCCGCCGCGCGCTTCATCACCGGCTCCCAGTCCGGATCGGTCATGTCGGCGACCAGCACGTCACCGGCCTGCACGCGCGCCATCTCGGTGACATCGCCGATGATGCGCGCGGGTCCGGAGCCGATCCGCTGGCCGATGCTGCGGCCGGTGCTGAGGATCTGCGAGTGTGACTTCAGCGAGAACCGTTGGATCGTGCGCCCGGCGCGGCTCTGCACGGTCTCGGGACGCGCCTGGAGAATGAAAATCTCGCCGCTCGTGCCGTCCTTGCCCCACTCGATATCCATCGGCTGACGGTAATGCTCCTCGATGATGAGCGCCTGAGAGGCGAGCGATGCGAGATCCGCATCGCTCAGGCAGAAGCGCGCGCGATCGGTCTCGGGCACCGGCACGGTGCGCACGCGCTCGCCGGAGTCTTCCGGCGCGTACACCATCTTGATCGCCTTGGCTCCGAGGTTGCGGCGCAGCACCGCGTGCCGGCCCGCCCGCAGCGCGGGCTTGTACACATAGAACTCGTCCGGATTGACCGCGCCCTGCACGACGGTCTCACCGAGGCCGTAGGAGGCCGTGATGAAGACGACGTCGCGAAAGCCCGAGTCGGTGTCAAGAGTGAACATGACTCCGCTGGCGCCGAGGTCGCTGCGCACCATGTGCTGCACGCCGGCCGATAAGGCTACGGCGCCGTGATCGAAGCCCTGGTGTACGCGGTAGGAGATGGCCCTGTCGTTGAATAGCGAAGCGAACACCTCGTGCATCGCCTCGAGCACGCGGGCCTCGCCGCGGACGTTGAGGAATGTCTCCTGCTGTCCGGCGAAGGAGGCATCGGGCAGGTCCTCCGCGGTCGCGGAGGAGCGCACGGCGACGGCGATCTCGCCGGCGCCGCTCATGCGCCGCAGCTCGTCCTTGACGGCCTGTTGCAGGGCGGGGGGAAAGGGTGTCGCCAGCACCCATTGGCGGATGCGGGCGCCGGCGGCGGCGAGGCGAGTCACATCGTCCACATCGAGCGCGGCGAGCTCCGCGCGGATGCGCTCGGCGAGTCCGTCACGCTCGAGGAATTCCCGGAAGGCGTGCGCCGTGGTGGCAAAGCCGCCGGGCACGCGCACGCCGAGCTTGGCGAGCGCGCCGATCATCTCGCCGAGCGAGGCATTCTTGCCGCCGACGCGGTCCAAGTCCCCCATTCCTAACCGCTCGAAGGGAATGACGTATGCGTTCAAGGGAACTCCGCTTGCTCCGCGCCGCGCGCGGTGGAACACTTGCACGATTCGCAGCCGAGGCGCACGCCGTGAGCCGTCGAACCGTATTCTTCGTATCGGACCAGACGGGAGTGACCGCGGAAACTCTCGGCCACAGCCTCATGACCCAGTTCGAGGGACTGCAGTTCCGGCCGGTGACTTTGCCATTTGTATCGAGCCTTGACAAGGCTGAGGAGGCGGTGCGCAGGATCGACCGCGCCGCCGAGGAGGAGGGGCTCCGTCCGATCGTATTCAGCACGCTGGTGCAGGATGAGCTGCGCGATGTGGTGATGCGCGCCAACGGCCTGTTCCTCGATTTCTTCGCCGCTTTCGTCGGACCGCTGGAGCGCGAGCTCAACACACGCTCGACGCATCGGGCGGGTCGGGCGCACGGGATCGCGGACCCGGGCGCATACACGGCGCGCATCAACGCCACTAACTTCGCGCTGGCCAACGATGACGGCACCGGCGGCGACTACGCGCATGCCGATGTCATATTGATCGGTGTCTCCCGCTGCGGGAAGACCCCGACCTGTCTCTATATGGCGCTGCAGTACGGCGTGTTCGCGGCTAACTATCCCCTCACCGAGGAGGATCTCGAGTCCGGCCAGCTTCCCGCCCGGCTCGAGCCCCACCGTCGCAAGCTTTATGCCCTCACCATCAAGCCCGAGCGCCTGCAGCAGATCCGCAACGAGCGCCGCCCGCAGAGCCGCTACGCCTCGCGGCAGCAGGTGAGCTACGAGTTGCGCGCCGCCGAGGCGCTGATCGCGCGCTTCGCGCTACCCTCGCTCGACACCACCGAATGCTCGATCGAGGAGATCGCCAGCCGCATTCTCAACACCACCGGTATCGAGCGGCGGCTGCGGCCCTAGGCTCAGCACGGAACTTGCAGGACTCCGAGCGTCTCTGAGACCCGCCTCCCGGTACGAAAAGTTCCAGGATACCGGTCGAAAAAACCGCTGCTGCACGGCTTGCAGTGTCAGTGACGTACGTTATAGTCGGGGCGATGTTCGATGACACGCTGACACGAGTCTCCTGGCGCGCTCGGCCGCGCAGCTTTGTCGCGCTCATGAGCCTCTACGAGAGTAATTTCATCCGTCTCGGCTGGCTGGCCGGGGATCTCGCTCGCCTTGCCGGCCGGCACCGCTCGCGGGTGCCGGATGACTGTGACCTCCTTCTCACCATCGCCAGCCGCTCGCCCTACACCAGCATCGCCCACCTGACCTACCTGCTGCCGCAAGGAACCGGCGCGGTCGAATACCCCGACATCCGCCTTTGCATCTACCATGATGCGCATCTCGTCGAGGCTCAGGAGTGGGCCGCGGCCCCCGGCCAACCGGCGCTCAGGACGAAGAAACCGGAGCGTGAACTGGATCAGCGCTGGGCGCGCAACATGATGTTAAACAAGTGGCTGGAATACTGCGCGGAGCGGGGGCATCGCTTCTCAACGGCTACCAGGCTCATCGGCGCCGACTGAGAACCGGCGGCCCGCCGCCGTTCGTCTCATGATGGCGCTTCGACAGCTCGGATATCTCAAGCTCAATTTCCGCCGCGAGGAGACTGCGGAGGAAGACCATCGCGTGCTCGCCCTGTTCCGCAATCGGGCGGAGCTGAAGAAGGCCTATGGCGAGCTGCAGGAGGAGATCTACCGGCTGAAGGACCGCATCAAGCAGCAGGAGGGTGCCACGCAGCGGGTCCAGGAGATGCTGGGCGCGCTCGAGACGCGGCTCGGCCTCACCGAGACGGCGTTCCCGGCGCTGGTGTTCTATCAGCTGCGCAAGCTTTGGCAGGCGGGGCACGAGCTTCTCGAGCGCTTCGTGGCCGAGCTCACCGCCCAACAGGATGAGCGCGAGCGGCGCCAACATCTGGCCGATCACAACCGCCGTCAGTTCGCCAAGCGCCAGGCCGCTGAGCAGCGGTTGCGCGACGCGGAGCGGCTCGCGGCCGAAGGGACGACGCGCCTCGCCGAGCTCGACGGGGCGCGCACGCGGCTGCGCCGGTTCTGGCACTACTTCAAGC
>JBAUOO010000005.1:0-10201 GCA_049579785.1 Steroidobacteraceae bacterium
GTGGTTGAGCAGCCGCGCGAGCAGCTCCGCCTGATCGTAGCTCGAGACGCTCGGGAAGGATTGCGACGGCAACGGCCCGGTCGTATCGCCGCTCCCGCCGAGGTAATCGAAGCTGAGGACGCGGTACCGGTGGGTATCGAGCGCCCGGTCGGGTCCGGCGATATCCGACCACCAACCACGGCCCGCACTCTCGCGATGGCGGGTCTCAGAGTCGCCACTGCGCTCGCTCTCGCGACACACCCGCCGGCTCGCCGAGATGCCGCCCAGCGCACAGATCACGGGCGCATTCGCCGGCCCGACGCATCGCCAGGCGAGGCGCACACCGCTCAAGCGCCCGCCATGATAAAGAGCCATCTCCCCCGGGATCTCGAGCACCCCTTCGCGCACCGCCGGGTCGGCGGCGGGCAGCACGGGCGCAAGGGCTCCATTGAGGCCCGCATCCACGACGACGGAGATCGCCCTGGGAAACGGGAGGGACTCGGCAGTGGCGTTCATCGAAAGCTCCGCATTGTATTGGCCCGGTCTCACCGGCCCTCCTGCGGAGCGCCCGCCCAGGTACTGGCGGGTTCGTCGCGTCCATCCCGGTCGCGCCAAAGTGGCGCGGCAAGGCTACGCGGACCGCTCATCTGTCGATCGGACCGCAGGCGCCAGCGCGCGGCTCAGCTCGATCGCAGGAGTTGGCACCTTGTCCAGGATGGTTGGTCCTGGCGGTTGCCCCGGCGTCTAAGGGCCTTATCCCTCAGCCGGTCTCGATGAGTGGCGGCCAGTCTAGGATGCGGATATGCAACACGTCAAGTCGCCGGGTGTCCCGGAGCTTGGGCGAGTGTCACCGCTTTGCACCCGGGCTCTCGTTTGTGCTAGCGTACTATTGCGCTATTACATTGGAACAGCACGATGAAGAGCCACCGCAGCCTCACGCCCCGCCAGGAGGCGCTCGCCGAGCGCAACCTCTACGCCGCCATTGCGAGCCTGCGCAGCGCCGAGGAAGTGCGGGCCTTCCTTCGCGACCTGTGTACGCCGGCGGAGCTGCAGGCCATGGCGGATCGCTGGGCGGTCGTCGACTACCTCGCGCGCGAGCTCCCCTACCGCGAGATCCACCGCCTGACCGGGGTCAGCGTCACCACCATCGGGCGGGTGGCGCGCTTTCTCGCCGCCGGCAACGGCGGCTATGCGCTCGCCGCTTCCCGGTCGGACAAGTCCCGCCCGCAGATGGAGCCGCCCCGCCATGGATGAGCCGCGATTGAAGCTTGCCATCCAGAAATCGGGGCGGCTGACGGAGCCCTCGCTGGAGCTGCTCGTGCGCTGCGGCCTCAAGGTCTCGCGCGGCAAGGACCAGCTGATGGCGTACGGCGAGAACATGCCGCTCGATGTGCTCTTCGTGCGCGACGATGACATCCCGGATCTCGTACAGGAGGATGTCTGCGACCTCGGGCTCGTCGGTCGCAACGTTCTCGAGGAAAAGCGCCTCGAGCTCGCCGCGCGCGGCCATCCGGCGCGCTTCGAGCAGGTGCGTACGCTCGACTTCGGCCGTTGCCGGCTCGCGCTCGCCGTGCCGCAGGGCACTGCCTTCGAAGGCCCCCGCACGCTGCGCGGCAAGCGCATCGCCACCACCTATCCGTATCTGCTCGAGAAGTATCTGCGCGAGCGCGACGTCCGCGCCGACATCGTCACGCTTTCCGGCGCCGTCGAGATCGCACCGCGCCTGGGTCGAGCCGATCTCATCTGCGACCTCGTTTCGACCGGCTCGACGCTGCAGGCCAACCATCTGCACGAGGTGGAAACGGTGCTCGAAAGTCACGCGGTGCTCATCCGCACACCGCTCGAGCTGCCGCCGCTGAAGGACGAATGGGTGCAGCGGCTGCTGATGCGCATCGATGGGGTGCAACAGGTCCGCGAGAGCAAGTACATCATGCTGCACGCGCCGCGCGCCGCGCTCGCCGAGATCCGCCGACTCCTGCCGGGCAGCGAGTCGCCGACGATCATTCCCCTCGAGGGTTTTCCCGACAAGGTGGCGATCCACGCCGTCTGTCGCGAGAACGTGTTCTGGGAGACGCTCGAGAGCCTGAAGAAGGCGGGCGCCAGCGCGCTTCTCGTGCTGCCGGTCGAGAAAATGCTGGCCTGAGCCATGCGCATTCTCATTTGGCAATCCCTCGGCGCCAGCGAACGGGTCGCGGCACTCGCGCGCCCCACGCAGGACTCGCGTGCCGAGATCGAGGCGCTCGCGCGCGAGGTGATCGCCCATGTGCGCGCGGGCGGCGATGATGCCGTGCGCGCCTACACCCGGCGCTTCGATGTGGCAGAGCCGGAGAGTCTCGCGGTGAGCCCCGAGGAATTCTCCCAGGCCGAGCGCGCGCTGACAGCGCAGCAGCGCGCGGCGCTCGAGCGGTCGATGGAGAACGTCGAAAGCTTCCATCGCGCGCAACGACCGGAGAGTCTGACGCTGGAAACGATGCCCGGGGTGCGCTGCGAGCGGATCATCCGGCCGATCTCGGCCGTGGGTCTTTACGTGCCCGCCGGCTCCGCGCCGCTCCCCTCGACGGTCGTGATGTTGGCGGTACCGGCGCGCATCGCCGGCTGTCCGCGACGAGTGCTCTGCACGCCCCCGGGCCGCGACGGCCGGGCCGCTGCGGCGGTGCTCGTCGCCGCGCGCCTCTGCGGCCTCGATACCGTATTCAAGGTGGGCGGCGTGCAAGCCATCGCCGCGATGGCGTACGGCACGCAGAGCGTCCCCAAGGTGGACAAGATCTTCGGACCCGGCAACGCCTGGGTGACCGCGGCCAAGCAGGCCGTGGCGAGCGATCCAGGCGGGGCGGCGTGCGATCTGCCCGCCGGTCCCTCCGAGGTGCTCGTGGTCGCGGATGAGAGCGCACGCGCGGAGTTCGTCGCGGCCGACCTGCTCGCTCAGGCCGAGCACGACCGGCAGGCGCAGGCGATTCTCGTCACGACCAGCCGCGCGCTCGCCGAGGCGGTGCGCAGCGCGGTCGAAACCGAAGTGCGCAGCCTCTCCCGCGGCGCGATCCTCGAGCAATCGCTCGCGAGCAGCCGCTGCATCGTCGTGAGCGATCTCGATACCGCGCTCGATGTGGCCAACGCCTATGCGGCCGAGCACCTGATTCTCGAGGTACGCGAGCCGCGTCGCTGGCTCGAGCGTGTGGAAAGTGCCGGCTCGGTGTTTCTCGGCAGCTGGTCGCCGGAGCCGATGGGCGATTACTGCTCGGGGACCAACCACGTGTTGCCGACCTATGGCTACGCGCGCGCCTACAGCGGCCTTTCGGTGCTCGATTTCGTCAAACGGATCACGGTGCAGGAGCTTTCGCCCGCGGGTCTGCGCTCGCTCGGGCCCACCGCCGTGTCCTTGGCGCGCCTCGAGGGGCTCGATGCGCACGCCAGCGCCGTGACCCGGCGCCTCGCGGCGCTCGCCGAGAATGGCGCGCTGGCCGTACCCGGGACGGCCTCATGAGCTGGGTTCACGAGCTCGCCCGACCTGACATCGTGGCGCTCGAGCCCTACGAGCACGCCTCCTGGGAACCGAGTCTCGAGCGGCTGCATGCCAACGAGCTGCCCTGGCGTGCCGCCGAGGATGGCTCGCGCGCCGGACTCAACCGCTACCCGGAACCGCAACCGCAGTCGCTCATCGATCGCTTGGCGCAGCTCTACTCGGCGGCACCCGAGTCGATACTCATCGGGCGTGGGAGCGATGAGGCGATCGATCTTCTGACACGGGCGTTCTGCCGCGCCGGGCGCGATGCGGTGCTGGTTTGCCCGCCGACCTTCGGCATGTACGCGGTCTGCGCGCGCATCCAGGGCGCGGCAGTCATCCAGGCGCCGCTCCTTGCGGCGAGCGGCTTCGGGCTCGCGAGCGAGGCGGTGCTCGATCGATGCACGAGGGCCGTGAAGCTGGTCTTCCTCTGCTCGCCCAACAATCCCACCGGCAACCGCCTCGACGAGCAGGCGATCCTGCGCATCGCATGCCGCCTCGCGGGAAGCGCCCTGGTGGTGGTGGATGAGGCGTACATCGAGTTTGCCGGCGCCCCGAGCCTGGCACGGCTCATCCCGCAGCGGCCCAACCTCGCGGTCCTGCGCACCCTCTCCAAGGCCTATGGCCTCGCGGGGGCGCGCTGCGGCGCGCTCATTGCCGATCCGGAGGTCATCGCCCTGCTGCGCAAGATCGTTCCGCCTTACGCCATCCCGCAGCTGACGCTGGAAGCGGTGCTCGACCGGCTGACACCCGAGGCGCTTGCCGGATCGCGCACCCGCCTCGAGGTGCTGCTTCGGCAGCGGGAGCGGCTGCTGAGCGCGCTCCCGCACCTGAGCCGGGTCACCCAGGTGTGGCCGAGCGATGCGAACTTCGTGCTCGCGCAATTCGAGGATGCGGGCGCCGCCCTGCTTCGGGCTCGCGAGGCGCATCTGCTGGTGCGCGATGCGAGGGGGTATCCCGGACTTGGACAAGCGCTGCGGGTGACGGTCGGCACGCCCGAGCAGAACGGGCGCTTGCTGGAGGCCTGGAAATGACCCAATCGCCGGGAGCGATTTTGAACGCGACCAACCCTCCGGCCGCGACCCTGTTCATCGATCGCGACGGCACTCTGGTGGAGGAGCCGCCGGATGAGCAGGTCGATTCGCTCGAGAAAGTCCGATTCATGCCCGGCGTATTCGCCGCGCTCGCGGACCTCAGCGGCCACGGCTACCGCCTCGTCATGATCACCAACCAGGACGGGCTCGAGAGCGGGGCCTTCCCGCGGGCCGCATTCGAGCGGCCGCAGCAGTTCATTCTCGAGGCATTCAACTCCCAGGGCATCGAGTTCGACGCGATCTTCGTCTGTCCGCACCTGAGGACCGATGAGTGCGGCTGCCGCAAGCCCAAGACGGGCCTGGTGAGGGATTACGTTCAGGCTACCGGCGTCGATCTCTCCTCGAGCGCGGTCGTGGGCGATCGCGATACCGACCTTCAGTTCGCGGCCAACCTCGGCGTGCCGGGTCTCACCGTGCGCCGCCACGGAACGATCGATGAGACCTGGCCCGCGGTCGTGCAGACTCTGACCGCGCGCCGCGCGCAGGTCGGGCGGCGCACCCGCGAGACCGACATCGCGGCGCGAGTGAACCTCGACAGCGCCGCGCCCATCCGTATCAGCACCGGGATCGGGTTCTTCGACCACATGCTCGAGCAACTTGCCCGGCACGGCGGCTTTGCGCTCGAGCTCACCTGCCAAGGCGACTTGGGAGTCGATGAGCACCATACGGTGGAGGATTGCGCGCTCGTGCTCGGAGAGGCGCTGCGGCGGGCGCTCGGATCGAAGGTGGGCATTGCCCGCTACGGTTTCCTGCTCCCCATGGATGAGGCGCAGGCGCAGGTCGCCATCGATCTGTCCGGGCGCCCATTCGCGCAGTTCCGCGGCCGTTTCCGGCGCGAGTCGGTCGGCGGCCTGCCCACGGAGCTGGTGCCGCACTTCTTCCGCTCCCTGGCCGAGTCCCTGGGGGCGGCGGTGCATGTGAGCGTCACCGGTGAGAACACTCATCACATGATCGAGGGTTGCTTCAAAGGCGTGGGGCGCGCGCTGCGCCAGGCGCTCAAGCGCGAGAGCGCCGAGCTGCCGAGCACGAAGGGAGTGCTCTGATGGAAGCGCTGATCATCGACAGCGGCGGCGCCAACCTCGCATCCCTGCAGTTCGCCTTCGAGCGCCTGGGAGCGCGTGCCCGGGTGAGCTCCGATGCGCGGCAGATCGCCACCGCGGCGAGAGTCGTGCTGCCCGGCGTGGGATCGGCCGCGCATGCGATGCAGCGCTTGCGCGGATCGGGAATGGCGGAGGTGTTGCCGAGCCTGCAACAGCCGGTGCTCGGCATCTGCCTCGGGATGCAGCTGCTCTTTGAGCGTTCCGGGGAGGGCTCGACGCAGTGTCTGGGCGTGATTCCAGGGACGGTGCGGCGGCTCAAGTCGGCTCGCGGCCGACCGGTGCCGCACATGGGTTGGAATCGGCTGGCGCCGCTGCAGCAGGACCCGCTGCTCGAGGGGATCGAGCCGGGCGAGTACTTCTACTTCGTGCACAGCTACGCCGCGCCGGTGGCAAAGGCCACGGTGGCGCAGGTGGAGTACGGGCCAATGCTGTCCGCGGTCGTCAGGCGGAAGAACTTCTGGGGAACTCAGTTTCACCCGGAACGCTCTTCCGCGGCGGGCGCACGGTTGCTCGCCAACTTCCTCAGGTTGCGTTGAGGAGCCGATGCTGTTGATTCCCGCCATCGACCTGCGCGCCGGATGCTGTGTGCGCCTGTACCAGGGGGATTTCGGGTTGGAAACCCGCTATGAGCATTCCCCGCGGGAGCTGCTCGAGAGGTACCACGGCCTCGGGGCCTCGTGGGTTCACGTGGTGGACCTCGAGGGGGCGCGCGCTGGCGCGCTCGCCCAGCGCGAGCTGCTCCTCGAGCTCGCGAGGCAACCGGGGCCGAGACTGCAGGTGGGCGGCGGCGTGCGCTCGAGCGAGGTGCTCGAGGATCTGATCGGAAGCGGCATCGAGCGGGTGGTGATCGGCAGTGCGGCGGTCGAGCGGCCGGAGGAGGTCATCGGCTGGATACGCCGCTTTGGGGCGGAGCGGGTTTGTCTGGCGCTCGATGTGAGATGCGACCGGGAGGGGCTGCCGCGGGTGCGCACGCGCGGCTGGCAGGCCGGGACCGCGATGTCCCTCTGGCAGGCCCTGCAGCCCTACCCGGCGGCAGGCGTGCGCCACGTCCTCTGTACCGACATCGAGCGCGACGGCGCGCTCTCAGGCCCCAATCTCGCACTCTATCGCGAGGCCCTCGCGCGCTTTCCCCGCCTCGCCTGGCAGGCCTCCGGCGGCGTGCGCGATACGGCCGATCTCGCGGCGCTCGCGCAGATCGGTGTTGCCGCCGCGGTGAGCGGCAAGGCCTTGCTCGAGGAGCGCATCAAGCCCGAGGAGCTGCGAACATACTTGCCCGACGCATCATTCCCTGCCTCGACGTGCGCGACGGCCGGGTCGTAAAGGGTGTTCGATTCCGCGACCACCGGGTCGTGGGCGAGATCATCGAGCTCGCCTGCCGCTATCGCGATGAGGGCGCGGACGAGCTCGTCTTCTATGACATCACGGCGAGCCCGGAGCGCCGCTCGGTCGATCGCGGCTGGGTCCGGCGGGTGGCGCGAGTGTTGGATATACCCTTCTGCGTGGCGGGCGGCATCCGCTCGGTGGCCGATGCGGAGGAAGTCCTCAACGCCGGCGCGGAGAAGGTGTCGATCAACTCGCCGGCGCTCGCCGATCCGTCGCTCATCGGGGCGCTGAGCCAGCGCTTCGGCTCGCAGTGCGTGGTGGTCGGCATCGACAGCCAGCTCACGGCCGAGGGTCATCGCGCCTATCAGCTCACCGGTGACCCCGCATGCAGCCGCGAGTCCGGCCGCGACGTGCTCGCCTGGGTGCGCGAGGTGCAGGAGCGTGGCGCGGGCGAGATCGTCCTCAACTGCATGGGCAGCGATGGCGTGCGCGAGGGATATGACATCGAGCAGCTGCGCACGGTGCGGGAAATCTGTCGCGTGCCGCTCGTGGCCTCGGGCGGCGCGGGCGCGGTCGAGCACTTCAGCGCCCTCTTCCGCGAAACGGGCGTCGATGCCGCGCTCGCCGCCGGCGTGTTTCATTCGGGCGCGATCCGCATCCCCGAGCTCAAGCGGGCCTTGCGTGCGGCGCAGATCGAGATCCGCCCATGACCGATGCCATCATCCCGGGCACGCCGATCACCCTCGCGGAACTCGCCACGCTCGACTTCGACAAATCCGGCGGCCTTCTGCCGGCCATCATCCAGCACGCGGAAAGCGGCGCCGTGTTGATGTTGGGCTACATGAATCGCGAGGCGCTCGGCGAGACGCTGCGGCGGGATCGGGTCGTCTTCTTCAGCCGCAGCCGCCAATGTCTCTGGGAAAAGGGCGAAACCTCCGGCCACACCCTGAAGCTCCTCGGCGTGCGCGCCGATTGCGATCGGGACGCGCTGTTGGTCAGCGCGCTGCCGACAGGCCCGGTCTGTCATTTCGGCACCCGCACCTGCTTCGGCGACGGGCCGCCGCATGGCGCGGCGGGCCTCGCCTTTCTCGGCGCGCTCGAGCAGGTGATCGCACAGCGGCTGGCCGAGCGTCCGCAAGGCAGCTACACCGCGCGACTGTATGAGGCGGGACCGAGGCGCATCGCTCAGAAGGTCGGCGAGGAGGGACTCGAGGTCGCGCTCGCCGCGGCGGCGGAAACCGATGACAAGGTGGTGGCGGAGTCCGCCGATCTTCTTTATCACCTGCTGCTTCTGCTCAAGAGCCGCGGCTTGCGGCTCGAGCACGTGGTCGCAGAGCTCGAGTCCCGGCATGCCGGCAGGCTGACACCGAAGCCCTGACTGTCGCCGCGCGGGAACGATTCTTGGTGCACGCGCCATAGTGCCTCGCTGCAGGCGTGGCACCGCTCGGGTATTGTCGAATCATGCGCATCCTTTTCCTGGCCGCGGCCGCCCTCATCGCGCTCTGCTCCTGCGCGCAGCTGCCGATCGTCAACGAGCAGCAGCTGCGCGCGCAGGCGTCGGGCTCGAAGCAGATACGGGTCTACGGCACGCACGGCCCGCTGTCGAGGCGGCAGGCAAGACGGGTGCTCGCCCGCATCGCCGCCCAGGCGCCCGACGCGGATGACTTCGACCGTCAGCTGGCGATCGAGCAGATCATCGCGCAGAGCCCGCTTTATGCCGGCAACAGCGTTCGCGTGCTGCAGGATGGCGCCGAGACTTTTCCGGCGATGTTCGCCGCGATGCAAGGGGCGCGGCGCTTCCTTTATCTCGAGTACTACACCCTGCAGGACATCGAGAGCGGCGGACGCACGCTGAGCGAGGTGCTGGCGGCGAGGAGCCGCGCCGGAGTGCGCGTCAGGGTGATCTACGATGCGATCGGCTCTCTCGGCACGCCCGCGACATTCTTCACGCGCCTTCAGGCCGCGGGCGTGAGGTTCGTGCAATACAATCCCGTCAAGACCGCGCCCTTGTCGCTGAACGACCGCGATCACCGCAAGATTCTCATCGCCGACGACAAGGTGGCCATCGTCGGCGGAGTCAATCTCAGTACGACCTACGAGAGCGTGCCGCCGATCGCTCAGGAGCTCGGGGGCCGGAAGGAGTCGGCGCAATCCGCCCATCCGGTCTGGCACGACGTCGATCTGGAGATTCGCGGTCCGGTGGTGCCGGTGCTCTCGCGGCTCTTTCGCCAGCACTGGCGCGAGCAGAAGGGACCCGCGCTCGCGCCGGACGGCCCGATCGATGAGGCGCGGCAGGGTAACGAGATCGTGCGCGTGATCGCCAGCAGTCCGGCGCAGCTCGCCACGCGCTACTACGTGTCGGTCCTGACGGCCATGCGCTCGGCGCAGAGCAGCATCTGGATGACGGCCGCCTATTTCGTGCCGACGCGCCAGGAGCTGCGCGGGCTGAGAGCGGCGGCCCGCCGCGGCGTCGACGTGCGCATCCTCCTGCCCTCGCACAGCGATGTCGGCGCTACGCTCGCGGTGCAGCGCTCCTATTATCCGCGGCTGCTCGCGGCCGGCATCAAGGTCTACGAGCGCAGCGACGGCATCGTGCATTCCAAGAGCATGGTGGTCGATGATGTCTGGTCGCTGGTCGGCTCTTCCAACTTCGACCAGCGCAGCGTGCTCTTCAACGACGAAGTCGACGTGGTGGTGCTCGGAAAGACGACGGCGGATCAGCTTCGCCGGACCATCCTCGCCGACATCCGCCACGGCAAGCGCATCACCTGGCGGACCGTGCGCCGGCAGGGCACTCTGCTGCGGATGAAGGGCTGGTTCTGGAGGCTGTGGCAGCGGCTGTTGTAGATCTCGGCAAGCGAGTTCACTGCGGCGAGAGACCGACCGCCTTCTCCTCCGCCACGTAGGCCTCGTCGTTGCGTCCCTGCGCGCGCAGCGATGCCGCGATCAGTTCCCACGCCGAGGCCTGCGCATGCGCATCTCCGCTCGCGAGATAGAGCGCCTTGCGCCCCATTCCATAAGCCTGCGCCGGATTGCCCGCGAGAATGTTCTCCCGCCCGAGCTCGATCCACACCAGCGGATTGTGCGGCTCGATGCCGAGCGCCCGCTCCAGAGTCTGCGCCGCGATGCCGAAATTCCGGCTCTGCTCCTGCGCATGCGCCTCCCCGACGAGCGAGGCCGCCGCCGGCCCCAGCGCGAATTGGCGC
>JBAUOO010000006.1:0-21508 GCA_049579785.1 Steroidobacteraceae bacterium
GGGTAAGCGCGGAGCGCTTACCCGACGAGCGCCCACGCAGGAGGCGTGGGCTCTGAGACCCTCAAGCGCGAGCTGGAAAGGCACCAGGAAACGGTGCATGTCCGCCAGGGACGGCACCCCTGATGAGCCTTTGGGACTGAATGTGAATGCAGGTACATGATTAGCGCCACAGCCACAAACACCGTCGATCTCGACCTCTCGAGCAGGCCGAAGGAGGCGCCTCTCCATCACCGCCTGGCGCGGCGCCTGGAGGAGTATGCGCGGCTCGCGCGCTTCGACCGTCCGATCGGCACCTGGCTCCTGCTCTGGCCCGCGCTATGGGGGCTCTGGGTCGCCGGCGCCGGCCGGCCGGATCAGAAGGTGTTGCTCGTTTTCACCCTCGGCGTCATCGTCATGCGCGCGGCCGGCTGCATCATCAATGACTTCGCCGATCGTGACATCGATCCGCACGTGAAGCGCACGCGCGAGCGCCCGCTCGCCGCTCGCCGCGTCTCGCCGCTCGAAGCGCTGACGCTCTTCCTGATGCTGGGCGCAGCGGCGCTGTGGCTGGTCACCCGACTCAATCCCTTCACGGTGAAGCTCGCCATCATTGGCGCCGCGCTCACCGTCTCTTACCCCTTCGTCAAGCGTTTCTTCCCGCTGCCGCAGCTCTATCTCGGCATCTCCTTCGGCGGCTGGAGCGTGCCGATGGCTTTCGCCGCGCAGCGCGACTCGCTGCCGCGCGTCGCCTGGGTGCTCTACATCGCGGCGGTGATCTGGGCGGCGGTATACGACACCCTCTACGCCATGGTCGATCGGGAAGATGACCTGCAGATCGGCGTCAAGTCGAGCGCCATCCTCTTCGCCGACATGGATCGGCTGCTGATCGGGGTGCTGCAGGCGATGATGCTGCTCGCGCTGGTGCTCGCCGGCCGCGACATGGCGTTCGGCCGCTGGTACTACGGCGGCCTCGCGGTCGCGGCGGTGCTCTTTCTTTACCAGCAGTGGCTGATCCGCGCGCGCGACCCCGCCGCCTGCCTGCGCGCCTTCCTCAACAACAACTACGTCGGCATGGCGATCTTCATCGGCGTGCTGCTGCAGTACATTTACTCACGTTGAGCACCCACAAGAATCAGAACCTGCTGCATCGGTTCGGCTTCGCCCTGGCGGGCTTGCTGCACGCACGGCGCACCGAGCGCAGCGTGCGCCTGGAAATGCTCCTTTTCGTGCTGGTCGTGGCGGCGCTCGCGGTGCTACGCCCGGACCCGCTCTGGTGGGCGGCGGTCATGCTGGCGAGCGCCGGCGTCCTCGCTGCGGAGCTGCTCAATACCGCCATCGAGACGCTGGCCGATCACCTCTCTCCCGAGGTCCACCCGAAGATTCGGATCGTCAAGGACTGTGCCGCCGCCGCCGTGTTCGTCAGTGTGGTGGGCGCCCTCGCGGTGGCCACCGCGCTCGCCGTGCACCTGCTGCGCCGGTGATCAAAAAGTGACCAAATGTGAATGCGAAGCGGGCTTTTGCGTTGACATTCAGCGCCGCGCCCGCGAACATTCCGGCCGCCATTGCCATCCGAGGCGCGCATGACCCCGACCGCTTTAGGCGCCGTTCGCCACGACTGGACGCTGGCGGAGGTCGCGAGCCTGCTCGCGATGCCGCTCCTCGATCTGCTCTATCACGCCCAGCGAGTGCACCGGCAGCACCACGAGCCCAACACGGTGCAGATGAGCACGCTCCTTTCCATCAAGACCGGCGCCTGCCCGGAGGACTGCGCCTACTGTCCGCAGAGTGTGCGCTACGAGACCGGTCTCGAGCGCGAGGAGCTGTTGGAGGTGGAGACGGTGCGCCAGCATGCGCTGCGCGCGCAGCAGGCGGGCGCGACGCGCTTCTGCATGGGGGCGGCCTATCGCTCGCCGAAGGCGAAGGACCTCGAGGTCATCGCGAGAATGATTCGCGAGGTCAGCGCGCTCGGCCTCGAGACCTGCGCGACGCTCGGGATGCTGACCCCGCAGCAGGCGCGCGACCTCAAGAGCGCCGGCCTCGACTACTACAACCACAATCTCGACACCTCGGCGGAGTTCTACGGCGAGATCATCAGCACCCGCACCTACCAGGACCGGCTGGACACGCTCGAGGCGGTGCGCGCGGCGCAGCTCAAAGTCTGCTGCGGTGGCATTCTCGGGCTCGGGGAGTCGGTGCAGGACCGAGCGAAGCTCCTCATGACGCTCGCCAACCTGCCGCAGCACCCGGAGAGCGTCCCCATCAACCAGCTCGTGCAGGTCCCCGGCACGCCGCTTCATGGCACCGCGCCGATCGACCCGCTCGATTTCGTGCGCACGTGTGCCGCCGCCCGGCTGATGATGCCGCGCGCGCACGTGCGTCTCTCGGCCGGCCGGCAGGGGATGAGCGATGAGCTGCAGGCGCTCTGCTTCCTCGCCGGCGCCAACTCCATCTTCTACGGCGAGAAGCTTCTCACCACGGGCAATCCCGATGTCGAGAGGGATCGCAATCTCCTCGCGCGGCTGGGGCTCAAACCGGAACCGCCTGCCGCCACCGCGTCCGCGCACCCCGTGCATGAAGAGACAGCCGCTTGAGCCGGCGCTCGAGCAGATCGAGCGGCGGCATCTGCGGCGCCGCCGCGTCACGGTAGCGGCAGAGGCCGAGAAGGGCAGCCGCGCGGAGGTGATCGTCGACGGCCGCCGGCTCATCGACTTCAGCAGCAACGACTACCTCGGACTCGCGACCCATCCGGCCTTGGCCGCCGCCATGGCGGACGCCGCCGCACGCTGCGGCTCGGGCAGCGGCGCCTCGCACCTCATCAGCGGGCATGGGCACGAGCACGCCGCGCTCGAGGAGGAGCTGGCCGCCTTCACCGGCCGGCAGCGGGCGCTCCTCTTCTCCACCGGTTACATGGCCAACCTCGGTGCCGTCACCGCGCTCGCGAATCGCGGCGAGTCGGTACTGCTCGATCGCCTGAGCCATGCCTCGCTCATCGATGCCGCACTCCTCTCGGGAGCGCGTTTTCGCCGCTACCGGCACGGCGATGGCGGCGCCGCACGCCGACTGCTCGCCGAAAGCATGCCCCCGACCGCGGTGTTGGCGACTGACGGCGTCTTCAGCATGGATGGGGACATCGCCCCGCTCGCGGAGTTAGCCGATGCCGCTCGCGCGCACGCTGCGTGGCTGATCGTCGATGACGCGCATGGAATCGGCGTGCTCGGCGCCAACGGGCGCGGCGCCGTGGAGCTCGCGGGCCTTAGCGCTGAGGAGGTCCCCGTGCTCATCGGCACCCTCGGCAAAGCCTTCGGCTCCTTCGGCGCCTTCGTGGCCGGCTCCGAGGCGTTGATCGAGCTGCTGCTGCAGCGCGCGCGCACCTACCTCTACACCACAGCCCTGCCGCAGCCGGTCGCCGCCGCAACGCGCGCGGCGCTGCGGATCGCGCAGGAGGAGAGCTGGCGGCGGGAGCGCGTGCTCGCCCTTACGGCGCGCTTTCGAGCGGCGGCTCGAGCGCTCGCCATCCCGCTCGCCGACTCCGCCACCCCGATCCAGCCGATCCGGCTCGGCAGCGCGCGCGCCGCGCTCGATGCCCAGCAGGCGCTGCTCGCGGCCGGCTTCTGGGTCGTCGCCATCCGCTCACCCACGGTGCCCGCCGGTGAGGAGCGGCTGCGCGTCACGCTCACGGCCGGACACCGCGAGGATCAGGTGGATGCCCTCATCGAGACCCTCGGCCGCGTGTGCGTCCCCGCGTGAGCCCTCTTTACACGGAGGTCCGCGGCAGCGGCCCGACACTCGTGCTGCTGCACGGCTGGGGACTCAACCTGCGCATCTGGGACAGGCTCGCCGCCGCGCTCTGCGACCGCTTCCGAATCGTGGCCGTCGATCTGCCCGGTCACGGTCGCAGCGAGTGGCTGCCCCGGCGCTCCTCGCTCGAGGCGCAGGCCGCGCAAGTGGCCGAAACCGTTTCGGTGATCTCGCGGCGCTATTCGCTTCTTGGCTGGTCGCTCGGCGCTCAGATCGCCTTGCGTCTCGCCGTCGACCAGCGGCGGGCGCCCACCGAGAGCGCCAGCGCTGCCGCCGGCCCGGAGCGTCTGGTGTTGCTTGCCGCCACGCCGCGGTTCGGCGCCGGACCCGACTGGCCGCACGGCACCGCGCCCGAGCGGCTGGACCAGCAGGCGCTCGCACTGCGCACCGATTACCGCCGCATGGTGAGCGACTTTCTCGAGCTGCAGGTCCGCGGCAGCGCCGATGGCGCCGTGGCTCTGGCGCAGCTTCGCACGGCTCTCTTTGCCCACGGTTGCGAGGTTCCCGGCCCGAATCTGGCCGCCCTGGCGCGCGACCTCGAGCTGCTGCGCCATACCGATCTTCGCCCGCTGCTCGGCCGTATCCCCCTTCCGAGTCTCGTCGTCGCGGGTCAGTATGACCGCGTGACCCCGCCGGCCGCATCGCAAGCGCTCGCCAACGCCCTCCCCAGCGCCCGGTACGTCGAGATCCGCCGCGCCGCCCACGCTCCGTTCCTCTCGCATCTGGCCGAGCTCACGACACTGCTCGCCGACTTTCTGCTGCCGTGCCCGCAATGAGCACGCACGGGTCCGACATTTTCCAACTCGACAGGCAAAGGGCACGCGCGGCCTTCGATCGCGCCAGCGGCAGCTACGAGGCTGCGGCCGTGCTGCAGTCACGGGTGGCGGAGGAGCTTCTAAGTCGCCTGGAGCCCTTCGATTTCAGCCCGCGGGCGCTGCTCGATCTCGGCGCCGGCACCGGCCGCGTCAGCGCCGCGCTCAAACGCCGCTACCGCCGCTCCCGGGTCATTGCCCTCGATCTCGCACCCGGCATGTTGCGCGAGGCGGCCCGCCATCAACGGGTCTTTCGCCGTTTCGAGCGCGTGTGCGCCGACGCCGCGCGGCTGCCGCTGCGAAGCGCCAGCATCGACATCGTCTTCAGCAACCTGATGCTGCAGTGGTGCGACCCGCTCGATGAGGTCTTGGCCGAAGTGCGCCGCGTGCTCAAGCCCCACGGATTTTTCGCCTTCAGCACTTTCGGCCCTGACACCCTGAGAGAGCTCCGCAGCGCCTGGGCGGAAGCGGACTCCTACACCCATGTCAACCGCTTCCTCGACGTGCGTGATGTCGGCGATGCCCTGTTGCACGCCGGTCTCAAGGAGCCCGTGTTGGATGTCGATCAGACGCAGCTCACCTATGGCGACGGCATATCCCTCATGCGCGACCTGAAATCCCTCGGCGCCCGCAATGCCACCGCCGGCCGCCCCCGCGCCCTCCTCGGGCGCACCCGGCTGCAGCGTGTCTTGAGCGCGTACGAGTCTTTCCGCAAGGACGGCAGGCTCCCCGCGACGTACGAGGTCATCTACGGCGCGGCCTGGGGATCAGGCACGGCCAGTGGCACGGCACCGCCGGCCCCCGAAGTGCACATCTCCCCCGACGAAATCCACCGCAGGAAACGATGACACCGAAAGGCTTCTTCGTCACCGGGACCGACACCGGAGTCGGCAAAACCATCGTCGCCACCGCCCTCACGCGTGCGCTGGTCGCACGCGGTCTGCGGATTGCGGTCATGAAGCCGATCGCCTCCGGCTCCGACCCAACCCCCGAAGGTCCCCGAAACTCGGACGCTCTCGCGCTCATGGCCGCCGCCAATGTGCCCGCCCCCTACGAGGCCGTGAACCCCTACTGCTTTCTGCCGCCCATCTCGCCCCACATCGCCGCGAAGGACAGCGGGACCGTGATCGACCTCGCGCTCCTGCGCCGGCGCTTCGAGGCGCTCGCGAGCGCCGCCGACTGCGTCATCGTCGAAGGCGCCGGCGGCTGGCTCGCCCCGATCGGCAATCGTGCCGCCATGGCCGACCTCGCCGGCGCACTCGGCCTGCCGGTGCTGCTCGTCGTCGGCCTGCGCCTCGGCTGCCTCAATCATGCGCTCCTCACCCGCGAATCCATGGCCGCCCGCCAGGCGGCCTTCGCCGGCTGGCTCGCCAACGCCATCGACCCGGGTTTCGAGCGCGCCGCGGAGAACCTGGCCACCCTGTCCTCGGGCCTCGGCGCCCCGCCCCTCGCGCATATCCCGCGCCTCGAGCGCGGGCGCGAGCTCCCGGACCTGAGCGAAGCCGCGGGCAAGCTGTGTGCTTGAACCCTCCCCGGTAGCCCTTTACCATCAACTTCGGATGCCGGTGCGCATCATCATCTGTCCGAACTGCTCGCTCAGCCTGCGGGGGGCGGTGCTGTTCTTCGGTGGAATATGCGCATTGAGCTTCACCGTCGCGGGCCTGCTCGCGCTCAGGGGGATGTGGCCCATCCTGCCCTTCTCCGGGCTGGAGATGATTCTCCTCGGGTGGGCCCTGCATGCGAGTCTCGCCCGGCGCAACCAGGCGCAGATCATCACCCTCACGGATGCCGACGTCAGCGTGGAATTGCTCGATCGCACCCATTGTCGGCGGACCGTGTTCCAGCGGCACTGGGCTCAGGTTAAACTTCGCCGCCCTGTCTCGCGACTGCACCCGAGCCGGCTGACCATCGAGTCGCACGGCCAGCAGTGCGAGCTGGGGACGTTTCTCACGGAGGAAGAGCGGTGCGGACTTGCGCTTCGGCTGCAACGTCTCGTCGGCCGCGTCAATGAGTCGCCCTCTCTGGCCCCTAGGCTCTAAGCAGGGTCCCAGTAGGCGGAGCAGGCTCTGGTTCGATTAAGGTATCGCGCGAGGGGCCCCGGGGGGCAGTCGCGCGGGAAAGGCATGAGCACGATGAATCGCGCAAGACTCGGGATCCTCGGCGGGACGCTGGCCCTGCTTGCCGCGGCGGCCAGCGCACCGGCCGCGCGCGCGCAATCGGGCTGGAGCCTCATCAACATGCCGCGTGGCGTCACGGACGTCAGCGCCAAGATCTACGGCCTGCACATGATGGCCTTCTGGGTCTGCGTCGGCATTGCCGTCGTGGTCTTCGGCGTGATGATCTGGTCGCTCATCTTCCACCGCCGCTCGCGAGGCGCGGTGGCCGATGTGACCCTGGTGCACAACACCCGGGTCGAGATCGTCTGGACCACGATCCCGGTGCTCATCCTCGTCGCCATGGCGGTCCCGGCGGCGAACGTCCTGGTGCGCATCAATAACAACGCCCACGCGAAGCTCGATATCCGGGTCACCGGCTTCCAGTGGGGCTGGCAATACGACTACGTCGGCTCCGGCGTGAGCTTCGTCTCCAAGCTCGACTACCGCAGCGATGTGGCCCGGGAGCTCGATTCCGGCATCAACCCGGATACCGTCCCGCACTACCTGCTCAACGTGGATCATCCGCTGGTGGTACCGACCGGCACCAAGATTCGCCTGCTGGTCACTTCGGTGGACGTGATCCACTCCTGGTGGTTGCCCGATTTCGGCGTCAAGAGGGACGCCATCCCGGGCTACATCAATGCGGTGTCCTTCACCGTCGATCCCAACAAGCCTGGCGTCTACCGCGGCCAGTGCACCGAGCTCTGTGGCCGCGACCACGCCTACATGCCGGTGGTGGTTCGCGCGGTCTCGCCGGCGGATTTCGCCGCCTGGCTGAAGCAGCAGCAGGCGCTGCAGAAGCAGGGAGTGGATCTATCGGCGCAGACCGCCGACCCGACCGGTTGAGACAGAGAATCGCACGACTTTCGATCGAGCCCGTTCAGCACCCTTTTAAGAGGTCATCACATGGCCGAACCGCACGTTGAGACGACCGTACACGCCGATCACGAGCACAAACCGCACGGCTGGCGCCGCTGGGTGTTCGCGACCAACCACAAGGACATCGGCACGATGTACCTCATCCTCGCGTGCGTGATGTTCTTCATCGGCGGCTCGGCCGCGATGGTGATCCGCGCGGAGCTGTTCAAGCCGGGAATGCAGCTGGTCGACCCGGGGATGTTCAACTCCCTGACGACCCTGCACGGGCTCATCATGATCTTCGGCGCGATCATGCCGGGCTGGGTGGGACTCGCCAACTGGATGATCCCGCTGCAGATCGGGGCGCCCGACATGGCCCTGCCGCGCCTGAACAACCTGAGCTTCTGGATCCTGCCCTTCGCCTTCACGCTGCTCATCGGCACGCTCTTCGTCCCGGGCAGCGCGCCGGCGGGCGGCTGGACGATGTATCCGCCGCTCACACTGCAGTTCGGCTCCTCCTTCCCGATGCTCATCTTCGCCATCCACCTGATGGGCATCTCCTCGATCTTGGGCGCGATCAACGTCATCGTCACCATCATGAACCTGCGCGCGCCGGGGATGACGCTGCTGCGGATGCCGCTGTTCGTGTGGACCTGGCTCATCACCGCGTTCCTGCTGATCGCGGTGATGCCGGTGCTGGCGGGCGCCGTCACCATGATGCTCACCGATCATTTCTTCGGTACCAGCTTCTTCAACGCCGCCGGCGGCGGCGATCCGGTGATGTTCCAGCACATCTTCTGGTTCTTCGGACATCCCGAGGTCTACATCATGATCCTGCCGGCCTTCGGCGTGATCTCGGAGATCATTCCCACCTTCTCGAGGAAGCCGCTCTTTGGCTACGAGGCGATGGTGTACGCGACCGCCTCGATCGCGTTCCTGTCGTTCATCGTGTGGGCGCACCACATGTTCACCGTGGGATTGCCGGTGACGGCGCAGCTGTTCTTCATGTTCTCCACCATGCTGATCGCGGTGCCGACGGGCGTGAAGGTGTTCAACTGGGTGGCGACCATGTGGAAAGGGTCGCTGACCTTCGAGCCGCCGATGCTGTTCGCGGTGGCGTTCCTGTTCCTGTTCTCGATCGGGGGCTTCTCGGGACTGATGCTGGCGCTGGTGCCGGCCGACTACCAGTATCACGGCACCTACTTCGTGGTCGCGCACTTTCACTACGTGCTGGTGACGGGCGCGGCGTTCGGCATCATGGGCGCGGTGTACTACTGGCTGCCCAAGTGGAGCGGCCGGATGTACGACATGACGCTCGCCAAGTGGCACTTCTGGCTGTCGACGATCTTCGTCAACGTGCTGTTCTTCCCGCAGCATTTCCTCGGACTCGCCGGCATGCCGCGGCGCATTCCGGACTATGCGGTGCAGTTCACCGACTGGAACATGGTGTCCTCGATCGGTGGCTTCGCCTTCGGCCTGTCGCAGCTGCTGCTGCCGTACATCGTGTGGCAGTGCGTGCGCGCCGGCAAGCCGGTCGAGGGCAACAGGGCCTGGGACGGCGCCCACGGCCTCGAGTGGGAGCTGCCCTCCCCACCGCCCTTCCACTCCTGGACGGTGCCGCCCTCGGATGCGCTGGTCGCCCGCGGCGCGGAGCACTGAGTGGCGCCGGAGAACGCCATGATGTCCGCGGAGCAGCCGTTGCCGATGCGGGAGGATCCCGCGCGGCGCAAGCGCGTCCGGCGCACCACGCTCGTGGTGACGGGGGTCGTGCTCTTCTTCTACTTCGGCTTCATCGCCCTGATGCTGATCCGCGCCACCCGGTGAGCGGAAAGCCCACTTGAGCAGTCGTCACGAAGGTCACCACATGACATCCAACGCACATGCCCCCGACAGCCAGCACTACTATGTTCCGCACGGTAGCCCCTGGCCCATAGTCGCGGCTGTCGCGCTGTTCGCCCTCATGTGGGGCGCAATCGCCTACCTCGACAACTGGGCGGGCCCCTGGACGCTGCTGCCCGGACCGCTGCTGCTGTTCTTCATGTTCGGCGGCTGGTTCCATACCGTGATCGGCGAGAACCAGCACGGTGTCTACAACACCCAGGTGGATCGCTCGTTCCGCATGGGAATGATGTGGTTCATCTTCTCGGAGGTGATGTTCTTCGGCGCCTTCTTCGGCGCGCTGTTCTACGCGCGCATCCTCGCGGTGCCGTGGCTGGGCGGCGCCGGCACCCGCGCGCTCACCAACCTGATCCTCTGGCCTCGATACGCCGCCGCCTGGCCGACCAACGGCCCGGGTCAAGTGGGCGGCCAGAACTTCGAGGCGATGAGCGCCTACGGCATCGCGGCGATCAACACCCTCGTCCTGCTGACCAGCGGCCTCACCGTCACCATCGCGCATCATGCGCTGCGCGCCGGCAATCGCACGCGCCTGAAGATCTTCCTCGCACTCACCTTCATTCTCGGGTTCACCTTCGTCTCGCTGCAGGCCCATGAATATTTCGAGGCCTACACCAAGATGAACCTGCGGCTCACGACGGGCATCTACGGCTCGACGTTCTTCATGCTCACCGGCTTTCACGGCCTGCACGTGACCATCGGCGCCATCATGCTGGTGGTGGTCTGGCTGCGGGTGCTGCGCGGGCATTTCACGCCACGGCAGCACTTCGCGTTCGAGGCGGTCTCCTGGTACTGGCACTTCGTCGACGTGGTGTGGCTGGGTCTTTTTATCTTCGTCTACTGGCTGTAGCCGGCCGGCAAATCGGCGCCAGTGACGCCCGGGCTACCGCTGTGGGGCCGGGGGAACCACGCCGTGCGGGGTGATCAGTCCCGCGTACCACGCGATCATGATGAGCGCAAAGAGCGCGAGCGATAGCGCGATCCGGATCGTGAGCGCGCGCACCAGCTTCGCCGAGTCCTGTTGGGTGCCGCGGGAGAGGTGGTACAGCGCCGAGCCCAGGCTCACCACGATGGCGGCGAGCGCAATGAGTACCACGACTTCGAGGATCACGGGCATGTCGGCCTCCAGTGTACCGCCAAAGCAACCTCCGTACCCATGCACCTGAGCTTCGGCGGCCGTCGCTTCTCACCCTCCCCGGCGTTCACCATCCTCATGGCGGCGCTGTGCGTGGTGTTCGTCGCGCTCGGCCACTGGCAATGGCGGCGCGGGACGGCGCGGGCGGCGGAGCATGCGCGCTTCGAGCGCGGGGCCCGCGAGGTGCTTACGCTCGGCGCGAGCTCGCTCGCCCAGGTGCCCGACTATCAGCGGGTGAGTCTCACGGGCACTTACGATGCGGCGCACCAGTTCCTGATCGACAACATGAGTTATCGCGATCTCGACGGCTATCAGGTGTTGACGCCGCTCGAGAGGCCCGGAGGCAAGGTGGTGCTGGTCGACCGCGGTTGGGTTCCCTTTCTCGGCAGCCGTAGCAACCTGCCCGATACCGCCCTGAAGATCACGGGCACGGTGACGGTCACCGGACGCGTCGGCGAGCTCCCGGCCGCAGGCCTCGCATTCGGGCGGGCGCCGCCGCCCGCGAACGGTCCCTGGCCCAGGGTGACCAGTTTTCCGACGCTGGCGCAGCTGAGCAGTGCGCTCGGGCAACCGCTCGAGCCGCACATCATCCTGCTCGATCCTCGCGCTCCTTACGGCTACGTGCGTGACTGGCGCCTGCCGGGCATCCCGGCGATGCAGAATTTCGCTTATGCCTTCGAGTGGTGGTGCTTCGCGATCGCGGCCGTCGTGATGTGGCTGGTGCTGAGCTCGAAATCCCAGGGCAAGAGCCCGCCCGACGGGCTTTCCCGGTGAATTCCCGCTCGCGAACCCCTCGCAACACCGGCGTGCCGCAGCTCCGTGCCCGGAATCTGCGGACGCTCGCCGGCCTCGCCGCGCTTTTCTTCATTCCGCTCCTTGCCTCCTTCTGGCTTTACTACGGGACCGGATGGCGGCCCGCCGGCCACGTCAACCACGGCGAGCTCATCAGCCCGCCGCGGCCGCTCGCCAATGTGAGTCTGCCGCGTATTGCGCTAGCCCCCCTGAGACCCGGGGAACTCTCGCCTTCCGAGCCGGCGCTGTTCCGCAGCACCTGGACGCTCGCCTATATCGGTGACGGCAGTTGCGACGCGGCCTGCCGGCGGACTCTTTACGTGATGCGCCAGACGCGCCTCGCGCTCGGCACGGACATGACGCGGGTTGCGCGCGTCTTCCTCGTGACGGGAAATTGCTGTGATAGAACATTCCTGGCACGCGAGCACGCCGGAATCATTGTGCTCGATGCGACCGGCGCGCCGGGCGAGAAGCTGCTCGGCGATTTCCCGCCGCAGGATCGCGCCCACAGCCTTTACATCGTCGACCCGCTCGGCAATCTGATGATGCGCTACGATGTCCGCCGCAATCCGCGCGGCCTGCTCATCGACCTGCGGAAACTGCTCGAGCTTTCCGATATCGGCTGAGCCTGGCTTTAGGAGATTTCTTGTCGCAGATGTCCCTCGACCGCTGGCTGCGCGGCCTCGCGCTGTTCGCAGTGCTGCTGTGCTTCGGGGTCGTCGTGCTCGGCGCCTACGTGCGCCTCACCGACGCCGGACTCGGCTGCCCGGACTGGCCGGGATGCTACGGCCACCTCAGTCCGGTCGGCGCGCAGGACAGCCCGACGAGCCAGGCCGAGTTCCCGGGCAGGCCCCTTCACGCCGGTAAAGCGTGGCACGAGATGATCCACCGCTATGCCGCGGGCACGCTTGGCTGCGTGATCATCGTGATCGCGGCGCTCGCGATTGCCGCGCGCAAGCCCAAGGTAGTGGGCGCGGGATTCGGGGTGCTGCTTTTCCTCACGGTGATCGTGCAGGCCCTGCTCGGCATGCTGACCGTAACATGGCTGTTGAAGCCGCTCATTGTGACCGCGCATCTCATCTTCGGCATGACCACGCTCGCGCTGCTGTGGTGGGCGTGGCTCAGATTGCAGCCACCCTCCCGACGAGGCGCTGCCCTGCGCAACGCGCCGGCGCACGCGCCCACCGCATGGCCTGCCGCCGCCTCGACGGCGCGGATCGGCTACTCGCTCGCGGTCCTCAGTGTCGTCGTGCTCGGCGCGCAGTTCCTCCTCGGCGGCTGGACCAGCGCCAACTATGCCGCGTTCGCCTGTCCGGACTTTCCGACATGTCAGGGCGCCTGGTGGCCGCATGCGGATTTCCGCCATGCGTTCGTGCTCTGGCGAGGTCTCTGGGTCGATTATGACGGTGGCATTCTCTCGAACCCCGCGCGTGTGGCGATCCATCTGTCCCATAGGTTGGGCGCGCTCGCGGTGACAGTGACGTTTCTCGCGACCACGGCCTTCGTCATCAGCCGCCGCTCTCTCGCCGCCGCGCGAGCGCGCGCCTACCTGGTGCTGGCCGCGCTGGGCCTGCAGCTGGCGATCGGAATATCCATGGTGTTGACGACGTTTCCGCTCTGGCTGACCACCGCCCACACCGCCGGAGCGGCGTTGCTTCTCATGGCCATCCTCGCACTGACGGCCGAGCTGCACGCGCTGCGCGCCGTGCGTGCCGCCTGACGGAACCGAGGCACGCGATGGCAACCACCTCAGAGTACGCGACACTGGCTCCGGCGGTGTGGCGACGTTATTACGAGCTGACGAAGCCGCGGGTGGTGGCGCTCATCACTTTCACGGCGATCGTCGGCACGCTGCTCGCGAGTCCGGGTTGGCCGCCCCTCAGGGCAATCCTCTGGGGCACGCTCGGCATCGCGCTCGCCGCCGCCTGCGCCGCGACCATCAATCACGTGCTCGATCGGCGCTTCGATGAGCAGATGGCGCGCACTCAGTCGCGCCCGCTGCCGACGCGCCAACTGACCGAGCGCGGCGCGCTCATCTTCGCCGCGGTGCTCGGCCTCATCGCGATGAGCCTGCTCTCGTTTCTCGTCAACCTGCTGACGGCGGTGCTGACCTTCGCGTCGCTGATCGGTTATGCCGTGATCTACACGGTGTGGCTGAAACATGCCACCTCGCAGAACATCGTGATCGGCGGGGCGGCCGGCGCGGCGCCGCCCATTCTCGGATGGGCCGCCGTCACCAACACCATCGACCCCAACGCGCTGCTGCTCTTTCTCATCATCTTCGTGTGGACGCCACCGCATTTTTGGGCGCTGGCGATCGCCCGCAAGGACGAGTACGCGCGCGCCGGCATCCCGATGCTGCCGGTCACGCACGGCGTGGAGCACACCCGGTTGCAGGTGCTGCTCTATACCGTGTTGCTCGTGCTCGTGACCCTGATGCCGTTCCTCACCGGGATGAGCGGACTGATCTACCTCGGCGCGGCTCTGGTGCTCAACGCACGCTTTCTCTACTATGCGCTCGCGCTGAAGCTCACCGCCCGGCAGGAGCTGCCGATGCGGGTGTTCCGGTACTCCGTGACCTACCTCATGTGGCTGTTTGCGGCGCTGCTCATCGATCACTACCTGCCGACCACCCTACATTGATTGGCGCACAAAATTGCCTGGAGCAATTTTGAACGCCCGGCAGGGCGGGCCCCCAGGGCCGAGGCGCATGTATGCGCCGAGTAAAGGCGGCTTCCTGCCGCTTTGCGCGAGCGCGGCCCTGTCACCGCATTCGACCTCACGACCGTTTCCTGGGACACGTCGTTCTTGCGCTGGCGGGTCTCAGAGGGGAGCGGCCCTCTGAGATCCGCCAACGCCAGCGGAGGCACCCCAGGAAACGGTCGCTTTGTCACTTGCTTTCGGCGTCAACCAACAGAGCTGCGCCTGAGCAGGAGTTGCCAGGACGACAGGCGGCGATCCTCGAGCAGCAGCACTCCGGCCGACTGGTAGCTGTCGTCATCGATGCGCCGATGATGCTCGGCACCGTGGTAGCCCGAGGACTCGCAGCGATACACCGAGAGGATGGAGCTGCCGATGGCGCAGAACGTGCCATGAAGCTTGCCCAGGGTCGCGCTCTCCGAGCTCCACTTGAGTGTCGTGCCGTCACGTCCCGGAAGCTCGATCCAGTAAGCGCTCACGAACTCGACCGGGGGCGAGCCCAGCACTTTGAGGGTTCCGGAGAGTAGCCAGCACTCTGTCCGGTGTGCCACCTCCGTGCGGGACTCGGCCGGGAAGGGTTCGCCATCCTCACGCCAAAATGTTCCGCTGCCCGTCCATAGGGCTGGCTGGAAGAGATAGGTGTGAGGCATCGGCAGGGTTCCACCATGTGGCGCCGGCGCGACGGCCGGATGGGACTAACCCACGGGCAGCGTCATACCGCTCGATCCGCGCACGATGAGCCGCGGCGGCAGGGTCACACATTCCGCAGGCTCGCCTCCGATCAGGTGAATCAGTGTCTTTACGAGCAGGTCGCCGGCCCGCTTGGTGTCCTGGGCAACGGTCGTCAGCGCCGGTCGGGTGAAAGCGCCCATGGGAATGCCGTCGAACCCGACCAGCGCGACGTCCTCGGGCACGCGGCGGCCCGTTGCGGCGAGCGCGGTCATGGCGCCAATGGCGATCAGATCGCTCGCGCCGAACACCGCATCGAATGGGAGCTTGCGCTCGAGCAACACCTGCATGGCCTCGTAGCCGGACGCCTCGGTCGAGATCGCGCCGACCTGCAGCCGCGGATCGGGCTCGAGACCCGCATCCGCCAAAGCGGCACGATAGCCGCGGTATCTCGCCAGCATCTCCGGCGAACAGGGCGCGATATCACCCAAAAATGCAATCCGCTGCCGTCCAAGGCCCAAGAGATGCTCGGCGGCCACCCGGCCGCCCAGCGCGTTGTCACAGCCGATGGAGACGCCGGGCTGATCGGAAACCACCGGGCCCCAGCGGACCAGGTGCGCACCGCGCTCGATCAGCGGCTGGAGTCGGCTGCGGTGAGCGACGAAATCACCGTACCCCAGGAGAATGATGCCGTCGGCCTTGTGGCTATCCTCGTAATCGGCATGCCAGTCGCGCAGCAGATCCTGGAACGAGACCAGGAGGTCATAGCCGTGGCTCGAGCAGGCACGGATGATCGATCCCAGCATCGAATGGAAGAACGGGTTGATCGCCGAGTCGTCGGCGGTCGGGTCCTCGAAGAACAACAGCGCCAGAGTCCCGGAATGTCGTCGGCGCAGATTCGAGGCGTTCTTGTCGACCTGGTAGTTGAGCTGGCGGGCGACCTCGACAATGCGCTCGCGCGTGCAGGCGCTCACCATTGGATCCGCGCGCAAGGCGCGTGACACGGTGGATTGCGAGACCCCCGCGAGATGCGCAATGTCCAATGAGTTGGGCCTGCGCGGCTTATCACGCATGGGCTGAGCCACCCCCTCTGACTGTGTACTCGTGTGGCTCCCCTAGTCTACGGCATGGGCCTGCCTCACCCAAGTCCTAGCCGTTGCTCTTGCGCTACATGGGCGAAGAAGACGCCGTGCGCGGGCAGCTCGAGCTCGTGGCCGGATAGCCGGCCGGCGCTGAGGCCATGATCCACGAGGGCAGAGATGCTTCCGAGCGCAGGTAGAGCCGCTTTGCAGGGGTGGCCCGACAGATTGAAGGCGGCCAGGAGGGTCTCGGAGCCCAGCGCGCGGGTGAAGGCGAGCACAGGCTCCGACAGCTCGATGAAGCGGATGTCGCCCCGACAGAGCGCGGGTCGGCGCCCGCGCCAACGCAGAAAGTGACGGAACGCGTTGAGCGGCGAGTTCGGGTCGGCCTCCTGCCTCGACACGGCGAGCGGCAGATGCTCCGGTGGGACCGGCAGCCACGCCGTACCGGTGGTGAAGCCCGCATCCGGCGTGTCGCGCCAGGGCATGGGCGTGCGGCAGCCGTCCCGCCCCTTGAAGTTGGGCCAGAAAGCGATGCCGTAGGGGTCGCGCAGCGCCTCGAACGGCAATCCCGCCTCCGGGAGGCCGAGCTCCTCACCCTGATAGATGCACACCGAGCCGCGCAGCGAGCACACCATCGCGCTCAGCATGCTCGACATCCGCGGTGAGCCGCCGGCGCCGCCCCAGCGGGTCACCACCCGAGCCACATCGTGGTTGGAGATCGTCCAGCACGGCCACCCATGCGGCATCTGCCGCTCCACGCTCTCGACGGTCTCGCGAATGTGGGCGGCCCGGTAATCCTCGGTCAGCAGCTCGAAGCTATAGGCCATGTGCAGCCGCGTGTCGCCGATGTACTCCGCCATGGTCGCGAGCGAATCCTCCGCGGAGATCTCGCCCAAACCCACGACGCCGGGGTAGCGGTCGAGCAGCCGGCGCAGCTCCGTCAGAAACCCCAGATTCTCGGGCTGGGTGTTGTTGTACCAGTGGTATTGGTAGGCGTACGGATTATCGGCGGTGAACCCGCGACCGTTGCGCAGCGCCGCAGGTTTCGGCGGATTATCGCGCAACAGCCGATCGTGATAGCAGAAGTTGATCGCATCGAGCCGCAGTCCGTCGACACCCCGATCGAGCCAGAACGCGAGATTCCCGAGCATCGCGGCCGGCACGGCCGGGTTGTGAAAGTTGAGATCGGGCTGCGAATCGAGGAAGTTGTGCAGGTAGTACTGCCGGCGGCGCGGCTCCCAGCGCCACGCCGGGCCGCCGAAGATCGACTGCCAGTTGTTGGGTGGGCTGCCGTCGTCCGCCGGGTCCGCCCAGACGTACCAGTCGGCCTTGGGATTGTCGCGGCTCGAGCGGCTCTCGAGGAACCAGGGATGTTCGGAGGAGGTGTGGCTCAAGACCTGGTCTATCATGACTTTGAGGCCGCGCCGGTGCGCCTGGGCGATGAGCCGGTCGAAGTCCGCGAGATCACCGAAGAGCGGATCCACGGCGCGGAAGTCGGCGATGTCGTAGCCGAAATCCGCCATCGGTGACTTGAAGAACGGCGATACCCAGATCGCATCGACCCCGAGGGCCGCGACATAATCGAGCCGCTCGACGATGCCTTCGAGGTCGCCGATGCCGTCGCCGTTGGTATCGAGGAAGCTGCGCGGGTAGATCTGGTAGATCACCGCGCCGCGCCACCAGGGAGATGCGCTCATGCTGTGAAAAGGTTCCCGCCCGTTCACGGCTACTCTGACACAGAGCACCGCCGCGGCGGTCCGCGTCGCATACGTATGCGCGCCTGAATACGTATGCGATTCCTTGCATTCAGGTTGCATCCCTCAAATGATTCGACAGCTCTTTTTTGACTACAAATCCCGGGGGGGGTTCCAGTGATCAGACGCAAGCGCAACATCCTCGAGATGGCGGTCGCGACGGCAATCTTCGGCGCCTGCGCGGCCGGTGCGATGCCCATCTCGCATGCCGCCCAGGCCGCGAATGACAACGGCACCCAGGCGACCTCGGACACCGCGGCGAGCTCGGGCACCACCGATCAGAGCAACAAGAACAAAAGCAAGAAAGAGGTCGCCAACGAGAACCTGCTGCAGCCGGTGGTGATCAGCGGCTTCGTCAGCAGCCTCGAGAACTCCATCGCCATCCAGAAAAATTCCGACACGATCGTCGAGGCGGTCTCCGCCCAGGAGATCGGCCAGCTGCCCGGCACCAGCATCGCGGACGCCCTCGGACGTCTGCCCGGCGTCAGCGCGCAGTACTTCAACGGCCGTCCGCAGCAGATCAGCATCCACGGCCTGAGCGCGGACTTCGACGTAACGCAGGTCGACGGCAGCGAGCAGCCCAGCACCTCGAACAACCGCGACGTCGAGCTCGATCAGTACCCGCAAAGCTGGTTCCAGACGATCGAGGTCCACCTGACACCGAGCGCCAATCTCGTCGGCCAGGGCATCGCCGGCACCATCGACATGATGACCGGTAACCCGCTCGATCAGAAGGGCCCGTCGGCGACCCTCAACGCGAACTATCAGACGATCGAGCCGCATCAGGTGATGCCGGGACCGGGTGTCAGCGCCAACGGCCACGACCTCGACGGCATCTTCACCGACCAGTTCTTCGATCACACATTCGGCGTCACGTTCGGTGTCGATCTCGAGGCCAACCCGTACCACATCCTGCATCAGGCGCCCTGGGGCTACGCGACCGATGCGAACGGCAATCTCATCATCGGCGGCTCGAAGAACTACAACATCTCGGACATGTTGGATAGAGACGGCTACATGGCTTCGTTCCAATTCCGTCCGTCGAGCGTCTTCAACAGCAAGCTCGACATCATGGAGGAGGACTCGAACGAGACACAGCAGGCGAAGGGCGCCGAGTTCCCGCTCGGCTACGGCGGCGGGGAAGTCGAGATTCCGGGCGACACCGTCAACGGCTTCGATCAGACCGGCACGTTCGATGACGTGTATCCGGTCATCCGCAACGACTACAACAAGTACCAGGCCCGCCTCTACAACATCATCTGGAACAACGACCTGAAGCTCGGCAGCAGCTGGACCGCGAATGTCACGGGCGCCTACAGCCGCGCCGAGCGCGACGATGAGTTCCTCGAGGCCTATTCCGGCTACGGCTACGACGGCCCGGCGAACGAGTCGACGATCCCCGGAACCAACGTCAACTTCAACGAGGGTTCAAACGGCGAGCTGTACCTGTACCCCTCGCAGGGGCTCGACGGCAGCAACATCGAGTTGACCGACCCCCAGGGATGGGGCGCCGGCGCGAACCTCGTGCAGGCGGGCTTCATCAACGAGCCGCACACCGAGGACTACATCGGCCGCCTGAAGGCGAGCGCGACGCACTATTTCGAGAGCGGGCCGTTCTCGAGCCTCGAGTTCGGCGCCGAGTATGCTCATCGGCGCAAGGACTACGTCATCAATCAGGACTTCCTGGTGCCGGGGGGCGGTCCCTCGCTGCTGCTGAATGGCGGCGCCACCCAGAGCCTGCCGATTCCGGCGAGCGCGCTCGAGCCGACCACCGATGCGCTCGGCTTCATGGGCGTCGGACCCGAGGTGATGTACAACCCGTTCGCACTCATCGCGAGCGGCACTCTGGTCGAGTATCCGACGGCGCTGTCCTCGATTTCCGTGCCGCCGGACTGGGTGATGAACGAGACGGACACGACGCCGTACCTGCAGCTCAACATTCAGCAGGATCTCGGTCCGGACGTCGGCCTGTCTGGCAACTTCGGCCTGCAGGTGGCGCACACGAATCAGTCTTCCGACGGCCAGCGCGTGGCTCCGGGCTCGACCATCGGCGGCGCGGCGACCACGACGCTCCTGTCGGTATCCGGCGGCACGAGTTACACCCGGTACCTGCCGAGCTTGAATCTCAAGTTCGCCCTGCCGGATGCCAACGATGTGCTCGTCAGCGTCGCGCGGACGATGGCGCGCCCACGCCCGGACTACATGAGCGCGAGCTTCGGCGTCAACACCAATATCACCAACCTGCCGGTCAAAAATCCGCTGCTGTCGTATTTCAGCGGCTCGGGCGGCAATCCCGACCTCCTGCCGACCATGTCGACCAATGTCAATCTCGCCGCCACGCACTATTTCGCCGGACCCTCGAACGGCTACAACTGCGCCGGCAGTCAGTCGAAGTCCTCGGCGCTCTGTACCTCGGGCGGTGAGGGCTACGTGCAGCTCTCGGGGTATTACCTGAAGCTCACCGACTTCATCAATCCGAGTGCTTTGTCGATCTTCGACTTCTCGCCCTACGAGTCCGGCTACCTGACGCCGGCGCAGCAGGCACAGCTCGGGACGCCCTTGGGCGTCCTCAACATCCCGCAGAACAACGGCGCCGGTCACATCGAGGGTGAGCAGTTCTCGACCAACCTGCCGCTCGGCGACATCACCCATTGGCTGAATGGGCTCGGTATCACCGGAAGCGTCGATCGGACGCTGAGCTCGGTCCAGTATGCGGGCCAAACCGGTCAGGTCACCGTTCCGGGGCTCTCGAAATGGGTCGAGAACTTCACCGTGTACTACCAGCTCGCCGGCTTCCAGGCGAGCGTGAGTGACGATATCCGCTCGAGCTTCCTCGGTGAGGTGTTCGGCATCAGCTCGACCCGCATCGAGCAGGTCTTCAAGGGGACCAAAGGAACCGTGGATGCGCAGCTGAGCTATGCGATTACCGACGGCATGCTGAACGGTCTCACGCTGATCGCCACCGGCTCGAACCTGACCAACCAGGGCATGCAGACCTACCAGAACACCGACCCTCGCCAGGTGCTCACCTGGGAGGAGTACGCCCGGCTCTACACGATCGGCTTCTCGTACAGTTTCCACTGATCCTCAGCGGACCCTTCCCCCTCTGCCCCGCCGGCGGCCGCCGGCGGGGTTTTTTCGTGGGCGCAAAGTCGCTCGGGATGGGCTGTGATACGGTGCCGGGGTGAGTGACCTGCGGATCAGGCGTGTGGTGATCGTGGGCGGCGGCACCGCCGGATGGATGACCGCGGCCGTCTTGAGCCGCGCCATGAGCGAGAGCCTCGAGATTCACGTTCTCGAGTCGGACGCCATCGGCACCATCGGTGTCGGCGAGTCCACCATTCCGCAGATCCGCAACGTGAATCAGTTTCTCGGCATCGATGAGGATGCGATGCTGCGGGCCACCGGCGGGACCTTCAAGCTCGCCATCCAATTCAACGATTGGGTGCGGCCAGGTCACAGTTACCTCCACGCCTTCGGCGAGGTCGGCCTGCCGCTGGGTCCGCTGCCGTTTCAGCAGTACTGGCTGCGTCGAACATCGGAGGGCGGCGCCGAGGATCTCGCGACCTACTCGCTCAACGCGACCGCCGCAAAGGCTTGCCGGATGGCGCGGATCGAGAAGATCGGCAGCAGTCCGATGGCGGGCTTGAAGTACGCGTTCCAGTTCGACGCTGCACTCTACGGCCGCATGCTGCGCAGCTACGCCGAGCAGCGAGGCGTGAAGAGAACGGAAGGCAGGATCGTCGATGTCCGGCTCCGGGGTGAGAACGGCTTCGTCGAGGCCGTGTTGATGGAGAGCGGGGCGCGCATCGAGGGCGATCTTTTCATCGACTGCTCGGGCTTTCGGGGACTGCTGATCGAGGGTGCGCTCAAGAGC
>JBAUOO010000007.1:0-5909 GCA_049579785.1 Steroidobacteraceae bacterium
GGGCAGAAATTCCCGCTGACCGAGACGAGCGCCGTCAGCTACGCGAGCGGCCAGCAGTCCTTCTACGGGGTATGGGACTGGAACATGAGCGGCTGGAACGCGCTCAACAGCACCCAGTTCGCGAGCCTGTCGGCCGCGGGGACCCTGGGACCCTCGAACCTGCAGCAGCAGGTCGTGACTTCCGTGTCCTGCGGGACATCGTGCACCATGCCTTCGATCGCGACCCCGTACCTGGTCTGCTACCAGGGGAGCAGCACCTGCAGCGCCGCCACCGTCACCGCCGGCACCAGCACCACGAGCAGCAACAACCAGTACGGCTGGTACATCAACTTCCCGGGCGTGAACTCGGGGTACGGGACGACCACGTACGAGCAGGAAATCTACAACCCGATCCTGGTGAGCACCGCGATCCAGTTCAACTCCATCCTGCCGGCGATCGATTCCCCGCTCATATGCTCGCCGAGTGAGGATCAGGGCTGGAGCTACGCGCTCAGCGTGCAAAACGGCACGCCGGTCACAGGGTTCTTCGTCAACAACGGCAACACCCATACGATCGGCCTGCAGACCAACGCCAGCGGCAGCTCCTCGGAGGTCACGACCACGACCGGCAGTGGTGGCACGAACTATTATCTGATCTACCAGAGCACCACCGGCGGCGCCGGCACCCCGACGCAGATTCAGCCTGCCAACAACATCACCGGCAACCGCGAAACCTGGATCCAGCTACGTTAAGCAGCGAGAGCGACCATGACACCCGAGCATCGAATCTCCGCCGTCCGTCCGCGCCGCCACGACCGCCAGCGCGGCTTCACCCTGGTCGAGCTCGTGATCGTGATGGTGGTCGCCGCGATCCTGACGGCGATTGCGATACCGATGTATATGAATCAGGTGCGCGAGTCGCGGCGCACGGATGCGCGCAGCGCGCTGCTTGATCTCGCCGGCCGCGAGGAGCGTTACTTCGCGACCAACAACGCCTACACCAGCGACTCCACCCAGCTCGGTTACACCTCTGCGGGCGATACCTGGCCACAGACCGTCGGCAGCAGCGGGTACTATCAGATCGCCCAGCCCACGCTCGCCGCCGGTCCTCCCCCGTCGTATTCGATCACCGCGACCCCGCTCGGCACCCAGGTCAACGACACCGCCTGCACCTCGCTCACCGTGACCTCCACGGGCGCGGAAACTTCAACCCCCGCGGGCAACGCCTCGATCTGCTGGGGTCAGTGATGCCGCGGTGATCAGTCGAGCTTGAACTCGATGGTATCCCAGCGCGTCGTGTCCTCGTGGCGCGCCTGGCGGCGGATGGCATCAACGAGCGCGCGCTCGTCCCAATCGACGACCTCATCGGCGAGATCGGCCAGCGCCTTGGGCACCGGCTTCTGCGAGCCGAAGGATTTCAGCAGCACCACCGGCTTCTGACTCGCCTGGGCATAGAGGAGCTGGAAGGTCACGAGGTCCTGGTTGCCCTCGAAGAGGCTCGAGAGTCCGATGACCGCCTCGACGGGGGTGATCTGGCGGCGCAACTCCTCCTTGGCCGCTTCCTTGTCCCCGCCCGGGCGCTTGTCGGGCGCGCTGAAATTCCGATAGAAGAAGGTCCGCGAGCTCTCGAGGTACTCGAAGACCCGCAGGTAGTCATCGTCCGGCACCCAGGCGTGCGTCACGAAAAGGCGGATCGGGTTGGCCTGGGACATGGGGCCAAGTTTCGCACAAGAGCCACGCGGCGCGAAGCCGTTTCCCCGGGCGCCGCCGCCGGGCGTCGGCGGGTCTCGGAGCGCACCCTGCCGCGAGCGAAACGTCGCGGCCGGCCCGGAGCCCGCGCTACCGGTGAATATGCAATACAATCTCCCATTCAGCCTCACCGCCGAGCGCAGGGCCGCCTCAAGTTGCGTCTGGTCGTCTACAACATCCGCTACGCCACCGGCACCGGCCCCGCATTTCATCTACCGTTGCCGGGTGCCGGGTACCTGCGCAGCAACCGCAAGGTCCTGGCGGGCATCACCGAATTCCTCCGCGCCGAGCATCCGGATGTCGTCGGCCTGGTCGAGGTCGACACCGGCTCGATCCGCACGGGAATGGTGAACCAGGCGGAATCGATCGCCGCCGAGCTCGGACACTACTCGACCTTCCAGTGCAAGTACGGCGCCAGCTCGCTCAATCATCTGATGCCCATCGTGCGCAAGCAGGGCAATGCCTTTCTCTCCGCGCCGCACGTACACGAGGGGCGCTTTCATTACTTCGACACCGGCATCAAGCGGCTCATCATCGAGCTCGAGCTCGAGCATGTTTGTGTGTTCCTGGTGCACCTGTCGCTCAAGTTCCGCCAGCGACAGTACCAGCTGCGCTCGCTCCACGACCTCATCGTCAAGTCGCACAAGCCGGTGATCGTCGCCGGTGACTTCAATACCTTCTGGGGCACGCACGAGATTTATCTCTTCATGCGCGCCGCGGGGCTGCGCAGCGCCAATTCCGCGGGCCTGCCGTCCTTTCCCGCGCGCGTGCCGCGTATCGAGCTCGATTTCATCCTGGTGAGCGAGGGGATCGAAGTGACCGACTTCAGGGTGCCGGACGTGCGCTATTCGGATCACCGTCCGCTCGTTTGCGACTTCCACGTGCGCGCGGACCACTCCGAGCAGCGCCCGGCCGCGGCATGAAAAACACCGAACCCTCCCCCTCCACCTGGAAGATGGAGCGCGACGCCGACGGCATCGTCTGGCTGATCGCCGACAAAGCCGGCACCTCCACCAACGTGCTCTCGAGCCACGTGCTGCGCGAGCTCGATGGACTCCTCGATCAGATCTCGACCCCACCGCCCCGCGGCGTGGTGGTGCTCTCGGCAAAGAAGAGCGACTTCATCGCCGGCGCCGACATCAAGGAATTCACCGGCATCACGAGCGCCGAGGGCGGCTACCGTCTGATCCACGCCGGCCAGCAGGTGTTCGATCGGCTGGAGGCGCTGCTCTGCCCCACCGTGGCGGCCATCCAGGGGTTTGCGCTGGGCGGCGGACTCGAGCTCGCCCTCGCCTGCCGCTACCGGGTGGCCGTCGCTGATGAGCGGCTCTCGCTCGGCTTTCCCGAGGTACAGCTCGGCATTCACCCGGGATTCGGTGGCACGGTGCGCAGCGTGCGCCTGATCGGCGTACGGGCGGCGATGGAAATGATGCTGACCGGCAAGCCCGTTCGCGGCGAGAAGACCTTGCGGCTGGGGCTGGTGGACCGACTCGTCCCCGAGAGCGAGCTGCGCTCGGCCGCGCGGCAGCTCATTCTCGATCCGCCCCAGCGGCATCGGCCCAGCCTTACCGAGCGCGCCTTGAGCTGGCCGCTCGTGCGTTTCATCGTGCAGCGCTCACTCACCGGGCAGGTGGCGCGCAAAGTCCGTCGCGAGCACTACCCCGCTCCCTACGCGATCATCGACCTCTGGACACGTTACGGCGCCCATGGCGCGGTCGCTTTCGAGGCGGAGGCGCGCTCGATCGCGCACCTGTTCACCACCGAGACCGCACGCAACCTGATCCGCGTGTTCCTGCTGCAGGATCGTCTGAAAGCCCTGGGCGGCAAGTCCGCCGCGCCACTCGAGCGAGTGCACGTGGTCGGCGCCGGTGTCATGGGCGGCGATATCGCCGCCTGGTCGGCGCTTCGGGGCTTTACCGTGACGCTGCAGGATCGCGAGCTCAAGCTCATCGAGCCGGCGTTGCAACGCGCCCGGGAGCTCTTTGAGAAACGTCTGCGCGATTCGGCCAAGGTCGAGGCAGCCACCGCCCGCCTGACGGCCGACGTCGCCGGCGATGGTGCGGCGCAGGCGGATGTGGTGATCGAGGCGATCTTCGAGAGCGTGGATGCCAAGCGCGAGCTTTACGCCGCGCTCGAGCCGCGCATGAAACCCGGCGCGATTCTCGCCACCAACACCTCGAGCATCGTGCTCGAGTCCCTCGCCGAGCACCTGGCGAGACCTGAGCGCCTGGCGGGGCTGCACTTCTTCAATCCCGTGCCACAGATGCCGCTCGTCGAGATCATTCACTCCGCGGCCACCGATCCCGCCGTCGTGCAGACCGCGATCGCCTTCACCCGAAAACTCGACAAGCTGCCGGTGCCCTGCCGCAGCGCCCCCGGTTTCATCGTCAACCGTGTGTTGATGCCCTACCTGCACGAGGCCATGTACGCGGCTCAACAGGGCTTGGCCATCGCCGCCATCGACGAGGCGGCGGAGGCCTTCGGCATGCCGATGGGGCCGATCGAGCTCGCCGATGTCGTCGGTCTCGATGTCGCCGCGCACGTGGGAGAGATCATTGCCGCCGACCTCGGTCGTCCCACCCCGAATCTCACGCGTCTGCGCGAGCTCGTGAGTCTCGGCAAGCTCGGTCGCAAAAGCGGCGCGGGGTTCTATCTTTGGAAGGATGGCAAGCCGGTCAAGCCCGCGGCCCCCGCGGAGCGGCCGCCGCGCGATCTGATCGATCGCCTGATCCTCGTACTCGTCAACGAATGCGCCGCTTGCCTGCGTGAGCGGATCGCGGAGGATGCGGACCTCATCGATGCCGCCGTGGTTTTCGGCACCGGGTTCGCCCCCTTTCGCGGCGGCCCCCTCGCCTACGCGCGCAGTCGCGGCGTTGCCGCGGTGGTCGAGCGGCTGGAGGAGCTCGCCGGCCGGTACGGGGCCCGTTTCCAGCCGGACTCCGGTTGGGCGCTGGTCACCGCTGGCGGCGGTGAGCGGGCCGTCGGTGCGTGACCCGCCCGCGCCCCAAAACGTGAACGGCTCCCCGGTGGCCCAGACACCCTGTGCTACCATCGGACATAATTCTCACGGCACGAATCGCGCCGGGGGCGCTTTCGGACCGACACAACGATCAGACCGGACTCACGATGCCCGAAGAACGCGAAGCCAGCGTTCAACTGCTTAAGACCTTCGCGCCGCTCGACGGCCTGAAGCGCGACAACCTCGCGGCGCTCGCCAAGAAGGTTGTCGTGCGCACCATGCCCGCGGGGCGCACGCTCTTCAAGGAAGGTGACACCGACAGGCGCACCGTGTGGCTGGTGGGCGGCATGGTGGAGGTCAGGGAAGCCGAGCGCACCATCGCGATGATCCGTGGCGGCACGCCCGAGGCGCGCACCCCGCTTTACCCGGGAGTGCCACGCACGGTCACCGCGCGCGCGGTCGATGAGGTCAGCTATCTCGCGATCGACAGCGAGCTGCTCGATGTCATGATCACGTGGGACCAGACGGGCACCTACGAGGTCGCGGAGCTGCAGGCGCTCGAGGGCAGCGGCAGCGATGACTGGATGACGACGCTGCTTTCCACCAAGGCCTTTCACCGCATACCCCCGGCCAACATCCAGGCGATCTTCATGCGCCTGCAGCGCGTGCCGTACCGGGCGGGCGATGTCATCATCAAGCAGGGCGATGAGGGCGACTTCTTCTATGTCATCGTGAGCGGCAGGTGCCTCGTGACCCGCGAGACGCCGCTCAACAAGGAAGGCATCAAGCTCGCCGAGCTCGGCGTCGGCGACACCTTCGGCGAGGAGGCGCTGATCGCGGAAGCCAAGCGCAACGCCACCGTCACGATGCTCGCCGACGGGGTGCTGATGCGCCTCAACAAGCAGGATTTCCGCGAGCTCATGAACGAGCCGCTGCTGCAATGGGTGAGCTATGAGCGGGCGCGGGAGATCATCGCGCGCGGCGGCCGCTGGCTCGATGTGCGTCTACCGAGCGAGCACCAGAACCTCGCGATCGAGGGCTCGCTCAACATTCCGCTCTATTTCATCCGCCTGAAGCTCAATACGCTCGATCCCAAGGTGCCGTACGTGGTCTATTGCGACACCGGCCGGCGCAGCTCCGCGGCCGCCTACATCCTGGTGGAGCGTGGCTTCGAGGCGTACGTCCTCACCGGCGGCCTCACTCACAGCGGCATCAATCTGCG
>JBAUOO010000008.1:0-87623 GCA_049579785.1 Steroidobacteraceae bacterium
TTCTGGTTAAGCGACAAGCCGGTAATCCCCTGGTACACGCCGTAGGCACAGAGCACCCGCCCGGGGGTGTAGGGGTGGATCATGGTGACGCTTCCGCCATTCTGTTGGGCCTCTTCCTGCTTCTGCGCGTAGCTCGCCGTCTCGACGGCCTGCAATTCGCTGCCACCCTTCAATCGCACCGCCCAGACGGAGCCCCCCGAGGACAGCGCTTGCCCGCGCTCGACCACGCCGGAAAAGACGACCTCGGAGTCCTTGGACAGACCCGCCGGCACGTCCGAGGTGAGATAGACCATCTTCTGGTTGAAGGGCCCACCTCTGACATCCGGTGGTCGATTCCACCGCATGGCGATCTCGAAATCGTGGCACGACTTGGCCTGCCCCGGGCGGTCGAAGACCCGCCGCCCACCCGGGCCCGCCGTCTGCGACATGTAGCGGATCGCTTTGAGTTGCCGCGCGGTGGGCAGTTCGGCGGAGTGGGGCGCCTTACCGCTCAGTCCGAGCTTGGCGCAGCCGGTCAGGAAAGTCGCGGCCAGCAGCAGGCTGGCGGCGAGTCGTAGGATGAGGCGGTGCATGCGGCAATCAGAACGGTCGAGCGAGTGTCAACGTTCCCCCTGTCGATCAGGTGGCGATGAGGCCGGCGGTGATGTTGATCGCAAATCCGATTATGGCGACGTTGAATGCGAAGGAAATGATCTCCTGCACGATGACTACCCGGCGGATGGAGGTTTCCGTGGTCGACACGTCGGCGGTCTGACAAGCCGCGGCGATGGTGAAGGAGAAATAGGCGAAGTCCCAGAATCCGGGCATTTCTGTCCGCGGAAAGAGCAGCGGCCGATCCTGGGGTGGGACGCTGTAGAACCTATCGGCGTAGTGCATGGTGAACATGACGGGCACCAGCAGCCACGAATCGACGAGGGTGATCACGACGAGCGCGAATTGCCAGAGCCGCTGCCGCTCTTCGAGGTGCCGCAGGGTGGCGAGAGGCTCGACGATCGCGAGCACGCTGAGGAGAGCCGCAGCGACGACGGTGACCAGGATGATGGGGCCCGAAGGGTCTTCCTCGGCGTAATGCGCGCGGATCTGCTCGGGGGTGAGACGGCGCATCCACAGATAGATCATCACCAGGAAGAGCGCGACACCGCCGTCCCAGCTGACGAGTGTGCGGCTGATGAACGAGAGAGTCGCCGGCAGGAAGAAGTAACTCGCGATGCCGAAAGCCAGGGAGACCCAGAATCTCACGTGCCCGTGAAAGAGCTTGATCGGGAGATCCACGCCGCGCTTCATCTTGGTCACACGCGCATCTTTCGGCTGCGATGTATGATGGGTTCGAAGCCCATAATGTAATATTTACCGGTCGATCGGGCCTCCATCAAGGGCGCCACGACGCCGTCATTGCGATAAAGTCCCCACATGCCGTTTCAGGGCTGTTGCCATTGCGGCGCGCTGACCTACGTATACCACACCGAGCTGCCGCCGCCTGAGTGGTCCCTCCGCGCCTGCCAGTGCTCGTTCTGTCGCGCGCACGGCGCCCGCACCACCTCCGATCCCCGGGGCACCGTGGCATTCCACGTGGCGCAGCCGGATCGGCTCGCGCGCTATCGCTTCGGCCATCGGGCCACGGACTTCCTCATCTGTGCCCATTGCGGCGTCTACATGGGCGCGCTCACGGAGATCTTCGGAAGCCTCTTCGCCGTCATCAATACCAATGCGCTGCGCCCGTCTCCGGCGGGTCTGAAGGAAGCGCAGCCCATCAACTACGATGGCGAGAGCGCTGAATTGCGCAGCGCGCGGCGGGCCGGTCGATGGACGCCCTGTGCGGGGATTTAGGGGAGCGGGGAGCCGGGCACCTCCGGGGAAGAGGACTGCGAGTCCTCCTCCCCCGAGATGCGAAGGCTAATGGGGCCTCATATGCCCATGTCCGTTGTTGTTGAACATCGATGCCCCCTGTCCGATTTCAGAGTTGCCGTCTCCGAATCGTACGTACTGGAGGAGGAGGCCAACGAGTGCGGGCGCTTGTGGCGAGCCCAAGCCGCTCGCCGCATCCCATCCCGGTGCTGCGGCGAACCCGGTGACTCCGCCGAATGAGTTGTTACCCACCCGGATGTCGTGGAGCGAAAACGCATAAAACGGCCATACGGCAGCGATGCGATAGAGCGCTTCGTTGATGAAGCCCAGATCGGATCTGTTTATCTCATCCGCGATCGCGGTGATTGCCGACCACTGCGGCGAGCCGGCGCTCGTGCCGCCGAAGAGATAAAAACCCTCCGGCACCCCGGGAATGTCGAGGAAGGTCAACACGCCATTATCGACCGAGGCATTGTAGGTGACATCCGGAACGCCGCGGTGCCCGCCCCAGAGCGCTCCGCGCTGATAAGAGGGCTCCGAGTACAGCACGCTGAAGCCGCCCCCTCCCGAGCCGTAATCCGGCTCGTTCCACACGCTCTCGCTCTCATACGCTCCCGGATTCAGCGTCGTGTAGTCGGCTGCGACGAGCGAGGTGCCGCCGACCGCGGTAACCAGCGGATCGACGGCGGGTGAGGAGACCGCCTTTACGTAGGCCGTCTGCGCGCAATTGACCTGTGCGGCACCCGCATCACCCGCGGAGGCGAAGATCGTCATGTGCTTCTGCGTGGCCTCCGCGAACATCTGGTGTTGCTGTTTGAGCAGGCTCGGGTCCATGCAGGACTCATCCTCGCCGAAGCTCTGCGAGATGACATCACCGAGATGATGGTCCACGGCGTACTTGGTCGCCGCGTAGATGTCCGGATCCTGATCCGATTTCGCGAGAACCAGCACGATGTTGGCGCCGGGCGCGATCGCGTGCGCCCACTCGACATCGAGGGATATCTCCTCGGCCCAGCCGACCATGTCATCGTTAGTGGGGTCGAACGCGGTCAAACCCTGGGGCGCGATCTGGGTGAAGTTCGCTTCCGGCAGCCCATAGAAGGTGTCGAACGTGCTCAACTGCAACCCGATATTGGGATTCTGGAACGCATCGATGATGACGATGGTTTTGCCGGTGCCGTCCCAACCCGCATTTATCAGCTTGTCGGTGCCGTAGGCATGACGGATTTCGTACGGATCATAGCAGTTTGTGCCGGGAACCTCCCCGACCTGACACGTGAAGAGCCCATAATCGAGTTCCGGCAACACTTGCGAATTCGATGCCACCTGGTTGGATAAAGTGGCCGCGGGGCCCATCACGAGCTCAGGTTTGGCGATGAATGCTGCGGGCGCGGCAGTATGTGTCGGCACCGCCGGAGCGGCGACACAGGCCACTAGGGCGCTGGACAGCAGGACTCTGCGGAGCGTATTGCGGTATCCCATTGCGTCTCCCTTCATCGACGGCGAGCCGAACGCATGGTCTCGCGTCGCATGCTCGGCGAATTGTTTTGGACGGGTTGCATCGCTCTGACCGCCGGAGCGACCGGAGCGTCTATCACTGTTCGTATTGATGGATCTTTGGCCGGAAGTTTTAACTTCTGCGAGTCTTGAGCATACGTTTACCTTCGGCGCCGAAAGTTGTCAACGCCGACGAGCGGCGGGATCTTCCTGCCGCCGCGCCGCCGCAAAGCGAGCGGACTCGAAATCCTGATTTGCGCCGCGGCGACGGTCGAGTCCGCGGTAACTCGAACCGCTGCTGATGGGCGCCGGACGATGGGCGCCAGGTGCAGCGCGATGCCAGCCCGCCGTTCTTTTACATAATGCCCGCCGACGACCCACAGGACGCCTTTGCGCAGCGTCGCGGCCCTCCGCCGCTTACTTGCCAGGCGAGGTGGAACTCAGTGGCGGCGCCCGCTCGTAATGCGCCGCGGTCTGCGCGAGGGAGAGCTTGGTGGGCTCGCCCAACGCATCGACATCGAAGGTGATATAGGCATCACCGTAGAAGCGGTATCGCCAGCGCACACGGAATGTATCGCCGTTCCAGTGCTCGAGATCCCCGGTGAACATCGGATTACCGAGGCGAAGGACGAGATGCCCGCGCTCCTCCTGTACGGATGCCGTGCCGTAGTACGGATCCGAGTAGCTCCCCTCGTATTCCGCTAGAGGCAGCGGCGCCTGCTGGTCGGAGCGCCGCGCTGCCGCGAGCTTCTTCTTTGCCGCATCGGACCGCGCCTTGTCCTTCTGAATGTATGCATACATCGCATCGCTCACGTCCCGATGGGCGAGCCCGAGGTAATCCTGCAGAACGTGGAACACGACGCCTTCGGGCGCGCGGTTCTGGTTCATGTTCGAGAGCACCACCACGCCCAGATGCTCGTCCGGAACGAGCGCGAGTGCCGATGCCATGCCGTCGATATCGCCCGCATGCCAGACCAGTTGATGCCCAGCGTACTCTTGGAGAAAGAAGCCGAGCCCATAGGCATAGAATCGGCTATCGGGCGTCTGGGTATGCAGCCACCCCGCGAGATCCGAGTCCCTCTGGATGAGCGCCTGCGGCGTCTCCATGGCCTGGATGATCGAGGGCTCGAGCACCTGGTTACCCCGATAACGGCCATCCGCGAGCAGCATGATGAGCCAGTGGCTCATGTCGTTCACACTCGAGTTGATGCCGCCCACCGCCGCGAACACATCCATGTTGTTCGGCCAGTAGGGCTTGATGATGCCGACCTTGCCATCGACCTCTCCATGCGGAAGCGCGACGTCGGAAGCGGCCGCAACGGCGGCGGCGGCCGAGACGGTGCGACTCATCCCGAGCGGCGCCAAGAGGTGCGTCGCTACGTAACTGTTCCAGCTCTCGCCCGTGATGGCCGGAACGAAGGTGGACGCGACCAGGTACATCGCGTTGTCGTAGCAAAAGTGCGCCCGAAATCCGTAGCTCGGCTTCTGATAGCGCAGTCTCTCGATGACGTTCGCGGTGGTATCGTCCGACAGGTACCACATGGCGAAGGGATCGCAGTAGCCGCTGCGATGCGAGAGCAGATCACGGAGCGTGATCTGCTCGGTCACGTACGGGCTTTGGAGACGAAAGTCGGGCACGTACTCGACCACCCGATCATCCCACCGAAGCTTGCCCGCGGCCACGAGGGTCCCGAGCGCGGCGGCAGTGAACGCCTTGGTGTTTGATCCGATGTCGAATAGTGTATCGGCGTCCACGCGGTCGGGCTTTCCGAGCGCGCGCACTCCGTAACCGCGCGCGAGGACGACCCGCCCATCCTTGACCACAGCCACCGCAAGCCCGGGCACGTGCCATTGCGCCATCGCGCGATGCACGTAGCCATCGAGATCGGCAACTGCGGGCGACGCCGCGCGGGCCATATTCACGGCGAGAAGGCCGGCAATCAGGGCCCCTGGGGCGCGCAGCCTCTTAGGAGGCCGACAGCATTGCATGGTGGTACTCGCTTTCATCATCCGACGCCCGAGGCGCACGCCCTCGCTAGTCTCCTGCCGCCAATGCGCTGGGTAAAGTCCGAGGCCGTGCGAGCGGATCGGCCGCGGCGGGCGAGCCGCTATAATCGCGAGCAACCATGTGCGCCCGCTATCAGACGCCATCCCAGGCCGCCGCCGAGCGCTACTGGCGGCTGATCGAGCCCCTGTGGCATTTCGAGCCGAGCTGGCGCGTCCTGCCGACGGACCCGGTGCCGGTCGTTCTGAGCATACACGGCACGATCACCGGCCGGATGATGCGCTGGGGGCTGCTGCCCTTTCGGGGCGAGTCGAGCTTCCCGCTCATCAACGCGACGGTGGAGAAGCTCGAGACCTGGTACGCCTGGAAGGAGCCCTGGGTACGGCGCCAGCGCTGCATCCTGGTCATGGCCGGCTTCTACGAGCCGCACCTGTTCGAGGATGGCCGCAAGGAGCCGTTCTACGTCCATCTTGCCGAGCGCCCACTCTTCGGTGTCGCAGGGTTATGGGATCGCAGGAAGCAGCCGGACGGGACCGAGGTGCTCTCCTGCGCGCTCATCACTGTGCCCTCGAACACCCTCATGGCGCAGATCCACAACGAGAAGCTAAGGATGCCCGCGGTACTGCGCGAGGAGCATCACCAAGGGTGGCTACAGGGAAGTGCGGTCGAGGCGAAAGCCTCGCTCGTCCCTTATCCGAGCGACACGATGGTCGCATGGCAGGTCAGCCGTCGGCTCTATGCGACCCAGACGCCGGATGATGCCCGCTTGATCGAGCCGGTCCCTTCCGGTCTCTGATTTGCGCGTACCGCCAGCGCGCGCCTGAGATCGTGCCGGCCGGCACCGGCGCGGTATCGATCACACATCTTCGCTCCCCGCGCTGCCGTGATCGGCGTAATCTTGCGAGCTTCGGATAAGATAGATTGGGGGCGCGGCCGATGCCGGACGACCATTCGCTTCTGACTGCAACGCTGCCTGCGGCTTTGCCAGCGGGCGTTGACCTGCGGCGCACGGCCGCCAATCCCGATTACTGGTACCCGCTCGCCTGGTCCGATGAGCTCAAGCCCGGCCGGATACTGGGACGCCGGTTCGCGGGCGAGCCCATTGCGCTGTACCGCGGCGCAAGCGGTCGGGTAGTCGCGCTCGAGGATCGCTGCGCGCATCGGCAGGTGCCGCTGCACCTCGGGGTGGTGCAGGGCGATGGCCTGAAATGCCACTATCACGGCTGGGCCTACGACTGCAGCGGCAAGTGCGTCGACGTGCCGTACCTCGGCCGGGAGCGTGTTCCGAACGGCGTTCGCGCCTATCCCGCCCGGGAGGTCGATGGGCTCGTCTTTGTTTTCCCGGGTGATCCGGCCCTGGCGGAGGCGCGCCTGCCGGGTACGCTCGGGGCCTCGCAGAGGCGCGACTACAAGACCCGGCGGCTCAATCGCGAGGTCGCGTGCCACTACACGTTCATGCACGAGAATCTCTTCGACATGAACCATCAGTTCATGCATCGCAAGAACATGGGCTCGATCCGCGCGAGCTGTCTCGGCCGCCATCATGGCGAGCACTGGGCGGAAGTTGAATACTCTTTCAGCCGCACAGCGGGCAACAAGTCCATGGGCGAGCGCGTGATCGTCGACCTGATGCGCACGCGCGGCGAGAAGCGGCAGGATTTTCGCGATCACATGCGCATCCGCACCGATTATCCCTCGCAGAGCCTGAGGGTCTGGGTGGGACGCAACATCGAGGAAACCCAGGATCCGGTGTTGGACGTCTGGCTCTGTTACACGCCGCTCGATGCCGGGCAGCGCACCAACCGGACTTTCGGCTTTCTTTCGGTGAAGAAGCCGCCGGTCCCCGGCCTCCTTCATCTCGCCTGGCCATTCGTCGTCTGGTTCACGGAGAGGATCTTCCGCGAGGACAAGGACATCGTCGAGTACGAGCAGCGCGCCCACGACGAGCAGGGTGCCGACTGGAACAACGAGGTCTTCCCGGCGCTACGGGATCTGCGCGCGGTTCTCGCCCGCTGCGGCGTGCCGCTCGGCGCCGCCCGCTGAGGCGATCAACGCCGCGTTGGTTCCCCCGAAGGCGAAAGAGCTCGACATGACGGTGCGGGCTCCCGCCCCAGCGCGCGCGCAATTGGGAACATAGTCGAGATCGCAGTCCGCGGCCGGTACCTTGAGGTGCATGGTCGGCAGGAGGACATCCTGCTGCAGCGCGAGTAGCGCCAGAGCGAGCTCGAGGGCGCCGCTCGCGCCGAGCAGATGCCCGTGGACCGCCTTGGTGGCGCTCACCGGAATGCGGTACGCGCGCTCGCCGAAGACTTCCTTGATCGCGGCGGTTTCGACCGAGTCATTGGCCTGCGTTCCGGTCCCGTGCGCATTGATGCTGTCGATGGACTCCGGGGCGAGGGATCCTGAGCGCAGCGCCGCGCGCATGGTGGCAGCCTGACCCGCGACCGTGGGGCGGGTGATGTGCGTCGCATCCGTGGAGAGTCCGTAGCCGAGGATCTCACCGTGAATGAATGCGCCGCGAGCCACCGCCCGCTTCCAGTCCTCGAGCACGAGGATGGCCGCTCCTTCGCCCAGCACGAGGCCGCTGCGGTCGGCCGAGAAAGGCTTGCAGGAGGTGGAGGGGTCGCTCGGGTCCTCGCTCGCCAGGGTATGCAGCGCCTCCCAGGCTTTCATGGCGCCATATGCCAGCGGCGCCTCCGAGCCGCCGCTGATGGCGAGGTCGATCTCCCCGTGGCGCAGCCGCAGCCAGGCCTCGCCGATGGCGACCGCCGCGGAAGAGCATGCGGTGGAGTAAGTCAGATTCGGACCGCTCAAGTCATGCTCGATCCCGATCCAGGCGGCGGGCGCGTTGGTCATGCCCGTGAGGATCGAGAAGGGCTTCATGCGATCGCAGCCGTCGCGATAAAGCGAGAGATATCCTTCGTCGGTCGTCAGGGCACCGCCCATGCCGGTGCCGATGAAGACGCCGCCGCGCTCGCGGTCTGCGGCGGCCAGATCGAGCCGGGCATCGGCAATGGCTTTGCGTGCCGCAACCAGGGCGAGCTGACTGACGCGATCCAGCATCCGCAGCCGCGGCGGCGCGAAGTGCTCCTCTGCCCGGAACGAAACGCAGGCGGCGAGCGGGGCGGCAAGTCGACCCGACCAGCTCGACTCCATGCGGCGGATCGCCGCCCGCCCGGCCGTCGCGTTGGCGAGCGCTTCAGCGCAGCTGTTGCCGATCGGTGAGATGAGCCCGATACCGGTGACCGCGATGCGTCTCATGCGCCGGCATCCGTCGCGGCGGGCTGCGGCGGGGGTGACTGCGCGTGCACCGGCGGCTGCGCGACCTTCTGGGTGATCATGAGCGCATCGATGTATTTCGCGGCCTCTTCCAGGGTCCCGAACGCGAAGCCTTCCGAGGGCAGGTGCACCGCGAATTCCTCTTCGATGAAGAAGAGCATCTCGACCATCCCGAGGGAGTCGATGCCGAGGGAGCCGAGCGGCTGATCGGGCGTGAGTCGGGCAGGGTCGAGCTTGTAGCGCTGGACGAGGATTCGCGACAGTCGTTCGAGCGTCGTCATGATGGAGACCCTTCGGTGAGACCGTGACGGGGTTCGGGCGGAAGGACCACGGCGCAGCGGGTCTTGCCGCTCATGCGTGCCGCTAAGCGAAGCAGCGCCGGCGCGCGCCGCAGCAGCGGGACGAGGGCGGCCGAGGCTGCGGGTCGCATGGCCGTGTGCGCGAAGCAGGCCGCCAGATGCATGCGTCGGGAAAAATACGCTCGCCAGCGCGAGGCATAGCGGTGTTGAATCTGACTTCGAAGCAGTGTTCCGCTCGGGTCGGATCTCACGGCATCCGCGTGCCGCGTGAGCTCCTCGCACAGCAGCCACGCCGATTGCAGCGCCATACTGATGCCCTCGCCGATGATCGGGTGGACTTCGCCCGCGGCATTGCCGATTCGAAAGGCGCCGCTCTCGGAGTCTTCCAGGCGCACGCCCGGGCGGATCGGCCCGGCGGCGAGCCAAGGCCCGACCCTGCAGGCTCCCGCGAGCGCCTCTCTCACCCCGCGGCACTCGCGCGTGAGCAGCGCCTCGATGCTCGCGCCCGCGCTGGCGCTCGCGCAGATCTGCCGCCGGCAGGCGATCAGCCGATCCCGGCGAATGCAGCAGGCGAGGGTGGTGAGGTCGTCGCCGGTGACGACCATGCCGCCGTAGCCGCCGGCAAACGCCAACAGCGGCAGAAGGCCTTCCTCCAGAGCGGTGCCCCGGAAGTTGGCTTTGAACGCCAGCAGATCGGCAGGTCGGCGCTCCTCGCGGGTCCCGGATGCTTCGCCCGTCGGCGCGGGGTGCCAGGAGCCGTGCGCTCGAATGAGCACCGGCGCGCGCAGGGTGAGCCGCGAGCCGTCCTCGCGAGCCACTTCGATCTCGCCATACGTATCGCCCGGCCGCCGGCGGACAGCGAGCGCCTTGGCCGGCTGAAGCACGCTGGCGCCGGCGGCGCGGGCTTGCTCGATGAGCATCAGATCCAGATGCTCGCGCCGCAGAGCGTACCCCCAAGGGTGCCGGTCCGCGCGCGCCGGCAATCGAGCCGTGATGCTCTCCTCACCCCGCCACAGCGCCACGCGCCGCAGCACCGGGCCAGCACGCTGACGCAACGCCTCTCCCACGCCGAGGGCATCCAGGAGCGGCAGGTTGCTGGCCGCGATGCACTCGCCGCAAACCTTGCGACGCGGAAACCGCTTGGCCTCGAGGAGCGCGACCGACCAGCCGGCTCGGGAGAGCAAAATGGCGGCGGTCGAGCCCGCCGGACCGCCGCCGATGATGATGCCATCGTACGTCGCGCTCATGACGCCGCATGCTCGCGCACGGCGACAAAGAGGTGACTGAAGGGACCTCTCGGGCCCTCTTCGAATCGCCAACCGCTCCGGGCGGCAGGCCACAGTCGCGAGAGCTCTGTGTCCCGAAATCCAGCCTGCACGCTGAGGACGGCATCGTGTCGTGTCTCTCGGCTCACCCCGAGCGCCGGCAGCAGCCGCGCGCCAAGAAGAGCCGGGGGGCTGCGCCGCGGCTCGCAGGCGAGGAAGAGCTCGCACCGGGTGGCGATCGCCGACAACAGCTCCCGCAGTCTTGCCTCCTCGAAGTGATGGAGGAAGAGGTTGGCGAAGATAATGTCCCAATGCGCAAACCGCGGGGGTGGGGCTCGAGCCCATTCGAGGGCATCCATGGTGAGGGGTCGCAGTATCCAACCGAGGCGCGCAAATGCGCTACCCGTTTCGGGAGCGATCAGCGTCTGCCGGTCGAGCAGCGTCAGCTCGGCCGCGGGCCAGCCTGCCGCGAAGCGCTTGCCGAGCCTCAAGGCGAGGCTGCCGTCCCCCGCGCCGAGCTCGAGCAGATGCACGGGAGTGCGGCTTGGACGTGAGGCCGTGGCCTCGCGCAGCCTCCTCGTCAGGATGCGGCAACTTCCCAGAATGCGATTGACGCGCTGCAGATCGCGACGGGAGCGGAGCGCTCGCGGGTCCGCCGGCTCGAGCTGATCGAGGATCTCCGGGTGGACCGCGCGAGGACTCGTCAGTCCACTTTGAGAAGCGCCCCGTGACAACTGAATCCCGCGCCGAAAGATCCGAGCCACCACCACCCTCCCGCCGCGGCGTCGGCCAGGGCGGCCTGCAGCACAAAGTACACGAACGCGCTCGAGAGATTGCCGTACTCCCGCAGCACCTTGGCGCTGTAGCGCAGGTCCTCGGGCCCGAGCCCCAGCCGCTGCTCGAGCGCACGCAGAACCTCGCGTCCCCCGGCATGCATGATCCAGGCGCGGATCTGCGGGAGCCCGAGCCGCGCACGTCCCAACACCACCTCGAGCACCTGCCCGACGTATTTCGCCGCCAGATCGGGTACGGGCCGGGTGAGCACGTTGCGCAGCATGCCAGCGCGCTGCTCGAACATGAGCGCTTCGCGCCGAGTGGGATCGAGGAGGGACTCGCTGTCCTGCCAGAAAACCCGTCGTCGGCCGGCGGCCGCGGAATTCGACAGGACGGCCGCACCGGCTCCGTCTCCAAAGAGACATGCGCTCACCATGACGCCGGCATCGTCGTCGAGATACATCGCCGCGCTCGATATCTCGACGCAGATCGACAGGACGTTGCGGCAGTTCTGCCCCGCGCCGAGCAGGGCACGACCCAGTTGCATGTTGGGCAGCGCGGCCGCGCAGCCCTGGCCCACGAGGTCGAACGCAAGCGTGCTCGTGCGCAGCCCCAGCCGCTCGATGACGTAGCCCGACAAGCCCGGGCAAAGATACCCGGTGCACGTGCTGACGAGGACCGCATCGATGTCGGGCGCTTCGAGCCCGGCATTGTCGAGAGCGCAGGCGCCGGCGCGGGCGGCGAGCCGCGGCGCGGTGTCGAGGAAACGCCGATGCAGCGTATCCGGATCGATGCGGAAGGCTTCGGCGAGTGAGCCCACCGCGAGCCGGCGCGCATCCATGCCGTTCTCGCTGAGCAGTATCGCTCTCGCCAGCGCGCGGGTGCGCTCGCTCAGGCGCTCGAACCACTCGGAGTGCCGGAAGGCCTCCCAGCACTCGAGCTTGGTGTAGCGCGCGGGCGGACTCGCAGTGCCGATGCCATTCAGGTACATCCAGGTAGGTATCCCTGAGAAAGCTCCCGACAGGCATGCCCGCTCGCATGCCCTACCAACAGGCAACCCCGTCACTGCGGCCGCGACGAGAGAGGAAGCGGTGCCGCCGAGCATACTCCTGTAAACTCCGCCCGCGGCGGCGCCCCCGTAGCTCAGTGGATAGAGCGACCGCCTCCTAAGCGGTAGGTCGTCGGTTCAACTCCGGCCGGGGGCGCCAATAATCAGAGACTTGCACGAAGTTTCTCGATTGCGTCTCGTTCATTTGGGGCGCGCGGCGTTGCGCACATCGATACCGCCGATCATGGGCAGCGCGCCGTTGCTACCGACCACAGCGGGCAGGTGCCCGTCCCACTTGGCGATCGCCTGCTGCTGAATCAGCTCCGGCGTCAGGGTCTGCTGCAGGAGCTTCTGCGCCTGCGACTGAGCCTCTGCCTCGACCACCCGCTGCTGCGCGAGGACCCTCGCCTGCTGCAGCTCGTAGGTCGCCTGCAGAGCACGTTGCTGGGCGATCTGCTTGCGCTCGATGGCCTGGGCGAACTCGTCGCTGAAGTGGAAATCGGTGATGTTCACCGAGTCGACCACGACGCGATAGGGCTGCAGCTCGGAGGTGATCTGCGATTGGATCTTGTCGCGCACCTGGTCGCGCTCGATGATCAGGTCCTCCGCGTCGTAGTGGGCCGTGACCGCCTTGACGGAGTTGCTGATCGCAGGGCGGATGATTTTGTCGACGAGGGCCGGCTCGTTGCCGATGTGCTGATAGACCCATTCCGCATCCGCCGGCAGGATGTGCCAGTTGGTCGCGACCGTGCTCGACACATTCTGCAGATCCAGGCTGGCGGCCGTTTCCGCACCCTGGGAGTTCTGCACCTGCACGTCCATCTTGGCGACCGACTGCATGAAGGGAAGCTTCACGTGCAGGCCCGGATCCAGCACTCCCTCCTGCACGGCGCCGAAGGTCATGAGCACCCCCCGCTGTCCCGGTCCGATCTGGACGAAGAGGCCGCCGAGGACCAGAAGAATGAGGAGGATGATGGCGCCGGTGAGCAGGGCAGGCCGCCAGGCTCGCGCCGTCGGCAGGGAGGAGATTCCGGTACTCATAGATTCTCTCCGGCAGTGCCCTCTGTCACTGAGCGTCCGGCGGCTGATTGACCGGCTGATGCTCGGTGTTGGCGATGAACGCCGCGACGTTGTCGTGCAGCTGCTTCAGCGCCGGTACATGCGCATACACCATGTGGCCGGACTCATAGTAGTGGTACTCGATGTTCGCCTGCAGCTTCCTCGGCATGGGAAGGTGCGCCATCTCATAAATGCCCTGATAGAAGGGCGTCGCGAGGTCGAAGTAGCCGCCGTTCAAGCAGATCTTGAGGTCCGGGTCGTGCTTCATCGCGTTGGCGAGGTCGGGCATCACGTTGAGCGCCTCGGGCAGCGCGAACGGCACGCCCGGGGGCTTGTGCTGGTAATCCCACAGCCGAAAGAGCGGAATCTCCGGCTTGTAGCGCATGCCCATGCCGTAGCGCAGGTCCTTGCGCACGTAGTTGTTGAACGCCGCGGTATACGCGGAAGCAATCGAGGCTGCCTGCGGGTCGTACTGAGCGCCCTCGCTCAACGGGTCGAGTGACGGCCCCGAGAAGCGGGTGTCCAGCCGGCCCGTCGTCTCATCGGCGTCGCTCAGCAGCTCGTGCTCGAACTCGCTGCCGTTGACACGCAGGTTGACCTTCTTGAGGTAGGCGACCGGGAGCCCCGTGTACTGGTGCAGCTTCGCGGCGATCGCATCGCGCTGATCGGGGCTCAAGGTCGAGCCTGCCCGCAGCGCCCGCGCGTAGTCGGTCATCGCGAATTGCTCGACTTCGCTCAGGAGCGAATCGAGCGGCTGGCTGTTGTTCGGCAGCTTGTGGTGATACCAGGCCGTGGCGGCAAAGGTGGGCAGCGCCAGCTCGTAAGCCTGATCGACACCGGGAGTGGCCCGCACGAGATCGGGCGAGTCGTTGTAGTTGAGGATCTGCGACAGCAGGATTACGCCGTTGAAGTCGGTGTCATCCTGGGTCTCGAGCACGTTGATGAGGTTGGCCGAGCGCGGTGTGCCGTAGCTCTCGCCGAAGAGGTACTTGGGCGAGTTCCAGCGGCCGTACTTCGACAGGAACTGCATGATGAACTCGGAGAAGGCATGCACGTCCTGGTCGGCGCCGTAGAAGTCCTTCTCCGCGCCCGGTGTCACCCGCGAGAAGCCCGTGCCGGGGGCGTCGACGAACACGAGGTCGCTCGCATCGAGGAGGCTGTAGTCGTTGTTGACGAGCTGATAGGGCGCGGGCGGCGTGTGGGTATGATCCTCGGTCACCACCCGCTGCGGGCCGAAGGCGCCCATGTGCAGCCACACCGTCGAGGAGCCGGGGCCACCGTTGTAAAGGAAGGTGATCGGGCGATCACCCGGCTTCTCGCCGTCCTTGAAGTAGGCCACGTAGAACATGGAGGCCTTGGGCGATTGGTGCTTCGCGCCGGGTGCGTGCGGCGGTCCCATGGGCGGATCCTCGCCGCCGCCTTTGCCGCCCGCATCGTTCCAGCCCGCCGGATGCACGATGAGGAGCCCGGCCACCGCGTGGTAATGGATCGTGTTGCCTTCGACCGTCACCGAGCCTTCCGTCGTGCTCGTGACGGTGCGGAAGTAGCGGTTGCCCTTGTGGTGCGGGTGCTGCCCGCCGTGCCGATGATCGGCCGGCGGGTCGATGGAGCCCGAATCGCTCGCCGGGGGATCCGCCTGCACGTAGCCGTTCGATGCCCCGGCCTGTGTCGGCTCGGTGGCGCAGCCCTGCGCGAGCGCGAAAAGACAGGCGGCGGCAGCCGCGGAGATACCCTTCGTGAGGAGTGTCTGGCGCATCTTGTCGCTCATGGTCATTCCCCTCCCTGATTGTCGGTCTTACGGATGAAGGCCGCGACGTTGTCGTGGAGCTGCTTGAGCGACTTCTCGTTGGCGTAGACCATGTGACCCGACTGGTAATAGTGGTATTCGATGTTCGCTTGCAGCTTCTGCGGAATCTGCAGGTGGTGCATCTCGTACATGCCTTCGTAGAAGGGTGTCGCCAGGTCGAAGTAGCCCCCGTTCAGGCAGATCTTGAGGTCCGGGTCGTACTTCATGGCCGTGGCGAGGTCGGGCATCACGTTGACCGCCACCGGCAGCGGGAAGGGCGCGCCCGGCGGCGCGTGCTTGAATTCCCACCAGCGAAAGACATCGATCTCCGGGTGATACGACTCGGTGGTCGTGTAATGAAGCGTCTGGCGCACGTAGTCGTTGAACACCGAGACGTATGCGGAGCTGATGGCCGCCGACTGCGGGTCATACTCCGCCTCTTCGCCCAGCGGCTCCATGCTCGGACCGGCGAAGCGCGTATCGAGCCGACCGGTGGTCTCGTCCGAATCGCCCAGCAGCTCGTGCTCGAATTCCCCGCCGCTGATGCGCAGGTCCGCCTTCTTGATATACGCGAGGGGCAGGCCGGTGTAATCGTGCAGCTTCTCGGCCACGGCGTCGAATTGATCTTCGGACAGCTTCGCGCCCTGCGAGAGCGCATCGGCGTAGTCGCCCATGGCGAATTGCTCGACTTGCCGGATGAAGCTTTCGAGATCCGATGGTTGCGAGGCGAGCCTGTGGTGATACCAGGCGGTGGCGGCGTAGGTCGGCAGCGCGATCTCGTAGGGAAGATCCACGCCGGGGTTTGCCTGCGGGAAGTCCGGACCGAGATCGAAGTTCAGAACCTGCGAGAGCAGGATGACGCCGTTGAAATCGATGTCGTGCTCGGTCTCGAGATCGTTGATGAGCACCGCGGAGCGGGGCGTGCCGTAGCTCTCGCCGAAGAGGTACTTCGGCGAGTTCCAGCGGTCGTATTTCGTGAGGAACTCGGTGATGAACGTGGCGAACGCCTCGGCATCCTGATCGACGCCGTAGAATGCCTTTTCCTTGCCCTTGCCCTCGATGCGGCTGAAGCCCGTGCCCGGCGCATCGATGAAGACGAGGTCCGAGGCATCGAGCAGGCTGTAGGCATTGTCAACCGCGCCATAAGGAGCAGGAGGCGTGTGCGAGTCGTTGCTCGTGACCACGCGCACCGGGCCGAAGGCGCCCATGTGCAGCCAGACCGTGGAGGAGCCCGGGCCACCGTTGTAGAGGAAAGTCACCGGACGGGTGCGCGGATCGACCCCGCGCTTGAAGTAGGCCACATAAAACATCGAGGCGACGGGCGGGCCATCCGCCGTGCCGATCGCATCCTTCGGGCCTGTGGGCTTTGCGGCATCGTCCCAACCCTTCGGATGCACGATGAGCGTACCCGCCACGGCGTCATAGGCGATCCTGTGGCCCTCGACGCTCACGGTCCCGGTGCTCCTCGCCGCGCGCGGCGTGAAATCGTTCGCCGGGGCCGATCCGAAGGCCGGCGGGCTCTTGGCGGGCGCTCTCGTCGGTGCGGCGGCGAGCGCCGTGGCGGTGGTGAGCGAGAACGCCGCGACCAGTGCGATCAATGGCTTCATAGGGAGATATCCGATGGGTCTATTGCGGGTGCTCGGTGTTCGCGATGAACGCCGCGACGTTGTCGTGAAGCTGCTTCAGCGTCGGCACGTGCACGTACACCATGTGGCCCGACTGGTAGTAGTGATACTCGATGTTCGCCTGCAGCTTCCTCGGCATGGGCAGGTGCGCCATCTCGTACATGCCTTCGTAGAAGGGTGTCGCGAGATCGAAGTACCCCCCGTTCAGCATGACCTTGAGGTCGGGGTCGAGCTTCATGGCGTTGGCGAGATCGGGCATCACATTCATCGCCTGCGGCAGCGGGTAGGGAGCCCCGGGGGGCTGGTGGCGGGAGTTCCAGTATTGAAAGACCCGGATCCCCGGCCGGTAGCGCATCTTCATTCCGTAGTGCAGATCCTCGCGCACGTAGTTGTTGAAGGCCGCGACGTATGCGGAGCCGATGGCCGCGGACTGCGGGTCGTAATCCGCCCGCTCGCTCAAGGGGTCGAGCGATGGCCCTGAGAAGCGGGAGTCGAGCCGACCGGTGGTGGTGTCGGTATCGGCCTGCAGTTGGTGCTCGAATTCGCCGCCATCGATCCGCAGATCTGCCTTGTCGATGTACGCGACGGGCAGCCCCGTGTACTCGTGCAGCTTCGCGGCGACCGCATCGCGCTGATCGGAGCTCAGCTTCGAGCCTTCGCGCAGCGCCTGCGCGTAGTCCGTGAGCGCGAATTGCTCCACTTCCTTGAGCAGCGGCTCGAGCGGTTGGCCGGAATTCGGCAGCTTGTGGTGGTACCACGCGGTTGCCGTGTAGCTCGGTAGCGCCAGCTCGTACGGAAGATCGACGCCGGGGTTGAAGCGAACGAACCCTGTCGACTCGTCGTAGCTCAGGATCTGCGAGAGCAAAATGACGCCATTGAAGTCGGTGTCATCCTGGGTCTCGAGCACGTTGATGAGGTTGGCCGAGCGCGGCGTGCCGTAGCTTTCCCCGAAGAGGTACTTGGGCGAGTTCCAGCGGCCGTACTTCGACAGGAACTGCACGATGAACTCGGAGAAGGCATGCACGTCCTGGTCGGCGCCGTAGAAGTCCTTCTCCGCGCCCGCCTTCACCCGCGAGAAGCCCGTGCCCGGCGCATCGACAAACACGAGATCGCTCGCATCGAGCAGGCTGTAGTCGTTGTTGACGAGCTGATAGGGCGCGGGCGGGGTGTGCGTATGATCCGCGGTCACCACCCGCTGCGGCCCGAAGGCGCCCATGTGCAGCCACACCGTCGAGGAGCCGGGGCCGCCGTTGTAGAGGAAGGTGATCGGCCGATCGCCCGGCTTCTCGCCGTCTTTGAAATAGGCCACGTAGAACATCGAGGCTTCGGGCGATTGGTGCTTCGGGCCATGTCCGTGGTGTGGGCCGGCCGCATCGTTCCAGCCCGCCGGATGCACGACGAGGAGCCCCGCCACCGCGTGGTAGTGGATCGTGGTGCCTTCGACGGTCACCGAGGCTTCCGTCGTGCTCGTGACGGTGCGGAAGTAGGGACTGCGCTTGGAGTGAGGGCGCTTGCCCTGCCTGTGATCGGCCGGCGGATCGATGGAGCCGGAATCGCCCGAAGGTGGATCCGCCTGCGCGTAGCCGTTCGAGGTCTGATTCTGCGTCGGCTGCGTGGCGCAGCCCTGCACGAGCGCGAAGAGGGATGCGGCCGCGACCGCGGAAATGCCCTTCATGAGGAGTTTGCTGCGTACCGGGTCGCTCATGATCATTCCCCTGCCTGATTATCGGTCTTGCGGATGAACGCCGCGACGTTGTCGTGGAGCTGCTTGAGCGATGTCTCGTTGGCGTAGACCATGTGACCCGACTGGTAATAGTGGTACTCGATGTTCGCTTGCAGCCTCTCGGGAATCTGCAGGTGGTGCATCTCGTACATGCCCTGGTAGAAGGGCGTCGCCAGATCGAAGTAGCCGCCGTTCAGGCAGATCTTGAGGTCCGGGTCGTACTTCATGGCCGTGGCGAGGTCGGGCATCACATTCACCGCGCCCTTGAGCTTGAAGGGCACCCCCGGTGGCGCGTGCTCGAACTGCCAGATGCGCCAGATGTCGATCTCGGGGTAGTAGGCCTCCTCCGTCACGTAGTGCAGGTCGCGGCGCACGTAGTCGTTGAATACCGAAACGTACGCGGAGCTGATGGCCGCGGCTTGCGGGTCGTACTCCGATTCCTCGGCCAGCGGGTCCATGCTGGGACCGGCGAAGCGCGTATCGAGCCGGCCGGTGGTCTCGTCCGAATCGCCCAGCAGCTCGTGCTCGAACTCCGGGCCGCTGATTTGCAGGTCCGCCTTCTTGATGTAGGCGACCGGAAGGCCGGTGTAGTCGTGGAGCTTCTCGGCCACGGCGTTGAACTGGTCCTCGGGCAGCATGGCGCCCTGCGCGAGCGCGTTGGCGTACTCGCCCATCGCGAATTGCTCGACCTCCTTGAGGAAGCTGTCGAGATCCGCGGGCTGCGAGGCGAGCTTGTGGTGATACCAGGCGGTGGCCGCAAAGGTCGGCAGCTCGATCTCATAAGGAAGCTCGATGCCGGGGTTCCCCTGCGGCGCATCGGCCATCAAATCGAAGTTCAGGACCTGCGAGAGCAGGATGACGCCGTTGAAGTCGGTGTCATGATCGGTCTCGAGGTCGTTGATGAGCACCGCGGAGCGCGGCGTGCCGTAGCTCTCGCCGAAGAGATACTTGGGCGAGTTCCAGCGATCATATTTCGAGAGGAACTGCGTGATGAAGGAGGCGAATGCATCACCGTCCTGGTCGACTCCCCAGAACGCCTGCTTCTTGCCCTTGCCCTCGATGCGGCTGAAGCCGGTGCCCGGTGCATCGATGAAGACGAGGTCCGAGGCGTCGAGCAGGCTGTAGGCATTATCAACCGCGCCATAAGGAGCAGGAGGCGTGTGCGAGTCGTTGCTCGTGACGACGCGCACCGGGCCGAAGGCACCCATGTGAAGCCAGAGAGTCGATGAGCCGGGACCGCCGTTATAGAGGAAGGTCACCGGGCGGGTGCGCGGATCGGCGCCGTGTTTGAAGTAGGCGACGTAGAACATCGAGGCGACGGGCGGACCGTCCGCCGTGCCGACCGCATCCTTGGGGTTCATGGGCTTTGCCGCATCGTCCCAGCCCTTCGGGTGCACGATGAGGGTGCCCGCCACCGCGTCGTAGGCGATCTTGTGTCCCTCGACGGTCACCGTTCCGCTGCTCCTCGTCATCCGCGGCGTGAAATCGTTCGCCGGGGCCGCTGCGGGGGGTGGCGGATTCTTGGCGGACGCTCTTGGCGGTGGTGCGGCGAGGGCTGCGGCGGTGGTGAGCGAGAATGCGGCGACCAGTGCGAGCACTTGCTTCATATTGAAATCTCTCCAGTCGACCCGGCCGCCGACCGGGCCGGCAGCGCAAAGCGCCTATGATGCCCGATCGCCGCACCGCCCGAGTACCCGATACCGCGCCGGGCGAGGGTGATCTGCGGCCAACGCCCCTGTCGCCGCGACGAAACGAGTGATCCGGGACGAGTCACCGGCTCGTCACATTCCGCCGCTAGAGTCCGCGAGGCCAGATCTGGAGCGTGACTCGATCTCTCAGAGCCGCGCTCCGGTCCGCCACTCCATCCGCAATCGCTCGATGAAGGGAGCCTGCTCCATGAGAAATCTCCTATGCAAGCTGCCGGTCGCTCTCGGGGCGGCCGCCGTAGTGTCCTGCGCCGGGTCGGCGGCGCTCGCCCAGAGCCCCTCGTATCATCAAAGGGGCTACGAGACCGCGACGCCCATCAGGCACCTCGTGGTCATCTACGATGAGAACGTCTCGTTCGACCACTACTTCGCCACCTATCCCACGGCGACCAACCCCTCCGGCGAGCCATTCTTCAAGGCGGTGCGCGGCACTCCGAAGGTCAACAATCTCGTGACCGCCAATCTGCTGACCAACAACCCCAATGACACCAATTCCCTGAACGGGACCAACGCCGCCGATCCCTTCCGTCTCGACCGGACCCAGGCGGCGACGGCGGACCAGAACCACGGCTACACGGCCGAGCAGCAGGCGTATGACGGCGGCAAGGCCGACCTGTTTCCGCTCTATACCGGCAGCGGCACGTCGGGCGGGGTCGGCGCCTTCGGCACCAAGGGACAGGTCATGGGCTACTTCGACGGCAACACGGTGACGGCGCTGTGGAATTACGCGCAGCACTTCGCGATGAGCGATAACGCGTACACTGACACGTATGGACCCTCGACGCCTGGGGCGCTCGAGGTGGTTTCGGGTCAGACCAACGGCGTCGATCTCGTGCAGACGACTTCGAGCTCCTATTACATCCCGGACGGTGCGGGTGGGATCAACCTGATCAGCGACGTCGATCCGGCCTATGACCTCTGCTCGAGCGCCACCAACCAGGTCGCGATGCTCGGCAAGAACATCGGCGACCTGCTCAACGCCAAGGGCATCAGCTGGGGCGGCTTCATGGGCGGCTTCGACCTGGCAATCACCAACTCCAACGGCACCACGAGCTGCAGCCGCTCCACCACCTCGACGGTCACGGGGGTGAAGGAGACCGACTATATCCCGCACCACAATTGGTTCCAGTACTTCAAGTCCACGGCCAACCCGATGCACTTGCGGCCGGCCTCCGTCACGGCCATCGGACACACGTATGACGCCGATGGCCGGCTGGACCCCGCGAACCACGAGTATGACGTGGATGACTTCTACGCCGCCGTGCGCGCGGGCAACTTTCCGGCGGTCGCGTACCTCAAGGCGCCCGCGTATCAGGACGGCCACGCCGGCTACTCCGATCCCGTGGACGAGCAGGCCTGGATCACGCACGTGATCGACTTCCTCGAGCGTCAGCCGGAGTGGAAGGACACGGCGGTGATCATCACCTGGGACGACTCGGACGGCTGGTATGATCATGCCTACGCCAATCCCACCAGCCCGTCGTTCGATCCCACTGCCGACCAGCTCAACGGCGCCGGCCTGTGCGGAAAGGTCACCCAGACACGGCCGCTCGGTCTCGCCGGCAAGCCGGTCAACGGCCGCTGCGGTCCGGGCACGCGCCTCCCGTTCCTCGTGATCTCGCCCTGGGCGAAGGCGAACTACGTGAGCCACACCTACATCTCGCAGGCCTCCGTGGTGCGCTTCATCGAGGACAACTGGCTGCACGGGCAGCGCCTGGGCGGGGGCGCGTTCGATGCGACCACGGGAAGCATCATGGACATGTTCGACTTCTCGCAGCGTCGTCCGACCCCGCCGCTTTTCCTGAGCGAACAGACCGGTGAGCCCGTTGCGCCCGCTCCGTGGTACGCCGCTGCGCGTACGAAGAAGGGGTCCAAGGCTGGCGCCTAAGACTTCCTCGCGAGCAACCTCCATCGCCGGCGTGCTGCTGGGAGCCCTGCTCCTCGCGGCCGCCGGCTTTCTCGCAGGGTCGCCGGTGCCGCTGCGCGCCTGGGTGAGCGGGCCCAGGGACGCATTCTGGCTCTCGCTGGGGGAAGACCCTCATCCGCTGAGGTTGGTCATTCCCGCTGACCCACCTCTTTCCGCGATGGCGCAGCTCGGCGCGCGGCTCTTTTACGACGCGCGCTTGTCGGCATCGGGGCGGATGTCCTGCGCGAGCTGCCACAATCCCACCTACGCATTCGGTCCGCCGGGGCGCACGCCGGTAGTAATGGGAGGGCCCCGGGTGAGCACGCCCGGATTTCGCGCCGTGCCCTCCCTGGAGTATCTCTACCGCCAGCCGGCCTTCACGATCGGTCCGGACATCGAGAACGGCACCGACGTTCCCGTGCCGCTCACTCTGCAGGCACAGACGGCCGCGGGCCAGGCCCGCGCGCTGAAGACGGCGCGAGCGCCGCAGGCGGCGGCGAGCAACCTGGTTCCACAGGGCGGCCTCTTTTGGGACGGCCGCGCCGACACGCTCGAGCAGCAGATCAACGGACCGCTCTACAATCCCGCCGAGATGGATGGCGGCACGGTGCAGGGGGTCGCGAGCAAGCTCTCCTCGGGCCCGTACGCGGCGGATTTCAAGCGGCTCTTCGGCCCGAACGTCTTTCAAAACGCGAGCCTGGCGGTCGATGAGGCGATGTTCGCCATCGGGCGGTACGAGATCGAGGATCCCGCCTTTCATCCCTTCACCAGCAAGTACGACTCGTGGCTCGAGGGCAGGGCGCGCTTCACGCGCGCCGAGCTGCGGGGGTATCTCCTCTTCAACGATCCGGGCAAGGGCAACTGCGCCGCCTGTCATCTCGATCAGCCGACCCATAGCGGACGGCCGCCGCTTTTTACCGACCATCAGTTCGAGGCGCTCGGCGTGCCCCGCAATCGGGCCATTCCCGCGAACCGCGACCGGCATTACTATGACCTCGGCATCTGCGGCCCGTACCGTAGCGACATGCGCACCGAGACTCAGTACTGCGGCATGTTCCTGACGCCGACCCTGAGAAACGTCGCCCTGCGGCGCGTGTTCTTCCACAACGGGGTGTTCCACACCCTCACGCAGGTGCTCGATTTCTACGTCGAGCGCGACACCGATCCCGGCCGCTTCTATCCGCGCGATGCGACCGGCCGGGTCATCAAGTACAACGATATACCCGAGCAGTATCGGATCAATGTGGATACGGTGGACGCGCCGTTCAACCGCCACCCCGGCGATCCCCCCGCGCTCACCCCGGCGCAGATCCGCGATGTGATCGCGTTTCTCGGTACACTCACCGACGGCTACCGCGGCCGCAGCCGCTGAACTGCGGCGGGCGGGCCGCCCATGAGCGGGCCGCGGCCCTTTGGCATCCAGCACCCGGAGCGATTGGCACATGAGGATTTCGCGCATTCTCGCCACCCTCGCGGTGGGCTCCGTACTGGCGCAAGCTTACGGCGCGAATGCCGGCGGGTCGGCGACGACTCGGGTGACCGCGGGCCATGCGCGCTTTGAGTTTCTCACGCCATCGCTCGTGCGGATGGAGTACTCGCCGAACGGGAACTTCATCGACGCCCCGAGCGCGGTGGTGCGCAAGAGGGACTGGCCTGCGGTCAAGCTGACGATGACACGCGCCGCCGGCTGGCTGACTCTCGAGAGCGCGGCGCTGACCCTGCGCTATCGTCCGGCGGCGGGCGCCTTCACGGCCGCCGATCTCGCCGTGAGTTGGCATGACGCGAAGGGAGGGACTCACGAGTGGCGCCCGGGTCAGGTGGATCCCGGCAACCTCGGCGGGCTCACGTACTCGCTCGACAACATCAGCGCAGGGACGCTGCCGCCTCCGGGCGATGATCTCGGCAGCCCGAGGCACGATGTGATTCCCGGCATCGATGTGCTGCTCGGGGCCGCTACGCCGGGTCTCATTAGCCGCAGCGGCTACGCATTCCTCGATGATAGCCTGAGTCCGGTCTGGAACGCGGATCGCTCCTGGATCGAGCCGCGCCGCGGACCGGCGGGGCAGGACTGGTATCTCTTCGTCTACGACCGGGACTACCGCAAGCCGCTCGAGGAATACGCCGAGCTCTGCGGGCCGGTGCCGATGATCCCCCGATATGCGCTCGGTCCCTGGATCACGGATCTCAACTTCGAGTACTTCCCCGGCACGGCCGAGTCGCGCTCGCCGGCCATGCGCCGCTACGGCGAGCAGCACCTCGAGCGCGAGGTGGCGCGGCTGCTCGGCGATCACATTCCGCTCTCGGGGCTCGTGCTCGACTTCGCCTGGCACAATTACGGCTGGCAGGGGGGTTATGACTGGAGCCCGCTCATCCCGCGCAGCCAGGCGCTCATCGACTGGCTGCACGCGCGCGGCGTGAGGCTCTCCCTCAATGATCATCCGGGGTACGCCAATACGAAGGAGAGCAGTCTTTCCTACAGTGATAGCCACGCCCCCGAAGTGCTGCGTGCGCTCGGGCGGCCGATCCCGCCCGCGCCCTCGTACGACCAGAGCCTCGACGGCGGCTGGAAGTTCGCCCCCGATCCGCATGATGCGGGACTCGAGGGTCATTGGTACGCGAGCGACTACGATGATGCCCGCTGGCGGGCGATCCGCACCGATGCGCCCTGGCAGCAGCAGGGCTATCCCAAGTACCAGGGGATCGGCTGGTATCGGAACTCGTTTGAGCTGCCCGCGAAGCTGCCCCGAGCGCTCTATCTATATCTCGGGGAGGTCAGCCGCACTTACCGGCTATTCGTCAACGGCGAGGAAGTGCCGCACACTCACGTGCAGTGGCCGCGCCAGCTGACCTACGCGGACGTGCGGGCCGCCTTGCATCCCGGGCAGCGCAACGTGATCGCGTTGCGCGTGGAGCCACCGCAACCACCGCAGCCACCGCAACCCGCACAGCCATCGCCGCCGGCGAGGCCCGCCGGTATCCTGCGTCGCCCGGTCGCGCTGCGCAATGTGGCGCCGCCGCCGCGTATCTATCTCAACCTCGCGAATCGCAGGCAAGCGCAGATCTCCATGACCGATCTGCATGCGCCGCTCATCCACCAGGGGGTCGATTTCTGGTGGGTGGATGGCGGCGGCGGCGCGGCGAAGATGCCCGGCCTCGATCCGCAGCTCTGGACCAACGAGGTCTTCTACGATGCCACCGAGCGCCAGACGGGCAGGCGCGCCTTCATCCTCAGCCGCTACGGCGGTTGGGGAAGCGAGCGGTATCCCGGATTCTTCACCGGGGATGCCTACTCCGAATGGCGGGTGCTCGCCTACGAGGTGGCCTACACCGCGCGCGGCGGCAACGTGCTCGTGCCTTACATCAGCAACGACGTCGGCGGCTTTCACGGGGCGAAGATTCCCTTCGAGCTCTATGCGCGTTGGATCGAGTTCGGCACCTTCAGTCCGATCCTGCGCATGCACAGCGCGCACGAGAATCCGCTCGAGGGCAACACGCGCATGCCCTGGCTCTACGGGCCGAAGGGTACCGCGCTCATGAGAAAGTATTTCACGCTGCGCACGCGGCTCATTCCGTATCTTTATACCTACGCCTGGCAGGCGCACGAGCGCTCGATGCCGCTGCTTCGGCCGCTTTATCTCGAGTGGCCCGATCTCGGTCAGGCCTATCGGCACTTTCACGAGTATTACTTCGGCCACGAGATGCTGGTCGCGCCCGTTCTCGCGGCGGGCGGCGAGCGCACCGTCTATCTGCCGCCGGGGAGCTGGATGGATTTCTTCACCGGCCAACACTATCAGGGCGCAACGACCCTCACCGCCCATTACGCGACGGACGCCACTCCGGTCTTCGTGCGCGAAGGCGCGATCATTCCGGAGCAGTCCGAGCCTCGCGGCCGCGCCGGCCGGGCACCCGTAGTGCTGACGATCGAGGTTTACGGTTCCGGCAACGGGCACTTCGAGCTCTATGAGGACGACGGCATTTCCCTCGATTACGAGCGGGGGCGATACGCGTTGACGCCGATGACCTATTCGACCGCCGGTACCGAGCACCGGCTCGTGCTTGGACCCACCCGGGGTTCCTTCCGCGGGCAGCCGCAGGAGCGACGCTATGCGATTCGCATCCACTCGGCGCAGCGCCCGGGAGCGATCGTCGTGGACGGCCAGCGCGCCACTCACTGGCAGTGGACGCGGCGCGATTCGACCGCCTATTTGCGCCTGCCCGTCGAGAGCATCCGGCGGGCGCTGACGGTCACGTGGTAGGCTTTCGGGCGATTTGGGGGGGCCTGCGAATGCGAAGCAGACAGTCAACGCCCGTCGTGACCTCGGCCACGATGCTCATGCTCGCGCTGACGAGCGCGCTCGCCTGGGGCGCGCCGGCGGCGAGTGACTCGAATCCGTACCTCTGGCTGGCGCAGATTCACGGCCGCCGGGCGCTCGCCTGGGTGCAAAGCCAGACCGGACGCAGCGACCTTGCGCTCGAGAGCGACCCGCTCTACGCGCGCGATCGCGCGCAGATTCTCGATGTGCTGAATGCCGGCACGCGCATCCCCGACGGAACGTTGGATCACGGTTGGGTGCTCAACTTCTGGCAAAGCGCCGGGCACGTGCGCGGCATCTGGCGCCGCACGAGCATCGCCGATTACGCGCACCCGTCACCTCATTGGCGCACGCTCCTCGATGTCGATGCGCTCGACCGTCAACTGCACAAGGACTGGGTCTGGAAGGGTGCGGACTGCACCTCCGATTTCGAGCGCTGCCTCGTGAGGCTCTCCCCGGGCGGCGGCGATGCCGTGGAAACGCGCGAATACGACCCGAGAACCGGCAGCTTCGTCGCGGGCGGCTTCGAGCTCCCGGTGGCGAAGGGCGGGGCCGTCTATCTCAATTCCAACTCCGTGCTCGTCGCGACCGACTTCGGCCCCGGCACGATGACGCCGTCTTCCTATCCGCGCATCGTCAAGCTGTGGCGCCGCGGCGAGCCACTCGCCGGCGCGAAGACCGTCTTCGAAGGCAGGCCGGATGACATGGCGGTCATGGCGCACGTGTTTCGCGGCCCCTACGGAAGCGTCGCGCTCATCGTGCGCCGGCCGAGCTTCTTCAGGGCCGATTACTACGTGGTGCGCGCCGACGGCACGACACTCAGGATCCCATTGCCGCAGGATGCGCAGATCGAGGGCGTCACCCGCGGACAGTTGATCGCGACTCTGCAGGATCCCTGGACGGTGGGCGGCAGGACCATCGGTCAGGGGGCCCTCATCGCCTATCCGGTGATGGCTTTTGAACGCTCAGGTGGCGCGCAGCCGGTGTCGGTGCTCTACACGCCCGGTGCGCATGCGATGATCGATGAGGTTTCCGCGGGCGACGATGCGGTCTACGCCTCGATTTACCACAACGTCACCGGCTCGATCCATGAGTTCCGGCCGCAGCCTTCCGGTTGGAGTGACACGCGCCTCGCACTGCCGCGCGGCGGCTCGACCTCCATCGTCTCGACCAACGATTGGGGCCCGCAGGCCTACTTCACGTTTCAGAGCTTTCTCACGCCGCCCTCCCTCTACGCCTACGGCGGCAGCGGCCGACCTCGGCTCATCAAGGCGCAGGCGGCCGCGTTCGATGCGCGCGGCCTCGAGGTTCGCCAGTACTGGGCGAGTTCGCGGGATGGCACCCAGGTGCCGTACTTCCTCATCCGGCAGAGGCAGGCGAGGGGCGCCCTTCCGACGATCCTCTACGGCTACGGTGGATTCCAACTTTCGCTCACGCCCTGGTACTGGAACGACGGTCATAAGCCACTCGATGCGGTGCAGACCTGGGTGCGGCGCGGCGGGGCCATCGCCGTCGCCAACATCCGCGGCGGCGGAGAGTTCGGACCCGCCTGGCACCAGGCGGCCCTGAAATATCACCGCCAGCGCGCTTACGATGACTTCGAGGCGGTGGCGGCGGACATCGAGCACCGGGGCTTCTCGACGCCGAAGCAGCTCGGCATCGTCGGCGCCTCGAACGGCGGGCTCCTCGTCTCGACCGTGATGGTCGAGCGGCCGGAACTGTTCGCCGCGGTGGTCTGTCAACGCCCCCTCATCGATATGCTGATCTACACGCATTACGGGGCGGGGGCATCCTGGACCGGGGAGTACGGCAACCCCGCCGATCCGAGGATGGCGGCTTACATCCGCACCTATTCTCCGTTTGAGAACGTCAAGCGCGCCGTGCACTATCCACCGATCCTCTTCATCACCGAGACCACCGATGATCGCGTCACGCCGGTGTATGCGCGCATGATGGCCGCCAAGATGGAGGCGCAGGGCCACGACGTGCTCTTCAACGAGGCCACCGAGGGCGGGCACGGACCGGGCGCGACGCACGCCGAGGAGGCGCAGTACTGGGCACTCTCCTATACCTTCCTGGCGCAGAAGCTGGGACTCAAAGATTGACGTCTGCATAGGCACGGGGATGTGCCCTGCCTGAAGACCCGGTTCCCGATGGGGTGTGACCCACGTCACGCTGGCGCCGCGGGCATGCGGGCTGCTGCCCGGCTACAATCTCCCGAGGCCGCAGCGATGGAGAAGAATAAGACCGTGCCCATTCTGTCCAATCCTCGCGAGCGCCGGGCCGAGGACTGCGAAGCCGGGCGCGAGCGTCGCCGCGGGCCTGACAGGCGCACCCGCGTGGCCCGGGCACTGGTGTACGGCAGCTTCTATCCGCGCCGGCTCGGGCCGCGGCGCGACGGCGAGCACGGACTCGGCGCGATCGACTGGCATCACCCCTGGTGGTTCGCGATCGCCACTCTGATTCTCCTGTGCTGCGCCGCCGATGCCGTGTTGACGGTCGTGCTCATCAGCCGCGGCGCCTACGAGCTCAATCCGCTGCTCGCACCGCTCATCGGGGGGTCCGGCGTGCTCTTCGCGGTGCTGAAGATCGGACTGACCGGAGTCGGCGTGGTGCTGCTCACGCTTCTCTCGCGGGTCAGAGCGTTCGGGCGCATGCCGGTCGCGCTCCTTCTGTACGGCGTGCTGGGCGGCTACGGCGCGCTCATCCTGTATGAGCTCGGCCTCCTCGGCTGGCTGTAAGCGCTCTTAATTCCTTTAAATTTCAATACCTGGCGTGCACTCCCGCAATTTCCTGGCGCGTGCGTTTCCGCTAAACTAGCGCTTCATCGTCTGCGCCCCCCATGCTGGAACCTACACCTCTATTCGGCGGCAACGCCGCCTTTCTCGATGCCCTCTACGAGCAGTATCTGCGCGATCCGGCGAGCGTAGAGGAGAAGTGGCGCCGCTACTTCGAGAGCCTGCCGGGCCCGAGAACCGAGGAGCGTGCGCAAGCACCGATCGAGGCGGCGCTCGCGCAGCGCGCGCGGCAACCTCGCCTGGCCGCCGCGAGTCTTGCCGGCGGGGTCGGCGTCAACGCCAAGCAAGCCGCGGTGTCGCGTCTCATCCAGCTGTGGACGAACCGCGGCCACCTCATCGCGAATCTCGATCCGCTCGGACTCACGCGGCGGCCACGACCGCCGGTGCTCGAGCTCGATTACTTCGGCCTCACACCTGCCGATCTCGACTCGGAGTTCTTCACCGGCAGCCGCACCGAGGCGGTGCCGCAGCGAATGAAGCTGCGCCAGATCCTCGAGCAGCTCGAGAGGATTTATGCGGGCGCGATCGGCGCCGAGTTCGCTCACATGTCCGAGTCGCGGGAGCGTCTGTGGCTTCAGGACCGGTTTCAGGCCGGCAGGCTCCTGCACCGCTTTGCGCCCGAGGAGAAACGCAACATTCTCTGGCAGCTCACGGCCGCCGAGGGCCTGGAGCGGTATCTGCACACCCGCTTCGTCGGGCAGAAGCGCTTCTCGCTCGAAGGAGGAGACACGCTGTTGCCGCTGCTCGATGACCTCATCCAGAGCTGCGGTGCGGTGAGGATCGAGGAGGTCGTGATCGGCATGGCGCATCGCGGGCGCCTCAACGTGCTGGTGAATCTCCTCGGCAAGTCACCGGCCAGCATCTTCTCGGAGTTCGAAGGCGCCTATGACCTGAGTCACCTGCAGGGATCGGGCGATGTGAAGTATCACAAGGGCTTCTCCTCCGACCTGCGCACGGGCGCCGGCGACGTTCACACCGTGCTCGCTTTCAATCCCTCGCATCTCGAGGTCGTCGACCCGGTGGTCGAGGGCTCGGTGCGCGCGCGCCAGGAGCGGCGCAATGACGCCGCCGGCGATCGCGTGCTGCCGCTGCTCATCCACGGTGATGCGGCGTTCGCCGGTCAGGGCGTGGTCATGGAGACGCTGCAGCTTTCACAGGCACGCGGCTTCTACACCGGCGGCACGGTCCACCTCATCATCAACAATCAGGTGGGATTCACCACGTCCGAGCCGAGCGATGCGCGCTCGACGCTCTACTGCAGCGATGTGGCGAAGATGCTCGAGGCCCCCATCTTCCACGTCAACGCCGACCATCCGGAGGAGGCGGTGTTCGTTGCGCGCCTCGCACTCGAGTATCGCATGCGCTTTCACAAGGACGTGGTGATCGACCTCGTCTGCTATCGGCGCCTCGGTCACAACGAGGCCGACGAGCCGGCAGCGACTCAACCTCTCATGTATCGCACCATCCGCCAGCACCCGAGCACCCGGCAGCTCTACTCGGCGCGGCTCGTGGCCGAGGGCATCCTCACGCAGACCGAGGCGGATGCGATGCCGGAGCAATATCGCGACGGGCTCGACCAGGGCCAGCCGCCGGCCCGCGCCGCACTCGGCATGATCGGCAACAAGTTCACGGTGGACTGGACGCGCTACACGCAGGCGGACTGGACCGAGAGGGAGCGTACGGGCGTCGAGCTCGCGCACCTGAAATCGCTCGGCGAGAGACTGACGCGGCTGCCGGGTGACCTGACATTGCACCCGCGTGTGGCGCATGTCATGAGCAGCCGCGCGAAGATGCTCTCCGGCGAGGCGCCGCTCGACTGGGGCGGCGCGGAAACGCTCGCCTACGCCTCGCTCCTCGAAGAGGGCTTCTCCGTGCGCCTCGTCGGCCAGGACAGCGGTCGCGGCACTTTCTTCCATCGCCATGCGGTACTGCACGATCAGGGCTCCGACCGCGTCTACATCCCGCTGCAGCATCTCGCCGATCCGCAACCGCGAGTGCAGATCATCGACTCGGTGCTCTCGGAGGAGGCGGTCATGGGTTTCGAGTACGGCTACTCGACGACGGAACCCAACTGCCTCTCGATCTGGGAGGGCCAGTACGGGGACTTTGCCAACGGCGCCCAGGTGATCATCGACCAGTTCATCAGCTCCGGGGAAGCCAAGTGGCAGCGTTACTGCGGGCTCGTGCTCTTCCTGCCCCACGGCTACGAGGGCGCGGGTCCCGAGCACTCCTCGGCGCGGCTCGAGCGGTACCTGCAGCTCTGCGCCGAATCCAACATGCAGGTGTGCGTGCCGTCGACGCCCGCGCAGATGTTCCACATGCTGCGGCGGCAGATGCGGCAGTCCTTCCGCAAGCCGCTCATCGTCATGACGCCGAAGAGCCTACTGCGGCACGAGCTCTCGGTCTCCAGCCTCGAGGATCTGACCCGCGGCGGCTTCGCCCGGGTGATCGGGGAGAGCGATGAGCTGCCGGCGCACGGCGTGCGCCGCGTGGTCTTCTGCAGCGGCAGAGTTTATTTCGATCTGCTGAAGGCGCGGCGCAAGGACGCCATCCGCGACGTCGCGCTGGTACGCATCGAGCAGCTCTATCCTTTCCCGGCGGAGGAGTATCAGGCGGCGCTCGCCCGCTACCCGAACCTGCGCGAGGTGGTGTGGTGTCAGGAGGAGCCGCAGAACCAGGGCGCCTGGTATCAGATCCGCCACAGGCTGCAGGAGCCGCTGGGCCAACGTCGAATGGTGCTTTATTCCGGACGCGCCCCCGCCGCCGCGCCTGCCACCGGGATCGGCAAGATTCACGAGGCCGAGCAGCAATCGCTCATCAATGCGGCACTGCACGCGACGGCGACCGAGGACTCGGCGCGAGAGACTACACGGCTCACCCCGGACGCGACTCCCGCCGCGGGCGGGCGGACGGCGCCGGCGACACCGCTGAGAAAGAAGAGCTCATGACGACCGAGATCAAAGTCCCGCAGTTGCCCGAATCGATCACCGACGCGACGCTCGTCGCCTGGCACAAGAGGCCGGGTGATGCCGTCAAGCGCGACGAGAATCTCGCCGATCTCGAGACCGATAAGGTCGTGCTCGAAGTGCCGGCACCGGCCAACGGTGTGCTGCGGGAGGTCAAGGTGCAGACCGGCACGGTCGTTACGGCCGGCCAGGTGCTCGCGCTCGTTGAAGAGGGTGCCCAAGCCGCCGTCTCCGTGGCCGCCAAAGCGGCGCCTGCTGCCGAAGAGCTCAAAGCCACGGGGACCGACGGCGCTCGCGAGAAGGAGAAGTTGAGCCCCTCGGTCCGCCGGCTCATCGAGGAAAACCGCCTCGATGCCGCCGCGATTCCCGCGAGCGGCCGCGACGGCCGCTTGACCAAATCCGATGTCGTGGATTTTCTCGGCAGGAAGGAAGCTGCGGCTCCTGCGGCCGCGGCGGCAACTTCCCTGTCCACCGCCGCTCCCGCGCCCGGGACCGCCATGCGAGTACCGGCCGCTGCCGCGCCGCTGCCGCAGAACGGCGCCCGGGGCGAGCAGCGCGTGCCGATGACACGCCTGCGCCAGCGCATCGCCCAACGGCTGATCGAGGCGCAGTCCACGCAGGCGCTTCTGACTTCATTCAACGAAGTCGATCTCACCGCGGTGCAGGAGCTGCGCGCCCGGCACAAGGACCGCTTCGAGAGGGAGCACGGCGTGAAGCTCGGCTTCATGTCTTTCTTCGTGAAAGCCTGCATCGAAGCGCTGAAGAAATTCCCGGTCATCAACGCCTCGGTCGACGGCAACGACATCCTCTATCACGAGTTCTACGACATCGGCGTCGCCGTCTCCACCGAGCGCGGACTGGTGGTGCCGATCATCAGGGATGCCGACATCAAGAGCTTCGCGACCCTCGAGAAGGAGATCGGCGAGTACGCGAAGAAGGCGCGCTCGGGTGGCCTCGCCATCGAGGACCTGACGGGCGGCACCTTCACCATCACCAACGGCGGCGTGTTCGGCTCCCTCATGTCGACACCCATCGTGAATGCCCCGCAGAGCGCCATCCTCGGGATGCACAAGATCCAGGAGCGGCCGATGGTGCTTGCCGGCGCGATCGCCATCCGCCCGATGATGTACATCGCCATCACCTATGATCACCGCATCATCGATGGCCGTGAGGCCGTGCAGTTCCTCGTGACGGTGAAGGAATGCCTCGAGGACCCCGGCCGCATGCTGTTGGGGGTTTGAACATGGCAGATTCCTTCGATGTCGTCGTCATCGGCGGCGGTCCGGCCGGCTACCCGGCCGCGATCCGCGCCGCGCAGAACAAGCTCAGCGTCGCCTGCATCGACGAATGGAAAAACCGCGACGGCACGATGTCCTTCGGTGGCACCTGCCTCAACGCGGGCTGCATTCCTTCCAAGGCGCTGCTCGAGTCGACCGAGCTGTATCACCGCCTCCAGGAGGAGTTCGCGGTGCACGGCATTCGCACCAGCGGCGTGAGCTTCGACGTCGGCCAGATGCAAAAGCGCAAGGCCGGCATCGTGAAGACCATGACGCAGGGGATCCTCGCGCTCTTCAAGGCGAGTGGAGTCACGCCACTGCAGGGACACGGCAGGCTCCTGCCGGGCCGCCGGGTCGAGTTCACCGCTGCCGAGGGCACGCGCCGTGAGCTCGCCGCCAAGCAGGTGATCCTCGCCCCGGGCTCGGCGCCCATCGAGCTCAAATCGGCGCCATTTCAGGCGCCGCATATCGTCGACTCCTGGGGCGCGCTCGACTTCGAGGCGGTGCCCAAGCGCCTCGGCGTGATCGGTGCCGGCATCATCGGCCTGGAGTTGGGCAGCGTCTGGCGCCGTCTCGCAAGCGAGGTCACGGTGCTCGAGGCGCTGCCTGATCTGCTGCCGATGGCCGATCAGCAGTTGGCCAAGGAAGCGGGCCGGCACTTCAAGAGGCTGGGCCTCGACATCCGCCTCGGCGCCAGGGTGACCGGCGCCCGTGTCGCGGACGGTGCGGTCGAAGTCCGTTACACCGACGCCAAGGGCGATCAGACACTCACGGTCGACAGGCTCATCGTGGCCATTGGCCGCAGGCCCTACACGCGCGATCTGCTCGCGGCAGGTTCCGGCGTCGAGCTCGACGAGCGTGGCTTCATCAAAGTCGACCACCAGTGCCGGACGGGCGCCGAAGGCATCTGGGCAGTCGGTGATGCCGTGCGCGGCGCCATGCTCGCGCACAAAGGCAAGGAGGAGGGGGTGATGGTGGCCGACCTCATCGCCGGCCGCTTCGGCGAGGTCAACTACAAGACGGTTCCCTCGGTCATCTACACCGCCCCCGAGATCGCCTGGGTCGGCCAGAGCGAGGAGCAGGTCGAGGCGAGCGGTCGACCCTACAAAATCGGCCTCTTCCCATTCCTTGCGAGCGGCCGGGCGCGCGCCATGGAGCAGGCCCAGGGCTTCGCCAAGATCGTTGCCGCGCAGGACGATGACGAGATCCTCGGCGTGCACATCATCGGCCCGCTGGCGGGCGAGCTCATCGCCGAGGCGGTGTTGGCCATGGAGTACTCCGCGAGCACCGAGGACCTGCAGCGCACCATTCACGCGCATCCGACCCTGTCGGAGGCGGTGCACGAAGCCGCCCTCGCGGCCGACAAGCGCGCGATCGACTCGATAAACCGCTAACGGGTTCGGCGCGCCGCGATCACGTTGGAGACCGCGCCGAGGCGCTGCAGCACGCGCGCGAGCTGCTCGAGATTGCCGACGGGTACGGTCACGCGCACGTGCGCCGTGCCGGCATCGTGATCCGTGACGGTCGACATGGCCTCGATGCTCAAGCGCTCGAGCGCGAGCACGTCCGTCAGATCCCGCACGAGTCCGCGCCGGTCGTAGGCGGTGACGGCGATCTCCACCGTCAACCCGGTGGAATCCGCCGAGCTCCACTCGACCTGCAGCACGCGCTCCGGTTTGACCGCGCGCATGCGTGCGAGGCCCGCGCAGTTGCTGCGGTGGATGGTCACGCCGCGCCCCACCGTCACGTAACCGATGATCGGCTGCGGCGGCAGTGGCGCGCAGCAGCGGGCGAGGGTGATCGGCAGGTTTCCGACACCCTCGATCTCGACCGGCGAGCGTTTCCCGGCGCCCCTCGCGGCCCCGCGCCTGCGGCTGTCAGAGAGGCGCGGTAGGCCCGCTCGAGTGAGCGCGGGCGGCTGCGATGCGGACCCGGGCTCCTCGTCAGCGGAGGGCGGCTCGTGCCCGTCCGCGTGCGTGGCCTCGTGCTTGCGAAACCACGCACGCACTTTCGCGCGGTTACGGGGTGAGGCGAGAAACCCCTGCTCCGGTGCGAGCCAGTCGCGGCTCGGCGCATCCTGCTTGCCGGTGATGATCTCGACGATCTCACCGTTCGAGAGCGAGTACGTCAGGGGCACGATCCGTCCGTTCACCCGGGCGCCGCGGCAGCGATGGCCGAGCGCGGTATGGACGCTGTAGGCAAAGTCGAGCGGCGTCGCGCCGCGCGGCAGATCGAATACTTCGCCCTTTGGCGTCAGCGCGTAGATGCGGTCCTCGAAGAGCTCCGAGCTCACCTGCTCGAGGAATTCCCGGTCCGCTTCCGCGCCGGGCTCGTCGCGGCTATTGCCGATGCCTTGGGGCTCGAGGAGCCGCCGCACCCACTCGATCTTGCGCTGATACTGCGCATCCGCCGCCACGCCCTCCTTGTAGGTCCAGTGAGCGGCAACACCGAGCTCGGCGTGCTCGTGCATCTCGCGCGTGCGGATCTGCACCTCGACGCTTTTGCCTTCTGGCCCAATGACCGCCGTGTGGATCGAGCGATAGAAGTTGCCCTTGGGAGTGGCAATGTAGTCGTCGAACTCGCCGGGGATGTAGGTCCACAGTCCATGCACCACGCCGAGGGCCGCATAGCAGTCGCGGATGCTGCCGACGATGATGCGCACGGCTCGCACGTCAAAGAGCTGCTCGAAGGCGAGTTGCTTGCGCTGCATCTTCCGATGGATGCTGTACATGTGCTTCGGCCGTCCATAGACCTCCGCCTGAACGCCGGCGGCCTGAAGTCCCTTGCGGATGCGCGTGCACAGCTCCTCGATGTAATGCTCGCGGTCGGCGCGACGCTCGTTGAGCGCGCGCGCGATGCGGCGATACTCCTCGGGCTCGAGATAACGAAACGCGAGGTCCTCGAGCTCCCATTTGAGCTGCCACACCCCGAGCCGGTTCGCGAGCGGGGCGAAGACCGCCCGCGCCTCTACGCCCAAGCGCTCGCGCTCCGCGAGCCCGGAAGCCCCGGAGGGAAGGTCCCGCGCGTGCCGAAGCGCAACCAGTTGCTCGGCCAGGCGCGCCAGGATGAGCCGCGGATCGCTCACGACCGCAAGCAGCATCTTGCGCAGCGTTTCCGCCTGGCGGCCATCGAGGCCTTGGGCTGGGGACCAGTCGCGCGGCAGGCCGAGCTCGCCAAGCTTCCGGAGCGCGAGCGCCGTGTCGGAGGCGGAGCGCCCCGCGATGGCGCCCAGGCGCGGGTCCAACCGCGGCGGGCGTGCCTCAAGCCCCGTCCCGCCCGGGCGATCGATGGCGGCCTTCACGAGCACGGCTTTCGCAAGGTCCGCGTCGCCCGTCAACGCGCCCAGCACCTGCGCTGCCTCGGCCGCCAGGGCGAGCTCTCCCGAGGCAATCGCGCGCAGCTCCTCGATCGCCCGCTGCGAGGCGGCGATCGACTCGATCAGCTCCGGCGGGCAGAGTTGCCGCGTTTCCATCGTCAGATAGCCCCTTTACGGCTATCATAACCGGCGCTTTACCCGGAGCGGCGCCGCAGCCACGCGGCCGGCTCGCCCGCCGCAGTAAGATCTCTCGAGTTCATGGCCAGTCACACCAAGTGGGCGAACATTCAGCACATTAGAGGGCGCACCGCCGAAGGGCGTGCCACCACCTCATCCGGCGAGCGCGTCCGCTACGAAGGCTACGGCCCCGGCGGTGGCGCGGTGCTCATCGAGTGCATGACCGATGACCGAAACCGCACCCGGTCGGACCTGCGCCAGGCCTTCAGCGAGCACGGCGGCCACCTCGGTGCCGAGGGCTCGGTGAGCTACCTCTTCAATCATGTCGGTCTCATGACCTATCCGCCCGGAACCGACGAGGAGCGCCTGATACGAGCGGCGCTCGAGGCCGGCGCCGAAGACGTCGTTCCCAACTCCGATCGGTCGATCGAGGTGCTGGCCGATCCGATGGAATTCGAGACCGTGCGCGCAATCCTGACCGACCGCGGCTTCGTACCCGCCGCGGCGGAGGTGACCGAGCGCGCCTCGCTGACGACACCGCTTTCCGGCGAGCCGGCGGAGCGAATGGTACATCTGCTCGAGGCCCTGGAAGGTCTGGATGACGTGAGGAACGTGTACTCGAATGTCGAGATATCGGACGAGGTCCTGGCGCGCATTTGATCCGGGCGCGACGTGCGCGCCGGCGGCGGGCGCCGCGGGCCTGAGAATCCTCGGCCTTGATCCAGGATCGCGGCGCACGGGCTACGGTGTCATCGAGCGCCGCGGCGCGGACTGGGTGCACGTGGTGCACGGCTGTGTGACGGTGACCGGCGCTGCCGATCCGCTGCCCGAGCGCCTGCGAGTCATTTTCGAGAGCCTGCGCGAGCTCATCGCCACACATGGCCCGGGCGAGGTCGCCATCGAGCGGGTGTTCGTCAACAGGAATGTCGACAGCGCGCTGAAGCTCGGTCAGGCCCGCGGTGCGGCGCTCTGCGCGGTGCCGAAGGGCCTGCCGGTGTTCGAGTACGCGCCACGCGCCATCAAGCTCGCCCTGGTGGGCTCGGGAGCGGCGGAGAAGGTCCAGGTCGCTCACATGATTCGCACGCTCCTTGGACTCGAGGGACGAATCGCCCCGGATGCCTCCGACGCGCTCGCCGTGGCGGTCTGCCACGCGCACTCGCGGCGTCTTCAGGAACTCGCCTTGCGCGCCGCGGCGCCGCCTCGGGTGGCGGAAGCCGCGACACGATGATCGGTTCGGTACGGGGGCGCATCGTCTCGAAGACTCCGCCGCAGCTGCTGGTGGAGGTCGGCGGCCTGGGCTACGAGCTCGAAGCGCCGATGTCGACCTTTTTCCATCTGCCGCCGGTCGGAGAGGAGGTGCGGCTGCTCACGCATCTGGTGGTTCGCGAGGACGCGCACATCCTCTACGCATTCGGCACCGACGGCGAGCGACGGCTCTTTCGCAGCCTGATCAAAGTCTCGGGAGTCGGCCCCAAGATTGCGCTCGCGCTGCTTTCGGGCATCAGCGTCGAGGCGTTTGCGCAATGTGTGCAGAGCGAGAATGTGGCCGCGCTCATCAGGGTACCGGGCATCGGTCGCAAGACCGCCGAGCGGCTGGTGGTCGAGATGCGCGATCGTCTCGAGGCAGACGGCCGCGCCGCCCCGAGCGCGGTGCCCGCCGGCGCCACTCCCGAGGCCGAGGCCTTCGGCGCGCTCATCGCCTTAGGCTACAAGCCCGCGGAGGCCACACGCTTGCTCAAGGCCGCCGGTCCGGGTACACATTCCACCGAAGAGCTGATCCGCCGCGCCCTGCGTGGCGCAGCGCCAGAGTAGACGCGAGAGTAGACCGCCTTGCAAGCCGAACGACCCCAGGACTCCGACACCTCCCGCTCCCCGGGGGAGCGCGCCATTGGCGTCGAGGCCACGCGGGAGGATGAGGCGCTCGAGAAGGCCATCCGACCGCGGCGCCTCGCGGAGTACGTCGGACAGGCGCAAGTGAAAGCGCAGCTCGATATCTTCATCAGCGCCGCGCGCCAGCGCGCGGAGGCGCTCGATCACGTGCTGATCTTCGGACCGCCCGGTCTCGGCAAGACGACCCTCGCCAACATCATCGCCGCGGAGCTCGGCGTGAGCCTGCGTCAGACCTCCGGCCCCGTGCTCGAGCGGCCCGGAGACCTCGCCGCGATCCTCACCAACCTGCAACCGCGGGACGTGCTCTTCGTGGATGAGATCCACCGCCTCTCGCCCATCGTCGAGGAGGTGCTCTATCCGGCGATGGAGGACTTTCAGCTCGACATCATGATCGGGGAGGGTCCCGCGGCGCGCTCAATCAAGCTGAATCTGCCACCCTTCACCCTGGTCGGCGCCACCACCCGCGCCGGACTTCTCACCTCACCGCTGCGCGATCGCTTCGGCATCGTCCAACGCCTCGAGTTCTACGGTGTGGAGGATCTCGAGCGCATCGTGCTGCGCTCCGCCGCCATTCTCGGCGTGCCGGTCGAGGGGGAGGGGGGGCGTCGGCTCGCGCAGCGCGCGCGCGGCACGCCACGCATTGCCAACAGACTCCTGCGGCGGGTGCGCGACTACGCGCAGGTAAAGGCGGACGGCAGAATCGCCGAGGCGGTCGCGGTGGCCGCCCTCGACCTGCTCGAGGTCGACCCCCAGGGATTCGACACGCTCGACCGCAAGCTCCTCAGCACCATCATCGAGAGGTTCGACGGCGGTCCGGTGGGCATCGACAACATCGCGGCCGCCATCGGCGAGGAGCGCGGCACGCTCGAGGACGTCATCGAGCCCTTCCTGATCCAACAGGGCTTTCTCGTGCGCACGGCGCGCGGGCGCATGGTGACGCGTGCCTCGTACCTGCACTTTGGCCTGAAGCCCCCGGAGCGCGCCGCGACCCCGCTGTCGCTTTTCGAGGACGGCCGATGAGCAGCGAGGCAAGGGCGGCGAGCGTCTTCTCGTGGCCGGTCCGTGTATACTGGGAGGATACCGACGGGGGCGGGATAGTTTATTATGCGAACTACCTGCGCTTCCTGGAACGGGCGCGCACCGAATGGCTGAGGTCGCTCGGCTACTCGCAACAGCTCCTCGCTCGGGAGCCCGGCATAGTGTTCACGGTGGCCAGCCTCACCGTCGAGTACCGCCGTCCGGCGCGGCTCGACGATGAGCTCACCATCACCTGCGAGCCGCGCGCCGACCGGGCGGCGACGATCCGGTTCGAGCAGGCGATCTTCCGGGGTCGCGCGCCAGGCGATGAGCCGCCGCTGCTCACAGCCGGCGTGCGGGTCGCCTGCGTTGATGCGCAGTCGCTGAAGCCGAGAAGGCTGCCCGAGTCCCTGATAAGCGTGTTGACATGACCGTCTGCAGATCATGAATGGACAACTCTCAATCATTCGCCTCGTGGTCGAGGCGAGCATCCCCGTCCAGATCGTGGTGGCGCTGCTGCTGCTCGCCTCACTCAGCTCCTGGGCGATCATCTTCAGGAAGCGCCTGCTGATCTCGAGGGCGACGCGTGAGGCGGATCAGTTCGAGAACAACTTCTGGTCGGGCGGCGATCTCGCCCAGCTCTACCGCGCCATCGAATCGCACGGGGGCGCGACCGGCATGGCGAGCATTTTCGAATTCGGCTTTCGCGAGTTCGCGCGCCAGCGCCAACAGGGGTCCATCGCCGCCGACCAGCTGCTCGAGGGAGCGCGGCGTGCAATGCGCGTCGCGCAACTGAAGGAGATCGATCGCCTGGAGTACAGTCTGGCGACGCTGGCCACCGTTGGCTCGACCAGTCCCTACGTCGGCCTTTTCGGCACGGTATGGGGCATCATGACGGCGTTCTCCTCACTCGGCGACGTCCAACAGGCGACGCTCGCCTCCGTGGCGCCCGGCATCTCGGAGGCGCTCGTGACCACGGCAATCGGACTTTTCGCGGCCATCCCCGCGGTCGTGGCCTACAACCGCTTCGCCGATCAGGTGGGGCGTCTGGAGGTGCGCTTCGACGCCTTCATGGAGGAATTCTCCACCATCCTGCAGCGGCATGCGACCCGGGGCGCGCCGGCGACAGCGCAGGTGGCGACCGCACCAGCCGCCGGCGCGGTAACCCCGTCCGTATTGCCGGGCACGGCCGGCGCGCGTTAGGGGGTCCGTATGGCTCAAGTCTCGCGCGGACGCCGGCTGATGGGCGAGATCAACGTCGTTCCCTACATCGACGTGATGCTGGTGCTGCTCATCATCTTCATGATTACCGCTCCGCTTCTCACTCAAGGGGTCAAGGTAAGCCTGCCGAAGGCGCACGCGGAACCTATACCCTCGAAAAGCGACAAACAGCCTGTCGTGCTGTCGGTGGATCGGCAAGGGCGGTTGTATCTCGATGTTGGCGGCCGCGATCGGCAGGCCCCGGTCCCGGCCGCCCCGGATGCCATCGAGGCGCAGGTCGCGGCGGCGCTGCAGGCAGATCCGCAGAGGGCCGTGGTGGTCAGAGCGGACAAGTCAGTCTCCTACGGTATCGTCATGCAGGCCATGGTCCTGCTGCAGAGCGCGGGTGCGAGAACGGTCGGACTGGCCACCGACCCGCTGCCGCCGCTGCGAGCGCGGCCAGGCCCCGGCAGCTGACGGACTGCCCATCCGATGTCCGAGTCTGCACGCGACCGGTGGCTGTCCTATGGAATGTCGGTGCTGCTGCATGGCGGTCTGATCGCCCTGCTCGCGGTGGGTTTGTGGCATTTTCACCATGCGGCGCCAGCGCCGAGCCCGCCGATCAATGCGACCATCGTGGATGCGCGAACTCTGAAGGGCATCGGGACCGCCTCGGCGCCCGCGCCGAAGCCGAAGCCTGCGCCCGCCCAGACGCCGCTGCAGCCTCCGGCGGAGGGGCCGCCGCTGCCGACTCCGGATGAGGTCGCGATGAGACAGCAGGCGGCAAAGGAGGAGGCCCAGCACGAGGCCGAAGCGCAGCAGCGGCTGCTCGCCCGCCAGCAGGCCGAGGAGGCCCGGCAGGCGGCGCAGCTCAAGGCGCAGGCCGCGGCGGCGGCCGAAGCTGCGCAGGCCCAGGAGGCCGCGCAGGCCCAGGCGGCCGCAAAGACCAGGAAGCTCGCGCAGGAGCAGAAACTCGCCCAAGCCCGCAAGAAGGCGCAGGCGAAGAAGCTCGCCGCCGAGAAGCTCGCGCAGCAGCGAAAGCTCGCCGAGGAGAAAAAGCTCGCCGAGGAGCAGGCCGCGGCGCAACGCGCGGCCCGAGTGGCTGAGCTGCAGCAGAGCCTGCAGGAGGACCAGCGTGCCGCGGTCGCAAGCGGTGCGCTCGCGAGCTGGCAACTCGAGATCACCTCACGCATTCAGAATGCCTGGATCAAGCCGCCAACCGCGCAGCCGGGCATCGAGTGCGTGCTCAATGTGAGCCTGGTACCCGGCGGCACGGTAACCGGAGTGAGCATCGGGCAATGCAATGGGGATGACGCCGTGCGTCAATCCATTCAGACCGCGGTCTACAACGCCTCGCCCCTGCCGGCGCCGCCCGACGGGATTGCGTTCCCGAGCCAGCTCATCATCACCTTCAAACCGACCAACTGACCGCGAGACACATGAAACCGACACCTCGAATGGCGCTCCTGCTGCGGATGTTCCTGGCGGTACTATCGGCCGCGTGCCTCGCGTGCCCCGTCGCATGGGCGCAACTGCAGATCCAGATCACCTCCGGCGTGACCAACCCCGTACCGATCGCGATCGTGCCCTTCGCCGAGGCGCCGACCGAGGGCACCGATGTCGCCGACGTGGTCCAGCACGATCTCGTGGGCAGCGGCCGCTTCACGGCGCTCGCACGCGATCGCATGCCGGCGACGCCTACGGACGCGGCGGATGTAAAGTTCGCGGACTGGAAGGCCGCCGGAACCGATTACGTGGTGGTGGGGCGGGTGACGCCCGTCGCCAACGGACAGCTTGCGGTGGATTTCAACCTGCTCAACGTGCTGACCGGGCAGAGCATCGCTCGCCAGCGCTTCAATGGCACCGCCTCGGCGCTGCGCAATGCCGCGCACCGTGTGAGTGATGTCATCTATCAGGCGATTACCGGTATTCGCGGCGCTTTCGCCACCCGCATTGCCTACATCGCCGTCGCCGGCGCCGGCGAGGACCAGCGCTTCCAGCTGGTCATCGCGGATGCCGATGGCTACAACCAGCACCTGATCCTTCAGTCCCGCTTTCCGATCATGTCCCCCGCATGGTCGCCCGATGGCCAATGGATCGCCTACGTGTCGTTCGAGAATCATCTCTCGGCCATCTACGTGCAGCGCGTGCTGACCGGCCAGCGCACGATGGTATCCATGCGCGCCGGCATCAATGGTGCGCCGGCCTGGTCCCCCGATGGCCGCAAGCTCGCCATCACCCTGAGCGGCGTCAGCGGTCATCCGCAGATCTACACGCTCGATCTCAGCGATCAGCACCTGACGCGCATCACCGAGGCGCCCGCCATCAATACCGAGGCTGTCTGGGCGCCGGACGGCCGGTCCATCTACTTCACATCGGACCGGGCCGGTGAGCCGCAAATCTACAAGATAGGCGTTGCCCCCGGCAGCATCCCGCAGCGCATCACGTTCACGGACGAGTACAACGCCGGACCGCACATCTCCCCCGATGGCAAGCTTCTCGCAATGGTCACACGGGATGACAGCGGCAGCTATCGCATCGCGGTACAGAATCTCATGACCGGCGAGTTCCGCGTGCTGACGCACGGCCGGCTCGATGAATCGCCGAGCTTCGCGCCGAACGGCGCCACGATCATGTACGCCGCCCGGCCCGGTGAGGGGCAGGCGGGCATTCTGGCGACGATCTCCGTCGATGGGCTCACGGGCCTTTCCCTGAAGCCAACTCAGGGTGAGGTACGCGATCCGGCGTGGGGTCCGTTCATTCAGTAGCCATTCAGTAGTCAAGTCCGAACGTCCAACAAGAGCCGCCTCATGGCGGCGAATCTGGAGAAGGGTCTATGTATCGTCGAACTCTCGTCTTGATGTTGCTGGCCGGGTGCCTGGGCCTCGCCGCCTGCGCGAGCAAGCCGCCGAAGCCTTCGGCCACCCAACAGTCGACCGCGGCGGGCGGCGCCGGCGCGGAATCGCAAGGAGCCGAGGGCGGCGCCAATGCCAACGGCGGTCCGTTCGGCAACCAGAACTCCGTCCCCGGCCCACAGCAGGGAATGCTCGCGAAGCGCTCCATCTATTTCGACTTCGACAGCGCGCAGATCAAGGGGGAGGGGACCGACATCGTCGCCGCCCATGCCAAGTACCTGTCGGATCACGCCGATGCGCGCGTGCGGCTCGAGGGCAACACCGATGAGCGCGGCTCGCCGGAGTACAACATCGGCCTCGGCATGCGCCGTGCGCAGGCGGTCCGCCAGGCGTTGCTCCTGCAGGGCGCCTCGGCCAATCAGATCACGGTGGTGAGCTATGGCGCGGAGCACCCGGTCGACCCGGCCCACAACGAGGCGGCCTGGGCGAAGAACCGGCGCGTCGATATCGTCTACCTGACGCCGAACATCCAGCCGCCTCAGGCGCCGCAGTAAGCTTGTCCGGCGGAGCCTAGTTCCCCGAAGGAGCACACCATGCGTCCGATCATCCTCCTAGCGCTCGCCACGGTGCTCGTGGCCGGCTGTGCCAGCGTGCCTCCCGACCAGGACCCAACGCAGATCAGGCTGAATGATCTCGACGCGCGGGTATCCAAGGTGGAACGGATCATCTCCAACCAGAGTCTGGTGGAGCTTGCCCAGCAAGCGGACTCACTCCAGGCACAGGTGCGCGACCTGCGCGGGCAGGTCGAGGATTTGCAGAACGCGATCCAGGCGCTGCGCAAGCAGCAGCATGACTTGTACGCCGACCTCGACCGGCGGGTCAGCGCGCTCGAGCATGGGGGCGGGGCCGCGGGCGGGGAGAGCGGCGGCGGCGGCGGCGGGTCTACCGCTGGCGAGCCGGGGGTGACATCAACCGAGCAGTCGGTTTATGGCCAGGCCTTCGATGCCCTGAAGGCCGGCAGCTACTCCGTGGCGATCAGCGGCTTCCAGGGCTTTATCAAGCAATACCCCGCGAGCCCGCTCGCGCCGAACGCCGAGTACTGGCTGGGTGAGGCGCACTACGTGAATCAGGATTTCGCCGCCGCGGAGTCTGACTTCCAGACGGTGCTCGACAAATGGCCGAGCTCGAGCAAGGCGCCCGCTGCCATGCTCGATCTCGGCAACACTCAGCTTGCGCAGGGCAAGGCCGCCAAGGGCCGTGCCACGTTGCGGGATGTCATCAGCCAGTATCCCGGCACCGATGCCGCCAATCGGGCGCAGGCGCGGCTGAAGCAGCCTTGAGTGAGTGACGGGCGCAGGTGGCACGACTCAGGATCAGCGAGATCTTCTACTCCCTGCAGGGCGAGGCCGACACCGCCGGGATGCCGACGGTGTTCGTGCGCCTCACCGGCTGTCCCTTGCGCTGCCGGTACTGTGATACCGAGTACGCCTTCCACGGCGGGGAGTGGTGGGAGGTCGAAGCGATCGTGCAGAGGGTAAGGGAGCTTGGCGGCCGCTATGTTTGCGTGACGGGCGGCGAGCCCTTGGCGCAGAAGAGCTGTCTCTCGCTTCTGCACCGGCTCTGCGATGCCGGCTGCCGGGTCTCGCTCGAGACGAGCGGCGCCATGTCGCTCGAGGGTGTTGATGAGCGCGTGGTGCGTGTCGTCGATGTGAAGACGCCGGGCTCCGGCGAGGAGCCGCGCAACCGCTACGACGAGCTCTCGCGCCTCAATGCTCGGGATCTCGTCAAGTTCGTCATCTGTGATCGTGGTGACTACGAGTGGAGCTGCGCGAAGATGCGCGAGCTCGGGTTGGAGGATCGCTGCACGGTGCTTTTCTCACCCAGCCACGAGCAGCTTGCGGCGCGCGAGCTCGCCGATTGGATCCTGGACGATCGGCTGCCGGTGCGCTTCCAGATCCAGCTCCACAAGTACCTCTGGGGTAACGTGCCCGGAAAATAGACAAGGGAAGTAGCCATGGCATCCCACCGAGCTGTCGTACTCGTCTCAGGTGGCCTCGATTCGGCCACCACTCTAGCCATCGCACGTGCGCAGAGCTACGAGTGCTTCGCACTCTCGGTCGACTACGGCCAGCGCCACTCCGCGGAGCTCGATGCGGCGATGCGTGTCGCGGGGGCGCTCGGCGCGCGCGAGCACCGCATCATGCGCATCGATCTCGCCGGCATCGGCGGCTCGGCGCTCACCGATACCTCGATTGCGGTGCCGGAGCAGCCCACCGCGGGAATTCCGGTCACTTACGTTCCGGCGCGCAACACCCTTCTGCTCGCGCTCGCACTCGGTTGGGCCGAGGTCCTCGGCGCGGAAGACATCTTCATCGGCGTGACGGCCGTCGATTTCAGCGGGTATCCTGATTGCCGCCCGGCCTTCATCGATGCCTTCAGCCACCTCGCTGCGCTTGCGACGAAGGCGGGCGTGGAGGGCCGGCCCTGTCGGATCCAGGCGCCGCTCATCTCCTGGTCCAAGCAGCGCATCATCCGCGAGGGCGTGCGCCTCGGCGTGGACTACTCCCTCACCGTCTCCTGCTATCAGGCCGATGACCTCGGCGCCGCCTGCGGCCGCTGCGACTCCTGCCGCCTGCGCCGAGCTGGCTTCGAAGCCGCAGGGGTACCCGATCCGACGGTTTACCAGGGCCTGTAGTATCATTCCGCGCCCGCGGCGGCCGTTCCTCGGCTGCCCGCGCACAAAATCGCCGGAGCGGTTTTGGACGGCGCGCCGCGCCGGCCCCGAAGGGGCGAGGCGAGGATGGGCGGGCGAATCGCCGGGTACGATTTGCGCCAATCAATGTGGGGCGTTAGCTCAGTCGGTAGAGCATCGGACTTTTAATCCGCTGGTCGACGGTTCGATTCCGTCACGCCCCATTTTAAAACGCGGCGAGTGTGCCCGCGGGATCTGCAAGCACCCGCGAAGCTTGCGGATCATGGACATGCTGGGTTGCGGCCCGCTGTTCATGACATCGCTGACTCGACTCGCGATTGTCCACGGGCGCGTACGATGAGAGTGTTTCCTTGTTCGACTTTCAACTATCGAGGAGTACTCACATGACAGCCAAGTAGGTACGACTGAAAAGGGTTTTCCCATGCGTTTCGATCTCAACAAGGTCATCTGCGAGCATGAGCGCCGTGGTAGCGGGGACTCCTACCGGCAGGTACGGCGCAAAAAAGCATTTCTTCTGACTGAGGACTCCCCGGCGCGCGAAAGCATGACGGCGCGCTACGGATACAACAGCAAGGATTTCGGGGAACACCTGAATCCGCTCTACGGCCAGGTGCGCAAGGCGGTTGGCCGCCGCTGGGATGCATTCTACGGCGAGCTGTGCCGCAACTTCGACATGCGCTCGCGTATCAATGAACACATCCTGCAGCATCTGTTTGATCGTTTCGAGAAGGACTGCTACATCCGAGGTAGCGAGATTTACGTTGGACCGACACGCTTCCGGTACGGCGGGTGGCGTCTGCGTGATCAGACCCGGATCGAGTTCTACGTCGACCCGCGCGATGGCATCATCAAGCGTAACCCGTGGTTCGGGTACGCCGAGGCCGTAAAGGCCAGGCCGGTGACCGAGGTGTGGATCGATCGCGATCACGTCATGCGGAGGATCGGCGATCTCTGGTTCGTGTTCACGATGGCCGAAGTGCCGCCCGCTCGGTGGGTCGAGGATCCCCACGGCAAGCGGCGCTTACTCGGCACGCCCGTTCGCGACATGTTCGACGGCACGGTGAAGGAGGATAGCCGCCTTCGTGACAGCCGGTTCGGTCGCCGGGTGGACCTCGAGCCCCTGCGCTACCACGCAGAGAAACGGTCAGCATCGAAGGCGGATTTGCAAGGAGCAGGCTTGCGGCAGGCGCCCCAGGGCAGGAGCCCGGCGCACCATGGCTCTCATTGGGTAGCCGCAAAGGTTGGGCGATAAGGCGTGCGTACGCGGGGGTGACCGAGCTGATGCGGCGATAGCGTCGCCGATGCCGGCTGCTAAGGGTGCTGGGCGGTCGCGAGAAACACCGGGTATTGGCGCAATTGGCCCTCCCGCTCTTTCTCGACGGTGTGAGCGGTACGAAAGGCCACCGACCTGAAGCCCGCTGCGCGCAACCAGCGCTCCACCTCCGAGCGCTCGAAGCCCTGGTGCGCAATGCCCGGGACATCGGGACCGTGAAATCCCCCGTCTTCCGCATCGAGATCCGCCAGGGCTACCCACCCTTCGGGCTCGAGCATCGATCCGAATGTACGCAACAGCGCGCAGACGTCGGGGATATGGTGCAGGGCCATGCTGCTGAAGATGAAATCGTAACGCACAGACGGCGGCGGCGCGCTCGTGAGGTCGAGCACTTGCGTGGTGATGCCATTCAACCCTGCGGCTGCGGCCTTGTCGCGCAGCACCGCCAGCATTCCCGGCGAAAGATCGGCTGCGGTCAGGTGCTTCAGGTGCGGCAGCAGCCGCACACCAACCAGCCCGGTGCCGCATCCGTACTCGAGCGCACGCCAGTGCGGTGCCAGAGGAACCGCGGCCGCGATGGCGTCCGCCACCGCAGTCGCCAGCTCGGCGCGCCTAGGGGATTCGTCCCACTGAGCGGCAATCTGATCGAAGCGTGACCGATTCTCAGCCTGGTGCGAATTCGTCATCGAAGTGTCGTCTTAAGCGTGCAGAGTTCCTATTGTGTAGCAACTCGCCCTTCCGGGCGAGCGAGACGCCGTTGCCGAGCCCGTCGTTCCACCCGATCCTCTGGTAGCCATCCTAGTCTGAGTGTGTAATTATATCCACACTAATTCACTCCACGGCGCAGGGCGGCCATGAGCAAGCGGATCAACATCATGATTGACGACGATACCTGGGGCGTCCTCGGACGGATCCCGGCCGGAGAGCGCAGCCGGACCGTCAATGAAGCAATCCGTGACTGGGCCGTTCGGCGGCGGCGCAGAGACGCGGTGCGTGAGATGGACGCGTTGCGCACGCAACTGCCGAAGGTCAGCACGGACGAGGTGGCAAGGTGGATCCGCGATGACCGGAAGCGGGGGCACTGATGCCGGCGCCGCTGGTGGTGCCCGATGCATCAGTTCTGCTCAAATGGATTCTCCCGTCGGGCGATGAGCCGGACATCGACCAGGCGCTTCTGCTGCGCGCCGCGATCGTGAACGATGCCGTACGAGCGATCGTGCCGGCGTTGTGGCTCTATGAGGTCAGCAACACAGTTGCGCGACGATTTCCGGCGCATGCCTCCGCCTGGCTGACCTCGCTCATGAAATTCGGCCTCGCGGAGGCGGCGCCGTCGGCCGCGTGGCTCGCAGCGGCACTCGAATTGATACGCACCTACGAGGTGTCATTCTACGATGCGGCTTACCATGCGCTTGCGATTACGCGGAACGGGCTATTCGTCACGGCCGACGTTCGGTATGTAAACCGGATGGCGGGGGAGGGCGCCGTCGTCGCATTGAGTGAGTGGAAAGCACCCGTGCCCCCATCCTCATCTCGGCGTTAGGAGCTGGCAGGTGCCAAGTGCTCTCCGCCACCGCAAACTTCACGGGCGCCGCTATCCGGCTGGATCGTACTGCCGGAGAAAGCTTACGACCTCTTGCAACATCTGCTCGCGCGTCGCTCCATGAGAAAGCCAATGGTCCTCGTGAGCCAGGCTCACCAGCTGCACGGACTTGCCCGCGCGCTGCAACGCCTCTGCCATTTCTTTGCTCTGCGCGTAGGGCACGACGGTGTCGTCGCGGCCATGGATCAACAGGACGGGAACGGTGACCGCCGCAACATGATCGATGGGTGAAATCGCCTCGAGCCGCGGATCGTCCGGGCCGGCCACCCCGAGAAAACGATCCCAGTAGCGGGTGAATTCGTTCTTGGAGGTGGACATCCGATTGCTCGTCCAGCGCAGGAAGGCCGCGAGATCAGCCACCCCGGCCACCGACACGGCACAGCGATAGATTCCACTCTGGAGAGTCACTCCGGCGAGAGCCGCATACCCGCCGTAGCTCGCGCCGACGATGCAGACGCGCTTCGGATCAGCGATACCCCGATCGATGAGATAGCTCACGCCGTCGGAAAGGTCCGTCTGCATCTTGCGTCCCCACTCGCCGTAACCTGCGCGCAACAGCGTCGGGGTCGTGTCGGAGCCGCGGTAATTGACCTGCAACACCGCATATCCACGGGAGGCGAGCGCCTGAGCCCACCAGTCGAAGCCGTCATCGTCCGTGGCCGCAGGTCCGCCGTGGGGCATCACGATCAGACTGAGTTCTCTTGCCGGCCTGCCGGGCGGCAGCGTCAGGAAGCCGGCGATTGGCAGGCCGTCGGCGGCCTTGTAGCGGATCGGCTGCACCTCGGCAAACGTCGATAAGCCGTCATAGATGTCCCCGAGCGCGTATGAGTCGCTGGTCCGCCAATCGATCAGCACGTAGCGGTACCCATCCCGCGGACCGAACACTCGGATCATGAATTTGGTGAAGTCATCCGAATACGAGACGAGGTCCACGCGGTCGCCGGAATACGCGCCCATGATCGCGGACCAGCGCAACTGGAGGGCCGGATCGAAGAAGACCTGCCGCGGCGACAGTGGATTCTCGAGCCCGCCGATGACCTGCCCGGTCAATCGATTGCGAATCACGTCGTAGAACGCTTTGCCAGCGCCGAGCGCGCCACCCCAGGTATCATCGGCAAGGCGCAGCGGCTTCCAGATCCAGCCATCGGGCGAATCGAACGCGACGAGAAGCGACTTGTCGTCGTAGCTAAATCCGACGATATACGGCGGCTCGTAGACGGCCTTGCCTGTCGCTACCTGCCGCAGCCACTCGCCGCGCCGTAATCGCAGATCCCATTGCCCTTCCGCACTCCCGGTAACGTGATAATCGAAGGAAGCCGCGATGCGTCCTTGCGCATCCACGGCCCATTCGGATCCGAGTGTAGCGCCCTCGGCAATCAGCCGCGTCTCATCGCTGCGCAAGTCGATCTCGAACAACCCCGGGAGAAATTCGTCGCCTGAGAGGTATGTGCCCGAAACGAACAGCTTCGGATGACCACTCACGATACGCACGTCCAACGAACCGGTTACGGCGTCCATGGTCTCATGGTCGGCGTCACGCATCCCGATCATCCGCATATGGTTCGTGGCGACGTTCCAGGTGCCGAGCATGAACCACTCGTTGCGGGGCCCGAACACCCCGAAGGGCGGATAGGAAGTGGCCGAATAAAGGATCAGCAGCCGATTGTCGTCATACCAGTGCAGCGCGCGCACCTTCGTATGGCCGAGGGCGGCGGCCGTGATGGGTTTGCGGTTGGTCAGATCGAGGATCTGAATCGAACGGCTATCACCTTCGCGCAGGATGTATGCGAGTCGCTCTCCCGACGGCGAAATGACCGGATCCTGTAGCGAAGGCAATTGCCCGAACAACGCGAGCGGTGGTGGCGCGGTCTCGTCCGCGGTTGCCGCGATCGAGCTTTGGGCGAATGGCAGCGTGAACAGCAGAATGAAAGGTGCGACCCGCACCCGAACCGTTAGTCTCATTCGTTGTTCTTCCCAGACCCTGGCTTATCACTCGAGCGAGCATGCCGGATCAGCTCTTGAAGTCCAGCAGTGCTCCATCGTTTCCATGACAACAGATGCATAGGGTACTAGACTCGAGCCCAGGGGTCATCTGCATCTCCGACCTCTACTCCATTTCGACCGTGCTCGAGCCCAACGGGATCTCGTGAACCTTTCAGAAATCGGTGCGAAATTGAAACTGAGGACGCTAACCGTAAACCAGAGCGCGCTCCGGCACATCACCTGCCAGCGAGGACGCGCTCGAGCGCCTCGTTCTCCGTGCAGTTCTCTGTACGAATGGCCTTCAGCATACCGGCCATGGCACGCGCCATGGTCGGCCGCGACGGTCGGCGGGCGAGCCAGGCGCCGACCAGATAGCCGGCAACGGCATGCCACGCCGCGGGCACCTGAATGGTTTCGATGACCGGATGGCCATTGTGAAGATCAATCCTTTTCCATGGCCACACGGCCCAGCCGATATCGTTGGCCCGCATGAGCTCGACCATGCTTCGCTGCCACTCGAGAGTGCCCTCGCCGAATTCACCGAGCCAGAGCGGCCGATCTGTCGCGGCTCTTAGGTGCAGGAAGGGAGCGAGATCCTGCTGCGTCGGGGTGCGCCATACGCGGTTGAAGAGCGCGTACTCGTGGAATTCATACATGACGTTGCGATCGGGTGGCGCGTGCAGCGAGGAGAAGTCGTGCCCGTAGCCGTCGCCTTCGAGAATGAGGAGATGCGAACCGTCGACCGCCCGGATCGATGCCGTGATCGCGGCGTACAGGCCGGGCAGATCGCTTTTGGGTATGCGCTTCGGCAGATCGGGTTCATTCAATAGATCGTAGCCCCCGACCGAGCGGGTGTGCGCGTAACGGGCAGCGAGGGCCCCCCATAGAGAGATCGTCCGCTCTCGGTTTACGGCGGCCGTGTGGCCTGCCCACAGGCGCGCGGTCCGATCGGTCGAATGAGCCACGGACTTAGGTTCACGCAGCGCAGCAGCACCGGGCGACCGCTCCCATCCACGAGCTTGCCCGCCGCGACGTGAAGCATCGGGTTGTCGCGCGTCGCGGCGCGAGAGCTCTCGGCGGCAATCCCGCATACGAAAACGGCGCTCAGCAGGAGGATCGGGCCTAGGGTGCCACGGCGCCTCGTCATGACGGTCGCTCCACGGACATTCCGGAGGTAAGCGACTCTCATCATAGGCGAGGCCGCCGCGACCGGCTCGATAAGCCGATGGGCTCCGCCTCCGTCGAGTGGCGATGGCGTCACGCTGCGGATTTCGCGACAATGATCCGCGAACGATTCGTGCCCCCTCGGCTCGTGAAGGCAGCGTGCGACATGCTCTTCCCAACGACGCTCGTAGGAAGCTATCCGCAACCTGATTGGCTGATCGACCGCGAGAAACTGGCCGGGCGGTTTCCGCCGCGGGTGCGCATGCGTGAGCTGTGGCGGATTCCGGAGCCTTTTCTGGCAGAGGCTCAGGAGGATGCGACGGTGCTCGCGATCAAGGCGCAGGAGGAGGCAGGTCTCGACATCGTGACCGACGGCGAGATCCGTCGCGAGAGCTACTCGAACCGCTTCGCCACCGCGCTCGCGGGAGTGGACCTCGATAATCCTGGAACCGCTCTCGACAGGTCCGGCCATCCGAACCCCGTGCCGCGCGTCATCGGCAGGATCCGCCGCCTCAGGCCCGTGGAGGTGGACGACCTGGCGTTCCTCAAGCGCCACACGCGCCGCACGGTGAAGATCACCGTGCCGGGCCCCTTTACCATGAGCCAGCAGGCACAGAACGACTTCTATCCGAGCGAAGCGGAGCTGGCGCTCGACTACGCGGCCGCGGTCAACGAAGAGATCCGGGACCTGTTTGCCGCTGGCGCCGACATCGTGCAACTCGATGAGCCGTACATGCAGGCCCGCCCCGAGAAGGCACGCCTGTTCGGCCTGCAGGCGCTCAACCGGGCGCTCGAAGGGGTGAGCGGAGCGACGGCGGTGCACATCTGCTTCGGCTACGCCGCGATCATTCACGAGCGGCCATCGGGGTATTCGTTCCTTCCGGAGCTGGCGGGTTGTCCCTGCCGGCAGATCTCCGTCGAAACCGCCCAATCCCAGCTCGACTGCGAGGTGCTCTCGCGACTCGGCGGCAAGCAGATCATGGTCGGCGCAATCGACCTCTCCGACCTGAGCGTGGAATCGCCGCAACTGGTGGCGCAGAGAATCCGCCGCGCCTTGAAGTACGTGCGACCGGAGAACGTGATCATCGCGCCCGACTGCGGCATGAAGTATCTGCCGCGGGATGTCGCTTTCGGCAAGATGCGAGCGATGGTGGAGGGAGCGAAGATCCTGAGGAAGGAGTTCGGGGAGTGAGCGATGCAGGGCCGCGGCAGGAGGTGCTCGTAACTTTCCCCGCCTTCGCGTGTTCTTAGCGGTAGGTGACGCCGCCGCCAAGGGGCGATGTGCGCCATGGTTCCATTGATAAGGGGTTTCAGATGGTCCCGATCAAATCCAAGCAATGGGCTGCGGCATCCGTGGCCACGCTCCTCCTGCTCACCGCATCGACCGGCGCCCAGGCAAAGGGCTGCATCAAGGGCGCGGCCGTAGGGGCGGTGGCGGGGCATGTTGCACGGCATCACGCGCTGATCGGCGCGGCGGCCGGCTGTATCGTCGGTCATCATCTTGCTAAGAAGAAGGAGCGCCAGGAAAAGGAGCAGCGACGAGAGCAACGACGGGAGCAGCGGTTGGAGCGGCGGCGGGAAGCCGCGGCCACCGGCTCCTAGACGGTCGGCCGGGAATTCAAACGGACCCGGCGCTTTCCTCGGTAATGAACCCAGCCGGCAGAATCAGCGTCGGCGAGTCGTCCTGCTCGGCCTCGAACCACTCCTGCGGCAACACCCCGCCGGCAGCGGCACCGAGGTGCTGCAGAGCATGCTCGGCCTCGACCGGGGCGCAGAAGAAGTTTCCCTGACCGAAGTGGCAGCCCATCTCCTCCAGCGCGTCGGCGGTCGCTTGCGTCTCGACCACCTCGGCTATCGGCGTGAGCCCGAGGCTCGAGGCGAGCTGCACCATCGCCGAGGCGAGGCTCGCGCCGCTGTGTTGCGAGGCGTTCGCGCCGACCACCCACGGCCGGTCGATCTTCACGTAATCGAACGGGAAGAGCTGCAGGTGATTGAGCGAGGAGTAGCCCGTACCGAAGTCATCGAGCATCAGCTCCACGCCCGTTTGCCGCAGGCGCTCGAGCGTCTCGCGCGCGGCCACGACGTTGCTGATGAGTCCGCCTTCAGTGAGCTCGAATTTGAGCGCGTGGGGCGGTAGCGCGGTTTCGGCCAGCTGGCCCGAGACGTAGTCGCTCAGATCCGGATCGCGCAGCGCCGCGGCCGACAGATTGACGCTCAAATAGAACTCCGCTCCGACCGGCAGTCGCCGCCGCCACTGGCTTGCGAGGACACAAACCGTGCGTATCGTCCAGCGCGTGATCGGCACGATGATTCCGGTTTCCTCCGCAATCGCCAGGAACCTCTCCGGCCGCAGCAGTCCTTCTATGGGGTGCACCCAGCGCAGCAGCGCTTCCGCGCCGACCGCGCGCCGTCCGTGCAGGGCGACGATCGGTTGGAAGAGGAGTTTCAGCTCGTGGCGCTCCAAGGCAACGTAAAGATCCGCCTCGAGGCTGACCAGGCTCGCCGCATCTCCCCCCATTGAGGGCGAGTAGCTGACGCAGGTGATCTCCTCCTGCCGCTTCGCCTCGGAGAGCGCGACTTCCGCTTCCCGCATGAGTTGCTCCGCGCGCTGCGGCCAGCTGTCGATGCAGTTCATCCCGATACGAGCGGTGATCCCCAGGCGGTGCCGGCGCAAGTCGAACGGCTCCTGCAACGCCGCCTGCAGCTCGTGGGCCAGCCGTGGCGCCGCATCGGCCGACCCGAGGTCGCGCACGAGGAGAGCGAACTCGCCGCCGCCCCAGCGGGCGAGCACACTGGCGGCTGAGACCGCTCCCTGGAAGCGACGGCCCGCCCGCACCATCAGCTCGTCTCCGGCCGTATGGCCGAGCGTCTCGTTGATGAGGTGGAAGCGGTCGATGGCGAGCAGGAAGACGCCAAGGCAGCGCCCGCGGCGGGTGCGAAGCTCGCGCAGGGCGCGATCGAGCTGATCCATGAAGTAGTAGCGGTTCGGCAGGCCGGTGAAGGCATCGTGAAAGCGCGCGCGATCCACGCTCTCCTGCAGGCCTTCGCGCTGCTCGATCTCCCGCGCAAGACGCTGCTGGGCGGCATGCAGCTGACGGCGCGTCGTCGCCAGGTAGGTGCGCAGTCGCAGCGTGCGGTGAGTGACGTCGTGCGCGGTAAACGTCAGCAGCCAAGCGATCAGAGCGAGCAATCCGACATCGGTGGCGAGCGTGCGCGTGGGATACCACCCCTCATGCGGGCGAATCTCGACACTCAGCGTGCCCGGTGAGGTGAACGCGAAGCCCGCCGGCGCATGGATCACGCTCACCGCCGGGTTTTGCAAGGCGCCCATGCTCGAGCTGATGAACGCCTGGGCGTACCCGCTCGCGGGATCGGTTCGCACGAGCGCGAAGTCATTGCTGCCGCCCACCGCGCGCACCAGGTTGGCGCGCGCCGACAGGCGATCGAGATCCGCGTAGGCGACCGTCCATCCAACCCGGGGGCCCGAGCCGAGCGTCACCGATGGAGCGAGCGGCGCGCGGGCCGCGACGAGCCACTCGCTGCCCTCGCGCATCGGTCCGAGCAGAGCCGCGGATGGCGTACCGCGGGCGGCCGCGGCAGCCTGCCACTCGCTCACGATAGCCTTTGCCACCGCGGGAGAGGATCCGCCCAGGGCGAGAATGCCGCCGTCGCTCCCCCATTCGAACAGCTTGAAATCGTGTGTGGAGGGGCGGCGCGATGGGCTCGTTGTGGCCTTCGCGAGCACATCCATCTGTTGCTCGAGGGCGTGGGCGGCGCGCGCCGCGGCCCCCTGCGCGGCATTGCGGGCCTCCTCGGCACGTTGTTGCACGCTCAAGACGACGAGTCGAGAGCCGGCAGCTGCGACGGTGGCGAAGACCAGGAGCGCCGGAAGCCAGGTTGAATGGCGACTGAGATTCGAGAGCCCGACGCTCACGAGGCCGACCCCGCGTGCAGTGTACAGACGACGGTGAGCGTGATGCGCTTCTCGTTGGCGACTTTCAAGTAGTCGCCCACGATGGACCAGTCGCTGCGTGAGAAGGCTTTCGAGAGACCCAGATACCCTTCGCGATACTGAGGCGCAGATCCCGTCAAACCCGTGTAGAGATTGACGACCGGCGGTGCGACGTGCCCCGCCGCGCCGCCGAGCAGCCAGTTCACCGCGTGGCCGTAGTGATCGATGCGCAGCGTCTCGATCTCGGTCCCGAGGTTTCCGGTGACCGAGCGCGCGTACGAGACGGTCGTTTGCAGGTGTGGGGTCCACAGGAAGCCGAGGCCAACCTTGGGCATGGTGCCGTGTGACGTGTCGATATCGTACTGCCGGCCCTCGAGCTGCACGATCAGCTTGCCTGCGAAGGTGCCGGCAACATCCGCGCCCTCGACGTCATAATCGAAGCGCTGCAGCCCGTGGTAAGAGCCGATGTCGCCGTCGCCCAGGTGAACATCGCCGGAGAAGGTCCACTTGGCGCTCGAGCTGCCGGTGCTGACGGAGCCGGAAAACGAGCCGAAATCCCAATGCGCGTTCGCGAGCGTCTGGTATTCACCGCCAATTCCGAGGACACCGGAGCTGAAATCGTGCAGCCAGGTGAGTGAGCCGCCGCCGCCGCCGCTTGCATCCGTCAGCGTCGAGCCATTGGCGCTGAAGACCAGATTGTCGGTGGTCGGCGCGGACGGCGCCGCGGGAGCGACAGTTGAGGAATCAACGGCGGCGGCAGGCGGGGTTGGGAGCCAGGCCACTGCGAGGGCGAGAATCAAGAGGTATCGGGGTGGTCTCATCGTGTCCTCGGGAGCGAGGCACCCGGCAGGCGCGCGCCGAGGGCCACAATGTCTTGAGTCTCCGCCCGCGCCACTGGCAGGAAGGCGATCACACAGAGGCGCTCCTGCTCACCGGGCAGCGGCACGGCCGTGCTGGTCACTTGAAAGAGGCGCGGGACGATGCGCATCTGCATCTTGCGCCGGCCGGTCAATCCGGGCTCCCACCAGCGCGCCGGCGCTTCGGGCTGCGCGAGCAGTGCCGACGCATCGGCGCCGCGGCGGGTTGCGGCAAAGAGCGCCCGCGCCGGTTTGTTGAAGGCGAGTACCCGGTCCTGCGAGTCGAGGATCAGCACCGCCTGCTCCGCGACGTCGAGCGCCGCCCGGACGGCAAAGGCCACCGTCATCTCCTCGACGAGGACCAGAGCCAGATGCCGCCCCTTGTACGGAACATGCTGCACGCGGATGCACGCGAGGAGAAGCTCGCCACCGCGGTGAAGCACGACCTTTTCCGCCATGCCGCCCGTTCCATTGACGAGCTCCTCGACGATTTCCGGGTAGGAGAAGTGGATAGCCTCCGTGAGCTTGCGGCCGGCCGCAGGCGCACCGTCGGTGGAGACGGTGGCGAGCTCGCCGCTTTCTGACACAACCTGGAGCGTCCGCGTATCGACGAGCACAGCCGGCAGCGGCAGCTCCTCGATGAGATTCGTCCACAGCTCCTGCCCCCGGCCGGCCTCCGCCCGCGCGGTGGCAACGTCCGTGTGGAGTCGGTCGAAGACGGTACCGAGGTATTCGGCGGCGAACGCGCATGCCACCATCAGGACGGCGAAGACCTCCAGCAGCACGAGGAAGTAGCGCGGAGGGGCATAGAATCCGGAGAAGGGCTGCCCCGCCCCGGTCGCATCGCCGAACAGGCGAGAGAGTCCCGCCGCCTGCGGCGCGAGACCACTCGCATACCAGCGCAGCTCCGGCGAATCGGCGAGCGCGACCGCCGCGACCGCGAGGATGGCCAGGACGGCTATGGCATAGGGTTGCCAGCGGGAGAGGAAGATTGCGCCGGTGACCGGCAGCACGAAAACGAGCAGGAATGCCGGATCGTGCACACTGCCCGCGTAGTGCCATATGACTGCGACCACCACGACGCCTAGCGCGTGCAGTACGGTGAGCGCGCGCTTGCGCCCGCGGTTGATGCCAGGCGCCGGCGCGGTAAGTATCGTGAATCCGATGTGAATCGCCGCGAGAGCGAGCAGGCCGAGGAGCGCCGCGCCAACCTGGATGGCGAAGGAGCTCAGGAGCCAGGGCACCCCCGCGGCGCAGAGGATCGCGAATATCGCGAGCAGCCAGAGGTCATCGAGCAGGTGCACACGAGGATCGGTCCAGGTGGGCAAGGGAAGGAGTTGAGTGCTGTCGAGAGACTTCATGCCGCCGTCACTGCAGCGTCGAGCGGCCCGGCCGCCCGGCGACGAAGATCGCGGAGGCCGGACCGAACGAGTTATGGTCGAGGAAGGGCGCGCTCACCACCCGGCGGCCATCGGGGCCGTTGAAATCCTCCACGCGCAGCGCGAAGGCGTGCGGCTGCAGAACGTGGTTGCGCCGCAGGATCGGGGCGTCCCCCACCACATCGATGCCGTCATACCGCGGCTCGATGATGATGTTGTCGACCGCCGTGCTCGGATTGCGCGCGTTTCCCAACACGAAGGCCATGCCGTAGGCACAGTCGTACAGGCGGTTGGCCTGCACGAGCGCATTGCTCGATCCGCGCACCATGATCCCGTACCCGCCGAGCCCATTGAGATCGTTGTGCTCGATCACCGCGGCCCGCGCGCCTTCGACGAGGATGCCCATGGCCGCGCCGCCGCTCACGCGATTGCCGCGCACGACCGCTCCGGCGCCCACCAGATCGACGGCCGCCGCCTGCGCACCGGTGAACTCATTCTGCTCGATCAGGACGTTGATGTTGCCGGCGACGATGCCGTCGTGGTCATGGTCGAAGCGGTTTTCGCGCACGCTGATCGTGCCGGAGCCCGAGTCTGTCGCGCCGCGCACGGCCCAGACCCCCGCTTGCTCCTCACCCGTGAACTGATTCGCGGCGACCGTCGTATCCGGGCTCGAGGCCGCGAACCGCAGGCCGATGCGGTCATTGATGAAGCGATTGTTCTCGAGCAGCAGATCCTGGGCATTCTCGGCCACATCGACACCCACGTCGCAGGACTCGAGAGTCGTGTTCTCGAGACTGAAATGGACCGCCCGCACCAGGATGGCGTCGTTCGCGCAGTTGCTGATGAGCAGGCCATCCAGAGAGACATTCGCCGCCGCGACATCCAGGACGGGACCGTCGCTCAAGCCGTGCGCATCTATTTCGCTTCCCCCCAGGCGCGCCACGATGCGGACTCCGTGCGCATTGACGATCGGCGGCAGAGCGGTCTGCAGCGAGATCCTCGGCACATCCAGCGAGATGCGCGCCGGTCCGGGCGCAGTCGCCACGACGAACAGCGCCTCGCGCAGCGTGCCGGCGCCGCGGTCGGCCCCGTTCGTGACGCTCACGGTGATGGTGTTGGAGAGCGACTCGGGCCCCGCTCTCCGAGCCTCGTACTGCCACCCCGCGACGATGAGCGCCGCCACGCCCAGGAATACGGCGATCGAGACCATCGAGCGGCGGCTCAAGCGCACGGTCACTCTCCGCTGTCATGCTGCAGGACGAACACCGCGTGCCAGGAGCGCTCGGCCAGTCGCCGCCCGCAGAGAGCGTCGAGGGGCGCAGAGAGAGCGGTCGCGAGCGCGAGCGTGACGACGCGCAGTGGACGGGGGAGGCGTTGCAGATGAGGGAGGAGCCACATCTTGAATGGCGCGGGGTCGACGCCCGATAGTGCGTGAAGCCGCAATCCACACTCGCGGAAGAGCCCGAGGTAGACCGCTCGGTGACGTGCCGTGAACACCGATGTGTTGCAGCGGTTCGCCACCCGCGCGGGCGCGGCCTCCAGCACGACGAGGCGGCCTTGCGGAGCGAGATGCCGCGCCATGCGCCCCAGCGCGGCGCGCAGTGCGCCGGCATCGAGCATGTGCTGCAGCATCGTGATGCAGAGGATCAGATCGAAGGATCCCTCGATCTCGAGAGCTGCCGAGTCCTGGACGATGAAGCGGCAGCGGCTCGCGAGACCGCTCGCGGCCGCTCTGCGCTCGGCCTCGGCGATCATGGTGGGACTCAGGTCGACGCCGGTGACACAAGCGCCGCGCGCTGCAAGCATTCGACTCCAACGCCCGACGCCGCAACCTACATCGAGGACGCGGGTGCCGGGGGCGGTCTTCAGCCAAGGCTCGAGCGCGCGCCGCTGACAGAAGTGAATCAGCCTGTTATAGAAGCGCGGCATCCCGTATGAGCAGACCGCGGCCAGACCGTCGCCTTCGACGGCAAAGCGCCGGGCACGGGCTTCCCAGTACTCGGCGGGGCGGTAGCCTGGTGCCGCGCGCGCCGTCACGGCAGTCTCCTGGTTGCGAAGGTGTGCGCGCCCTGCGGCGCGCGCAACCCGCCCAGTGCCGGCTCGTAGTGATCACGATATAGTCGCCGGCCGATGAGCCTGAGCGCGACCCAGTTTGCATAGCCGACCGTCATGGGGGCGATGTGCACCAGCGCGTAGAACAGATACAGCGGCACGATCGGCGCGGCGTACGCTCGCTCGCTTCTCGGCACTACCGTGAAGAGCGCAACGACACCGAGGACCAGGTAGCTGCCGACTGCGGCCATGAAGTAAGCCGGATTCGTCCAGCCGTAGATGTGCGGTTGCCAGTGCGCGAAGAAGAGATCGTCGATGCCGCTCACGAAGCTGCCCAACAGCAGCAGGGCACTCACCACTTTCAGGAGGTGAAGGCAGAGCGTGAGGCCTCCCACGTAGAGCAGGTAGTGATACAAAGCGAATGGAGTGCGCTTAGCGATGCGCCAGATCGACCCGAAGCGCTGGGTGTAGACCTTGATCAGCCCGTGATACCAGCCCACCCGCTGCGAGAACCACCGCGGGAACGTGCCGGGACCTTCGGTGCCGACGACGAGGCGGCCGTCGTAGTAGATGCGCTCGCCGCGCTCGAGCAGAATCACCGCGTTCTCGAAGTCTTCCGCGTATACCGAGAGCGAGTGTGCCCTCAGGGCGCGCGCAAGGGCGTCGCGGCGATATAGGGAGACGCCGGAGGTGATGCTGTAGTCGGCCAGGCTCTGGCGGCCGGCGCGGAACGCCAATGCATACTCGAACGACTGGAACCGTGCGAGAAATCCGTCCGGCTCGATCATGACGCGAGGGCAGGCCGCCGCGGCTCCCGATTGCTGGAACTCACTGATGAATTGCTCGAGCTCGATCTCGCTCCCGGCGCCCGGCTGCAGAATCCGGATGTCAGGATCGATGACCAGAACGGACTCGATGTACTCCGGCAGGGTCTCGAGCAGGCGGCGCAGAGCGGCGGGCTTGCGGCGGTTGATGCCGTCATCGAAGCAGCGCCAGCCGGCCTGGCGCAGGCGCAAGAGAGTGTGGTCGCTGGAGCCGTCGCTGATGAGCCACATGCGCTCCCGGTAAGGCGCATAGGCGGCGAGGAACTCCTCCATCTGCTCCTCGAGATTGAAGACCGAGGCGATGATGGCGTAGGGCTCTATCGGGACGGCCGGCAGTGCGCCCGCCGGCAGCGCGGTGGTGAGATCGATCGACATCTCGCGCTCGCGGCCGGTGCCGCGCGCGGTTGCGGTGTGGCGCCGCTTCATGTAGAGCCGCAGCGCGAAATCGAGCGCGTCGGTGTAGACGATCAGATTCGCGAGCGCGTATACGAGCATCGAGAAGCTCGCGGCCTCGGCGTTCGCGGCCGAGAGGACGACCCAGCCGACGAGAAGCCCGCATACCGCAAGCGGCGCTGCGATGCTCACGAAGTGGCGGGTTGTCATGCGGTGACGACCGCCCGCAGGTCCACCGCCGGCTCCAGCCGCGGCAGGCGCGCGTCGAGCTCCACCTGGACCCCATGAGCGTCGCCGGCCGCGATTCCGTAGTCGGCGAGCACGGACAACGAGCTCAGGATCCAGACGAGCGAACGGATTCGGGACGGAAGATGCGCCACCCCTTCCTCGATGGCGGCGATCCTGGTCTCGAAATCGCGCTCGATGTGCAGCACCGCCTCGCGCACCACCGGGTCCATCGGCAGGATCTTCGCTGCCTGATCCCACTCCACGTCGGTTCCGGCGACCCGGCGGCGGCTATGAATCGTGTGGGGTGCGAGCGAGCTGTCACGCGCGAATGCCGCGCCGGAGAAAGGAATGACGTAGGGATAGATCCCGATCTCGCATCCGCGCCGCAGCCAGCGATACGCCTCGCGAATCGTCTCACCGAGATCCTCCAGGCTGGCGCGTGGCGAGCTCAGGATGAGATCCAGGAAAGGGGTGATGCCGAGGTCGAGCGCGGCTGTCAGCACCGGCTCGATGTGCCGGTGGATCTGCGCCTTGTTGAATTCGGCGAGGATGCGCCGCGAGAAGCTCTCGATGCCGAACCCGAGCACGCGAAAGCCGGCGCTGCGCATGGCGGCCAGACGCTCCGCCGACATCGCATCGATGCGGTTGGTGCTGATGAACTGCAAGGCATTCGGCAGCTCGCCACGCGCCTTTGCCGCGAGGATGCCCTGGCAGAGCGGCAGCAGCCGCCGATCCTGCGTGAAAGCGAAGATGTCGTCCTGGAAGATGATCGTTCGCACGCTCGGATGGGCGGCGACGATGCGCTCGATCATCGCGAGACACTCGTCCGCCTCCAGGCGCGCGACCGCGGCCACGTGGCCCTGCGATTCGTGCAGGAAGTTCGTCGCCGAGCAGAAGGTGCAGCCCATCGGACAGTAGTTGAGCGTGATCAGCCGCACGGACCGGATCTCCGCGAGACGCGCCTCACGGGCCGCCTTGCACGGCAGTTGACCGACGCGGTAGGCCTGCTCGAGGCGGCTCCAGTATGCCGAGTAGGGCATCCGCGCGTAGGGCGTACCGAAGATCGCTGCGCGCAACTCCTCCCGTTTGAGGGCGCTCTGCGGGCGCTTGACGATCGCGCCGTTCACTTTGGCGGCGGTGCCAGCGAGCACGCCGAGGGGCTCGCCCGCGCGCAGACGGCGAACAATCTCGGTGAGCGGCCGCTCGCCTTCTCCGAGCACGACAAGGTCGAAGGGACCGAGCTCGAACATCAGCTCCGGTCTGAAGGTCGCCTCCATGCCGCCGGCGACGATGAGCGCATCAGGCGCGAGACGGCGGGCAACCCAAGCCAACTCGAGATCGAATCTCAGGGTCATTCCGGTGGTCGACACACCGATCAGATCCCACGGCGAATGCAGGATCTCGCGCTCGAGCGCCCTCGGCGGGGCGAGCGCACAACAGTTCGGATCGAATACCTTGACCTGCGCGCCTGCGGACTCGAGCGCGCCGGCGAGCCGCCACACACCGAGCGGTGGAGCGAGGAACGTGTACTCTCCGCAGTGCGGATCGTAGGGTCCGATCAACAGGACCCTTGCTGGTCGTGTACCCAAATCGTTCATGTGTGGCGAGGACCCTCCGGACCCCCCTATGGGCTTCGCCAGAGCGCTGCGAGCACCTCGGGCTCGAGGCGGATGAAGCAAGGGTCGTGCCCGAGGTGGGTGCTCGGGCGGCGGCGATCCGTCGGATGGGGGCCGATACGACTGGGTGGCAGTCTATTTCTTTTTCCGACTGCTCTTGCGCGGGGGCACCTTCGCTCCGGAACGGCGTGCCTCCGAAAGGCCGATGGCGATCGCCTGTTTTCGGCTCTTTACCTTGCGTCCGGAGCGACCACTGCGCAGTGTTCCGCGCTTGCGCTCCTGCATCGCGCGCTTGACCTTGCTTTGGGCTTTCTTGCCGTAGCGTGCCATGGAAATCACTCCGGCTTCGACTGCGCCCAGCGCGCAGCACGAAGCGGGCCCGCGGGTTGGATATCCGCAGGCGCCCGTTTTTCCCGCCAGGCGCGCACCGCCCGGTAGCCGAGAAGGAGCGCCAGCACTGCCGCGTAGAGCAGGGGCTCGCGCACGTCCCTTTTCTCCTGCCAATAGTAGTGCCAGACGCCGAAGGCGCCGATGAGGTACACCAGACGGTGCAGTTTCCTCCAGCGGCGACCGAGGCGGCGCATCATGCCGTTGGTCGAGGTCACGGCGAGCGGAATCAACATCAGAAGCGCCGAGAACCCTACCGTGATGTACGGCCGTTTGACGATGTCGGCCCCGAGCATCCGCCAGTCGAAATCGAGATCGAGCACCACGTAGACGGTGAAATGCAGCACCGCATAGAAAAACGTGAAGAGGCCGAGCATGCGGCGCAGCCGCAGCAGATGCGGGAGTCCGGCGAGCTGCCGGACCGGCGTGACCATCAGGGTGAGGAACAGGAAGTTGAGTGTCGTCTGGCCGCACTCGAGCTCGAGGAACTTGACCGGATCCACCCCGGCGCTGAAGCCAAGCCAGCCAAAGAGGCTGCAGAGGAGCCAGCCGAAGGGTACGAGACTCGCCGCGAACACGGCGGGCTTGTAGAGGAAGCGGTAGCGCCGATCGACATTGAGGCCGAGCAGGGGCCCGGATGCGGAATCGGTCATCTTAGAAGTAGCGGTGCAGGTCCATGCCGCGATAAAGGTCCGCCACCTCCTCGGCATATCCATTGAACATGAGCGTGGGCTGGCGCTCGTGGAAAAGCGGCGCCCCGATGCGCCGCTCGCTTGCCTGGCTCCAGCGCGGGTGCGGTACGTTCGGATTGACATTGGCGTAGAAGCCGTACTCCTCGGGATCGGCCTGATTCCAGGTGTTCGGCGGCTGGCGCTCGGTGAAGCTGATCTTCACGATCGACTTGATGCCCTTGAAGCCGTACTTCCACGGCACGATGAGCCGCAACGGCGCGCCGTCCTGGTTCGGCAGCTCCCGCCCGTAGAGGCCCACCACCAGCAGCGTCAGGGGATTCATCGCCTCATCGATCCGCAGCCCCTCGCGGTAGGGCCACGGCAGGATCGGGGGCCAGGAGGCCTGACCGGGCATCTGATCAGGACGGTAGACGGTCTCGAAGGCCACGTACTTGGCCTTGGACGTCGGTTTGAAGCGCTGCAACAGGGTTGCCAGCGGAAAGCCCACCCACGGGATCACCATCGACCAGGCCTCGACACAGCGGAAGCGGTAGATGCGCTCCTCGAGCGCGTAGGGCTTGAGGAAGTCCTCCAGATGGAAGTTGCCGGTAACCTCCGCCTCTCCGTCGACGGCGATGCTCCAGGGGCGCGTGCTCAGCCGGCGCGCATTGGCCGCCGGGTCCGTTTTGTCGGTCCCGAACTCGTAGTAGTTGTTGTAGTTGGTGATCTCCTCCCAGGTGTTCGGCTTCTCGTCCTGGCCGGCGGCGCGCACCAGCGCATCCACGGACTCGCGCGGATTGAAAGTGAAGGCGAGGGCCTCGCCGGGCAGCACGGCGGCCCGCGCAGCGCCGATCGAGGCTCCCAGCCCCGCCGCCAGCGCGCCGGTGAGGAACGAGCGGCGGTTGAAGTAGCCCTCGGGCGGTGTGATCTGCGAGGGGAGGATTCGGGGTATGCGGGGCGCCATGGGATGACCTCCTGGAGCAAATGAGACCGCCCGGCCGGCTGGGAATTCCGTTCCAGGGGTCTCCCCGGGTTTCGTCGGGTGGCGGTGATTCGTTACAGCGGCTCGCAGAGCGTCGTCGTAACGATTCGGATTATAGTACGCACATGAGATACGTCTTCGCTCCGCCGCCGCATCCGGCCGTGCGGATCGTGGGGTCTACCGGCTGGTTTCCCGTTCACCGGATCTACTGCGTCGGCCGCAATTACGCCGAGCACGCGCAGGAGATGGGCGCGAGCGGCCGCGAGGCGCCGTTCTTCTTCACCAAGCCCGCCGACGCCGTGCTGTCGGTCCCCGAGGGGGAGACCGGCGTGCTGCGTTACCCCGGCCTCACGCGCGAGCTGCACCACGAGGTCGAGCTGGTGGTCGCTCTGCGGGAAGGCGGTGCCGATCTGAGCCCCGCCGATGCGCAGCGCTGCATCTATGGCTATGCCCTCGGGATCGACATGACACGGCGGGACCTGCAGAGTGAGGCGAAGAAGCTCGGCCGACCGTGGGATATCGCGAAGGGTTTCGACCGCTCGGCGCCCGTCGGTGGGATCACGCCCGCGGCCTGGATCGAGGATATCTCCAAGATCGAGATCACTCTCGATGTGAATGGCGTGCGGCGCCAACACGGCAGGGTGAGCGATCTCATCTGGAAGGTTCCGGAGATCCTGGCGCAGCTCTCCGCGGCGTGGGAGCTCAAGCCCGGGGATCTCATCTTCACCGGGACGCCCGCGGGCGTTGGTGCCGTGGGCCCATCCGACCTCATGATCGCCAACGGCACCGATCTCGCGGAGCTGCGCGTACGAGTGATGCGCGCCTGAGGCTCCGATATGGATATCGAGGAATTCCGGCGCCGGGGACACGAGCTGATCGAGTGGATTGCGGACTATCGGCAGCGCGTGGTGCGCGGCGAGCTACCCGTGATGTCGCGCCTCGCCCCGGGGGAGGTACGCGCGGCGCTGCCCGCGACGCCGCCCGCCGAGGCGCAGTCCCTCGATGGTCTGCTCGATGAGCTCACGCGCCTCATCGTGCCCGGCTGCACCCACTGGCAGGACCCGCGTTTCTTCGCCTATTTTCCCTCCAACAGCTCCCTCGCCGCCGTGCTGGGTGATTTCCTCAGCACCGGACTCGCGCAGCTTGGGCTCAACTGGCAGGCGAGCCCGGCGCTCACCGAGCTCGAGGAGCTGACCACCGACTGGCTGCGGCAGATGTTGGGACTCTCGGAAGGCTGGAGCGGAGTGATCCAGGATACGGCCTCCACGGCCACGCTCGTCGCCCTCATCTGCGCCCGCGAGCGCACCACCGATCACGGCGCCGCCCGCGGTGGCCTGCAGGCGAGTGAACGGCCGCTCGTCGTCTATGCCTCGAGTCAGAGCCACAGCTCGGTCGAGAAGGCGGCGCTCCTTGCCGGCTTCGGCCGCACGAATCTGCGCATCGTCGCGGTCGATGAGCGCTACGGCATGAGCGCGCAGGCGCTGCGCGCGGCAATCGCCGCGGATCAGGCGCAGGGACACGCCCCGTGCGCCGTGGTGGCGACCGTCGGTTCGACTGCGACGACGGCAATCGATCCGCTCGAGGAGATCGCGGGCATCGCGCGCGAGCAGGGCGTGTGGCTGCATGTGGATGCCGCCATGGCGGGCTCGGCCATGATCCTCCCGGAGTGCCGTCCGCTCTGGCGGGGAATCGAGCGGGCGGACTCCCTCGTATTGAATCCACACAAGTGGCTCGGGGCATCCTTCGACTGCTCGACCTACTTCGTGCGCGACGCGCAGCACCTCGTACGCGTCATGTCGACGAACCCCAGCTATCTGCGCACCGCGGCGGACCCGCGAGTCAGGAATTTCCGCGACTGGGGCATTCCCCTCGGCCGCCGATTCCGCGCCCTCAAGCTCTGGCTCCTCATCCGGGAGCAGGGGGTCGAGGGACTGCAGCGGCGTCTGCGGCGTGACCTCGAGCACGCCCGCTGGTTCGCGCAGCAGATCGATGCGACCCCCGGATGGCAACGCCTCGCTCCCGTGCCATTGCAGACGGTGTGCGTGCGTCACATCCCGGAGGGTCTGGCCGGCGAGCCGCTCGATGCGCATACGCTCGGCTGGGTGCGGCGCATCAACGAGTCAGGCCGCGCCTTTCTCACGCCCGCCATGCTCGGTGAGCGCTGGATGGTCAGGGTGTCATTCGGCGTCGAGGCCACGACGCACGAGCACGTCGTCGCGCTCTGGCGGCAGATGCGCGAGGAGGCGGAGCAAGGTTAGGCGCTCAGCCGACCTCGCAGATCCTCCGCGAGCTCGAGGGTGCAACGTGCGACGCGCTCCCGATCCTCGAGCGAGCGCATCAACGTGTCGCAGGTCCGGACCGGAAGCTCGATGGCCTGCGCGAGCGCGGCATCGCGCTCATCGAGCACAAAGCCGTCGATGAGGCCGCGGTAGTGCTCGAGAACGGTGAGCGGTGAGACCGCGAGCCCGAGCTCCCTCATGATCTTCGCGGTCGGCCCCTTGACGGCGGAGCCCGCGATGATGGGTGTTACCGCAATGACGGGTGCTCCTCGGGCGCGCAGCGCCGCGCGCATCCCGGGAACGGCGAGAGCCGGATCGATGCTGAGGTAGGGATTCGAGGGCGCGATGACGATCGCCTGCAGCGCCGACTCCTGCAGCGATGCGGCGGCGGCGCTCGAGAGCCGCGCCGACTGCGCGCCCACGTATCGCAGGCCCGCAACCGCGGGACCGCAGCGCTCGCGGACGAAGTATTCCTGAAAACCGAGCTCGCCGCCGCCGGCCGTGGCGACGACGGTGCGCACCGGATCGTCGCTCATCGGCATGACTCGGCTAGCGATGCCGAAACGGCGGGCCACCTCGGTGACGATGTCCGTCAGCGTCTCGCCGGCCGCGAGTCGACGGGTGCGCTCGAGGTGCAGAGCGAGGTCGCCATCACCGAGCCTGAACCAGGTGGGGCCGCCCAAGGTTTCCAACACGCGCATGAACGACCAGGTCTCATCCCGCCGTCCCCAGCCGAGCTCGAGGTTGTCGAGACCCGCCAGAGTGTAGAGCGTCGTATCGATATCGGGCGAGATGGCGAGCCCGAGATGCTCGAAGTCATCGCCCGTGTTGACGATGATGCGCAGTGCCCCGGCGGGCAGCACCCGTTGCAATCCGAGGCAGAGTTTGGCGCCCCCGATGCCGCCGGTGAGCGCCAACACGAAGCCGCTCAACGGAAGAGATCCTCCTCGATCGGCCGGATGAGGCTGCGCGCGGGAAGCGGCGGGGCCGCCCACCGGATTCCGCTGATCCATACCGCCGGCAGGCCCTCCGCGCCTTCACCCATCAGAAGCCCCGCTGCCGAGGCGAGTTGGTCCGCGAGCGCCACCTCGGTGACCTCGAGCCTGCGCCCGTGCCGGTCGAGCTCGCCACGCCTGTCGATGAGCGCGGGCAGGCCCGCGGCGCCGAGGGCGACGTTGGTGACGCCCTTGCGCCAGGGTCGGCCGAAGCTGTCGGAAATGATCACCCCCACCTCGAGGTGGTGACGCTGCTCGAGCGCATTGCGTAACGCCGCGGCCGAGGCATCCGGATCACGCGGCAGCAGCAGAACGCGGTCGTGCGCGCCCACGTTGGATCGGTCGATGCCCGCATTGGCCATGACGTATCCCAGCCGGTGTCGCACGATGAGCACGTCGGGCTTGGCGCGCAGAACCTCGATGGACTCGGCGAGGACGAGCTCGACCAGCCGCGGATCCTTGCGCGTAAGGGCGGCGAGCTCGGCGGCGCGCGGCGAGACCGTCACGGTGTCGAGCACGACGTAGCGGTCCTCGGCCTTCGAGACCGCCTTCTGCGCGAGGACGAGCACGCCAGCGGGCCGCGGGGCATCGCCCGTGGGTGCCGGCCCGCAGAGCCTGCCGAGGGCTGCGCCGAGAATCCCGGCCAGATCCTCGCCGGGGGCGATCTCGCCAATACCGGCGAGGGCGGTGAGGGTGAGAGTCTGCAAATGGGGAATGCTGGAGGGTTTGGGTGGTTCAGTTTAGTCTCGAATGCCGCCGATCGCAGTGCCAGGGCATCCCCCATGTCGAGCTTTCAAGCGTTACGCGTTCTGCAGGGCCCGAGCGGGCGCTTCGCGCGACTCCAGGCGGTCACGCTCGATGAGCTTACGCCGGGGGAGGTGGTGATCCGGGTGGCCTATTCCTGCCTCAACTACAAGGATGCGCTGGCGGTGACGGGCAAAGCCGCGATTGCGCGTGGCCTCCCGCGGACCGCCGGCATCGACCTTTCGGGTATCGTCGAGGCGAGCTCCGACCCCGCCTACCGCCCCGGAGATCGTGTGCTTGCCACCGGCGCGCATCTTGGCGAATCGCTGGACGGCGGGCTGGCGGAGCGCGCCCGGCTGCCGGCGGCGGCGCTCGTGCCGCTGCCCGCGGGACTGAGCCTCTTCGAGGCGATGGCGCTCGGTACCGCGGGCTTTACGGCCGCGCTCGCCTTGCGCCGGCTGCTCGAGAACCATCAGGCTCCAGAGCGCGGACCGATTGCCGTGACCGGCGCGACCGGGGGTGTGGGCGGCATTGCCCTCGGGCTCCTCAAGCGCCTCGGCTTCAGCACTGCGGCGATCACCGGCAAGCCCGACGCCGCCCCCTACCTGCGCGAGCTCGGCGCGGACCAGGTGCTGGCGCGCGCCTCCCTCACGGGCGCGGGCAAGCCGCTCGAGACGGCGGTCTGGGGCGGGGCGGTAGATAACCTCGGCGGCGAGACGCTCGCCTACCTCACGCGCACCGTGAAGCTTTGGGGCAACATCGCCTGCATCGGCATCGCCCAGTCCTCGGCGCTCAACACCACGGTCATGCCCCTCATCCTGCGCGGTGTCAGTCTCCTCGGCATCCACTCGGTCGAGGTGCCGCCGGCCTGGCGGCGGCAGGTGTGGGAGACGCTCGCCGGTGACTGGAAGCCGCACGCCATCGAGCGCCTCATCGTGCGCGCGGTGATCGGTCTGGAGGAGGTTCCGCGGGCCTGCGAGACGCTGATGGCGGGCGAGGCACGCGGGCGTTTCGTCGTGCGAATCGGAGGTGACCCATGATCGAGCATCCATCCCAGGTTGGGGCGGCGGATCCCGAGCGGCGCACATCGCCCATACACACCGATCCCCAGCAATCCTTCGAGCTGTTGCGCGAGCAGGTGGGCGATGAGGCCGCGGGATGTTATTTCAACGTCTGCGCTATGCGGAAGGCGCGCGCGTGATGAGCGGCTCGAGGTGCCTGCGCTGCGAGCGAGGGATCTGGGTCGAGGTCGGCGCCCGTGACGATGCGCGGCCCGCCGGCTCGAGACCTCCCGTACAATAGACTTCGCCGCGGTGACAAGGGTCGAGAATAAGGGCAGGGCGGTCGATGAACGCGTTGGAGGTGAAAGACCTGGCGGTGCGGCTCGGCGGGACGGAGGTCCTGCGGGGCGTCAGCTTCAGCCTGCCGCAGGCGAGCTGCCTCGCGATCATCGGACCCAACGGGGCCGGCAAGACGGTGCTGTTGCGGGCGCTCATCGGGGCGCTGCCCCACGCCGGGAAGGTCGCCTGGGCCCCGGACACGGTGTTCGGCTACGTCCCCCAGAAGCTCGACATCGAACGCGACCTGCCGCTCAACGGGCGGGACTTTCTGCGCGCCCGGGCGGCGCTCGCCGGGAGCTCGGGCGCGACGCAGGCCGAGGCGCTGCGCTCAGTCGGACTCGCGGAGGAGGCACTCTCGACACCCCTCGGCAACATGTCGGGAGGACAATTCCAACGCCTGCTCATCGCCTTCGCGCTCCTCGGCCGCCCCAACGTGCTGCTGCTCGATGAGCCGGCGGCGGGCATCGATACCCCCGGACAGGCGCAGCTCAATGAAGTCCTGCGCGCGCTGCAGCACAACCGTGCGATGACGGTGCTGCTCGTCTCGCACGACCTGAGCGTTGTTTACCAGTATGCGGACTACGTGCTCTGTCTCGGCCGCCATGGCGCCTGCTTTGGGCCACCGCGCTCGGCACTGACACCCGAGATGCTCTTCGAAGTCTACGGCCAGCCGCTGAGATTTCATGTCCACGATCACTCATGATTTGACCCCTGAGCTCGGCGCGCTCGTGCTTTCGGCCTTCATGGCCGTGGCCGCCGGGCTCATTGGCAGCTTCGCCGTCATGCGGCGCATGGTGCTCGCGGCCGACCCGATGTCGCACATCGCGCTCCCCGGCATCGGCATCGCCCTCATCCTGCGCGTGAATCCGCTCTGGGGCGCACTCGCGCTGCTTCTTCTCGGCGCGGTGCTCATCTGGGCGATCGAGCGGCGCATCCGCATCGCCACCGAGGCGGTGATCGGCGTCACTTTCGCGGTGGCGCTCGCCGTCGGCAGCATCATCACCTCGGGCGAGGCGCTGATCGATGCGTTGCTCGGGGCGCCCGGGACGCTCACCCTGCCGGAGACGGCATTCGGGATCGCCGGGTCGCTCATCGTGATCGTCTTCGTATTGCGCGCGCGCAATGCGCTCGTGGTGCGCCTGGTGTCGCCGGAGATCGCCATCACCTCGGCAGTCGATGTGGCACGCCTCGACCTTTATTTCCTGCTCGCCTTCGCGCTCACGATCGGACTCGGGTTGCGATTCCTCGGCGTGTTGCTCATGGGCTCGCTCATCATCATTCCGGCGGCGATCGCCAGGCGCTTTGCACGCAGCCTCCGCGCAATGCTCACACTCTCCGTCGTCACCGCGGTGGTCTCGACGGCCGCCGGAACTTATGTCGCATCGCTCGCCGGCCGTCCGAGCGGTCCTTTCATCGTGATGGTTGCCGGCGGGCTCTTCTTTCTGTCACTCCTGCGCCGGCGCGAGACCTGACTTCAATGGGCCCGGCGCGCATTGGCACAGCGCGTGCATGTTAGGTCCCGGATGGGCCATACGAAGGAGATCATTCATGACGTGGCTAAACTCCGGGATCCGCGCCTTGCTCCTGGCGCAGGGCACTGCGGCGCGCTGGCTGCGCGATGAGCTCGATTCGCTGAAAGTCAGCTGCCGGCTCACCGCCGGCTGCATCGAGGAGCTCGCGCGCGAAGCCGATCATGCCGCGCGCCGCGCGACCTCCGCGGGCGATGGCGCCTCCTACGCGCAGCTGCTGCGTGAGCAGCTCATCGTGCAGGCCAACTGGGTGCATCGCTGGACCATGACCGATGACAAAGCGCCGATGGATGATCCCATTGCACAGGCGTTTGTAAGAATTGCCCGCAAATATGCCCTACCGCGTCCGTGGAAGCTCTCCGAGCCGGTGGCGGTGGAGGTCGCGCGGTTGCGGCCGTCCTGGGCCTGGAGGGCTGGTTTTCAGCCCCAGGCCGCCGGTCACTGACTCGCGCGCCAGGCGGCGACGAGCGTGAGCGCGCGCCGATGCACCTCGCCCGCCGGATGGCCGGCGCGGTAGAGATCGCCTCCGACGCCAAGGCCGGCGCAGCCCGCCTGACGCCAGGGCGCAACGTCGGAGGCACCCATCCCGCCGACGGCAAACACGGCGACATCGGCCGGCAATACATCGCGCAGCGCCTTGAGATGCCGGGGGCCGTAGCTCGCCGCCGGAAAGAGCTTGAGCAACCCGGCGCCCGCGCCTATGGCGGCGAACGCCTCGGTCGCGGTCGCAAACCCCGGCATCACGATGAGCCCGAGCGCCACCGCGCGCTGGATCACCGCCGGCGCGGTGTTAGGTGTTACGATCAGTCGCCCGCCGGCGGCGTGGACCGCATCGACATCGGCCGGGCGCAGCACGGTCCCGGCGCCGCAGAGGCAGCGGTCGCCGAAATTCGCGGCCAGACGCGAGATGCTCTCGAGCGGCGCGGGCGAGTTGAGCGGCACTTCGATGGCGCCGATACCCGCCTCGTGCAGCGCCGTGCCGATCTCGAGCACTTCCTCCGGCTTGATGCCGCGCAGCACCGCGATGAGGGGCAGGATGCCCCCGGGCCAGCGCTGCGAAGCCGCGCTCACCGTCGCCATAAGGAGCGAAGTCCGGCGAGCGCGCACTCATCGCCATCGAGGCAGGGCGCCGCGATGCCCAGCCGATCGAGCGCCCGCGCATAGCGCTCGGTGAGCGCGGAGTCGCCGATCAACACCACCTCCGCCGCGGCGCCGAAGAGGGGAATGGCACCCCGCGCGTCCGAGCCGATGAGCAGGCCCGAGAGATAGGACAGCGCCCAGAGCTGGGAGCGTCGATCGAGCAACTGCCGGCTGCGCACGGCGAAGAGCGCGTGCAGCAGGCTCGCGGTCCCGAGCGTGGCGGCCGCTTCGAGCCCGTGCTCGAACCCCTCTTCGCCATCCTCCGAGGCACCCGGTGGGGTCTCGCCCTCGGCGCTGGAGCGGCTCGCGCGGGTGAGGGTGCTCCCGTCGCGAAGGAGCGCAAAGAGCTCGCCAGTGAGCGCCGTGAGGAAATCGCGAACGACCGCGTCCTCGAGGCATACCCACTTGGTGTGGGTGCCCGGCAGACACAGAAGATGACGGCCGGTGCCGAGCCTGGGATGGAGCGCGAGGGCCCCGGCCATCTGTGTCTCCTCACCCCGCATCCCCTCCGGAGAGCCTAAGCGGCTGGTGCATGAGAGGCCCGGCGCGATGAGCACAGGCGCCCCGTCCCACTCGAATCGCAGGGCGGCTTCGCCCAGCCCCCGCAGGTCCGCCGGGCAGGGCAGGTACGCGCTCTCGCGCCAGCCGTTGCGCGAGCCCGCCATGCCGCAGAGAACGAGCGGCAGCGGGCCGTACTTCATTTGCCAGCCCGCGATGAGCGACCGCAGGGTTTGGTCAGCCGGCTCGGGCCGCGCACCGACACCGGGCCCCTGCAACGTCTCGAGCACGCGCTCGCCCCGGCAAAGGAAGAGTCGCAGCCGGGTAGTCCCCCAGTCGCCGCAGATGCAGGGTTCAAGGCTCATGAAAGATCGATATGGTACCGTGGCGCCCGCATGCCACAAACGGATATCCCCGCCGCGGCCCCGAGCGGCGCTCCGGCGGCCCCCCGCCACGAGAGGCTGAACACCCGAGCCGCCACCGTGGTGGCGCTGGCCGTGTTCTGCAGCCGCATCCTCGGCTTGATTCGCGATCAGGTGTTCTCCGCGCTCTTTGGGGCCGGAGAAGTGATGGACGCCTTCAATATGGCGTTCCGTATCCCGAATCTCCTGCGCGACATGTTCGCCGAGGGGGCACTTTCGGTCGCGTTCGTCACCACCTTCACCAAGACGACCGCGCTCGAAGGCGAACGGGCCGCCTGGGAGCTCGCCAATAAGATCGCGACGCTGGCGACGGTCGTGCTGAGTGTCCTCGTGCTCATCGGCATCGCCTGCGCACCGTGGATCGTGGCCGTGATCGCGCCGGGGTTTCACGGCGAGAAGGCGGCGCTCACGGTCGAGCTGACGCGGATCATGTATCCGTTCATCCTGCTGGTGTCGCTCTCGGCGCTCGTGATGGGCATGCTCAACGCGCGCAACGTCTTCGGCATGCCGGCGACGGCCTCGAGCTTCTTCAATCTCGGCTCGATCCTCGCCGGGGCGGGTCTTGGCTGGTGGTTCGATCCGCACTTCGGCCCGCGTGCCACCGTAGGGCTCGCCCTGGGCACGCTCATTGGCGGCGCGCTGCAATTCGCCGTTCAGCTACCCTCACTCCACCGACTCGGCTACCGCTTCAGGCCCGATCTGCACTGGCGCGACCGGGGAGTCAGAAGCATCCTGCGTCTGATGGGGCCTTCCGTCATCGCCGCGAGCTCGACGCAGCTTAACGTGTTGGTGAACGGGGTATTCGCCTCGGAGCTCGGCAACGGACGCGTGACCTGGTTGCAGTACGCCTTTCGCCTGATCTACCTGCCGCTTGGGATCTTCGGTGTGGCGCTCGGCACCGTGACACTGCCGCTGCTGGCGCGCATGGCCGCCGGCGGCAACACCGAGGGATTTCGCACCGAGCTGGCACGGGGCATGCGCCTCACTTTCCTCATGACGATCCCGGCGAGCATCGGTCTCATTTTGCTCGCCGAGCCCATCGTATCGGTCCTCTTTCAGCACGGTCGGTTCACGCCCTACGAGGCGATGCAGACAGCCGCGGCTTTGCGTTTCTACGCCATCGGGCTCTGTGGCTACGCGGCGCTCAAGGTGCTCGTCAACGCCTTCTACGCCATCGACCGGCGCAAGACACCGATGGTGGTGAGCTTCTGCGCCGTAGGTCTGAACCTGTTGCTCAGTTGGCTTTTTACCGTGCATCTCGGCTGGGGACACGAGGGCCTTGCGTTCTCGACCTCATGCGTCGCCACAACCAACTTCCTGGTGCTATACCTGCTCATGCGCTCGCATCTCGGGCGGCTCGAGTCCCGGGCCATGCTCAGGCTCCTTGTGCGTATCGCGGTGGCCTCGGCGCTGCTCGCGGCGCTCTGCTGGGGCGGCAATCGCTACCTGCTCGCCGAGGCGGCGCTGATGCACTTCTGGGCGAAACTCGGCGCGCTCGTCCTCGTTATCGCAGCAGGAGCCGGCGCGTTCTTCTGGTGCGCGACCGTGCTCGGCATTCACGAAATGCAGGAGATCGGCGGGACGCTGCGACGGCGGTTGCGGCGCTCGGTGTAGGCTCAGAGTCGCTTTTCGGCTATGCCGCAACGACCGGCCAGAGCGCCGGCCTCCTCGACCGCGGCTGGACCTTTCCCCGCATCCAAACCCCCACCGAGCCGACGGACTTCGTGCCGAACCGGGTAGGCCTGCGGATTTGACCGATCGCAAAGCGTCTACAATACCGCCGGTGCGCGCTGAGAAGACGCTCTGGTTCGAGTCAGCCCTGCTGCCCCTCGGGTGGGCGCGGCGCGTACGCATCACGGCGTGCGACGGCAACATTCGCTCCGTCGAGGTGGGGATGGAGCCGACCGAGGCCGATGAGCGCCACGGCGTGGGTCTGCCGGGGCTGCCCAACCTTCACAGCCACGCCTTCCAACGCGCCCTCGCCGGGCTGACCGAGCGGCGCGGACCGACGGAGGACAGCTTCTGGACCTGGCGCGAGCTCATGTACCGCTTCGTCGAGCGGATGGATCCGGAGCAACTCGAGGCAATCACGGCACTCGCCTTCGCCGAGATGCTCGAGGCGGGTTTCACGCGCGTCGGCGAGTTCCATTATCTGCACCAGGACCGATCGGGCGTACCTTTCGCCGATCCGGGCGAGCTCGCCACGCGCATCGCGGCCGCCGCGGCCGACACCGGCATCGCCCTCACACTGTTGCCGACTTTCTATGCCCATGGCGGATTCGGGGCGCGCGCGCCGAGCGCGCGCCAACGTCGCTTCGTGACGGATCTCGAGCGCTTCGCTCGCATCGTGGAGTCGAGCCGCAAGGCCGCTCGCGGGCTCGCCGGAAGCAACGTCGGGGTCGCCCCGCACAGCCTGCGAGCCGTCGCGGCGGAGGAGTTGCCCGCGGTCGTCGCGCTGGCCGCCGGAGGTCCCGTTCACATTCACATCGCCGAGCAGGTCCGCGAGGTCGAGGAGTGCGTGGCGTGGTGCGGACGACGCCCCATCGAGTGTTTGTTCGAGGCGAGCCCCGTCGATGACAGATGGTGCCTCGTGCATGCGACCCACGCGGACCCGCAGGAGCTGCGGCGCATCGCCGCGGCGGGCGCGGTGGTCGGGCTCTGTCCCATCACCGAGGCGAGTCTCGGTGATGGAATCTTTCCGGCTGCGGAGTTGCGCGCCCTTGGCGGTCGGCTCGGCATCGGGACCGACTCCAATGTGTTGCTCGATGCGGGCGCGGAGCTGCGCGCGCTCGAGTATTCCCAGCGCCTCAAACGGCGCACCCGCAACGTGCTCGCGGGTGAGGCGGGCGGCTCGACCGGCCGGAGCCTCTTCGAGGCCGCGCTCGCAGGCGGCGCCCAGGCGCTCCTGGGCGCCGCGGCGGGTCGGCAGGTCGGCCTGGTGGTGGAGGCACCGCTCGATCTGGTGAGTCTCGATGCCGCCCATCCGGCGCTCATCGAGCGCCGCGAAGATGAGATTCTCGACAGCTGGATATTCGCCGCGGGCCGTGAGGTGATCGACTGCGTATGGCGTGCCGGGGAGAAGGTGGTCGAAGGAGGACGTCATCGCCGGCGCGATGCCCTGGTCGCCCGCTATCATCGCGCGGTGAAGGCACTGCTCGCCTGATCGTTTCCGGGGAAACCAAGGCTTCGGTGCGGCTTGCAGCCGGCGCGGCGCCGAGCTATAGGTGCCGGATGAAAAGGATCGCCGCAGTCGCACTCGCGGTGGCCGGTGCCATCGCTCTGGCCGGGATCGGCCTGCACCGTCACGAGCCGATCAATGCGCTGTGGATCGTCACCGCGGCGGTGTGCATCTACGCGCTCGGCTATCGCTTCTACGCCGCATGGGTGGCCGCACGAGTGCTCGCCGTCGACCCTTCGCGAGCCACCCCCGCGGAACGATACGATAACGGGCGCGACTTCGTGCCGACGCATCGCTGGATCGTCTTCGGGCATCACTTCGCGGCCATAGCCGGTCCGGGCCCTCTCGTGGGACCGACGCTCGCGGCGCAGTTCGGCTATCTGCCGGGAACGCTCTGGATCCTGGTGGGCGCGGTGATCGGCGGTTGTGTCCAGGACATGACGATCCTGCTTTTCTCGACCCGCCGCGACGGGCGCAGTCTCGGCCGGATGGCGCGCGATGAGTTGGGTCCGCTCGGCGGCTTCGCGGCGCTCATCGGGACGCTGCTGATCATGATCCTGCTCATCGCGGTGCTCGGCCTCGTAGTCGTCAATGCCATGAAGCACAGCCCCTGGTCGACGGCGACCGTCCTCGCCACCGTGCCGGTCGCGATGCTCGTGGGGTTGCACCTGAGGCGCCTGCGCCCGGGGCGCATCCTGGAAGCGTCGGCTCTCGGCGTGGCTCTGGTGCTGCTCGCGGTGTTGGGTGGCGGCTGGGTCGACTCCCATGCGCTGCTGCGCGGCTACTTCGACTGGTCGAGCCTGCCGCTCGCCGGCTTCGTGATCGGGTACGGTTGGATCGCGGCCACCCTGCCGGTGTGGCTGCTCCTCGCGCCGCGCGATTACCTCTCCACCTTCCTCAAGCTCGGCACCGTGGCGCTGCTCGCCGTGGCAATCGTGGTGCTGCATCCGCAGATCAAGATGCCGGCACTGACCGCCTTCGTCGATGGTCATGGGCCGCTTTTTGGCGGCAAGGTATTTCCCTTCGTCTTCATCACCATCGCCTGCGGCGCGGTCTCGGGGTTTCATGCGCTCATCGCAAGCGGCACGACGCCGAAGCTCATCGCGAGCGAGGCGGACGTGCGCCTGATCGGCTACGGCAGCATGATGCTCGAGTCCTTCGTCGCCATCATGGCGATCATCGCCGCGACGCTGCTCGATCCCGGCGTGTTCTTCGCCATCAACGCCGGCGCGGGTGTCGTGGGCAGTGCGCCCGCGGCCGCGGTACACACGATCTCGAGCTGGGGCTTCCCGGTCACCGTGCAGCAGATGCAGACGCTCGCGCACGAGATGGGGGAGACGACGCTCTTTGCGCGTACCGGTGGCGCGCCGTCTCTCGCGGTCGGAATGGCCAGCATCTTCGGCAACACCTTCGGCCGCGGGCTTCTCAGTCTCTGGTATCACTTCGCCATCATGTTCGAGGCCGTGTTCATCCTGAGCACGCTCGATGCCGGCACGCGCGTCGGACGGTTCATGCTCCAGGACCTGTTGGGCCATCTGTACGCGCCGTTGGGGCGCACCTCCTGGTACCCCTCCGTGCTCCTCTCGAGCACCCTCATCGTGGGCGGGTGGGGCTACTTCCTCTATATCGGGGTGATCGATCCCAACGGCGGAGTCAACATTCTGTGGCCGCTCTTCGGCATCGCCAACCAGATGCTCGCGGCCATCGCGCTCTCGGTGGCGACCGGGATCCTGGTGAAGTCGGGCCGGATGCGTCACGCCTGGGTGACGCTCCTGCCGCTCGCGTGGCTTGCCACCGTGACGACCGTCGCGGCGTGGCAGAAGATCGTGAGTGCCGATCCGGCCATCGGACTTCTGGCCGCCGCCCATGTGCTTTCGGCGCGCCTTGCGGCCGGGGCGCTGTCTGCGGCCGCCGCGGCGGTGGCACCGCAGCTCATATTCAATCAACGGCTCGACGCGTGGCTCACCGTGTTCTTCACCGCCGTTCTGTGGCTCGTGATCATCGACATGGGGCGGGTTTGCGCGCGCAAGCTGCGCGGCCTGCCGGTGCCGGTGAGCTCGGAGGCCCCCTATCAGGCCGCGCGACGGCGAGCGCTCGCCCTCTCGGGTCATCTGTCGCAGGAGAGCAGCGCATGAGGGGACTGTGGCGGGCCATTGGAGGGACGATGAGCACGGCCATCGGCTGGCTGCGTGCGGCTTCCGGCGACGACGCCTATGAGAGATACCTGACACATCAGGCGCAGGCTCATGAGGGGCCGCCTCTCAGCCGGCGGGCATTCTACGAGGAAAGGGAAAGGGCCAAGTGGAGCGGCATCAGCCGCTGCTGCTGAGCCGATCAGGGACGGCGCCGAGCAATCTGCTAGAATTCGCCGCTTTTAGCCAAGCGCCGGGCCCGGCCAGAGGCTCGAAGGAATTCCATGCCACTCAAGATCATGATCCTAGGGGCGAACGGCTTCATCGGCAGCGCCCTGACCAGCGCCATCCTCCGCGAGCGCGACTGGGAGGTCTATGGCATCGATCTCTCCGACAACAAGCTCGGCGCGCTGCCGAAGGACGACCGCTTCCATTTCGTCGAGGGCGACATCACGATCAACCGGGAATGGGTCGAGTACCACGTGAAAAAGTGCGACGCGGTCGTTCCGCTGGTCGCGATTGCCAACCCCGCCCAGTACGTCACTCATCCGCTGAAGGTATTCGAGCTCGACTTCGAAGCCAACCTTTCGGTCGTGCGCCACTGCGTCAAGTACGGCAAGCGCCTCATCTTTCCCTCGACATCCGAGATCTACGGCATGTCACCCGATGCCCTGCTCGATGAGGAGACGAGCCCGCTCGTATACGGCCCGATCGAGAAGCAGCGCTGGATCTATGCGGCCTCGAAGCAGCTCCTCGACCGCGTCATCTATGCCTACGGCGTGCGCGACAGCCTGGATTACACGCTCTTCCGCCCCTTCAACTTCATAGGTCCCAATCTCGACAACGTCGAGGAGCCGAAGGAGGGCAGCTCGCGTGTCTTTACCCAGTTTCTCTCCAACGTGCTCTACCGACGGCCGATCAAACTCGTCGACGGCGGTCGCCAGAAGCGCTCGTTCACCTACATCGACGATGCGATCGAGTGCCTGCTCACCATTCTCGAGAACGCGCAGAGCCGCGCCTCGCGGCGCATCTTCAACATCGGCAATCCCGATAACTGCGTCTCGATCCGCGATCTGGCCGAGCGCACCATCCGCATCGCGCAGGAGTTCCCGCTGCTGCGCGAGAGCGCGCGCGCGACGCAGATCGTGGAGGTGTCGGCGGGCGAGTACTACGGCAAGTACTACCAGGACATTCAGGTGCGCGTGCCCGCGATCCATGCGGCCGAGCACGATCTCGGCTGGCGTCCCACGACGGATATCGACACGGCCATCCGGCGCACGATCGAGTTCTACGTCAAGCAGGAGAACTTCAGCGCCCGAGCCGCGGCCCTCGCGGGCGCCTGAAGCGGCGAGCGCCGAGAGACGAACGACGGCATGAGCACGACGTCCGGGGCGGGTTCGCACGCGCGCTTGGGCGGCCTCAGGTGGTGGGGTTGGGTCGCCCTCGCCGCCGTGTGGCTCGTGACCATTCAGCTGCGGCCGATGCTCGACCCCGATGAGGGTCGCTACGCGGAGATTCCGCGGGAGATGGTGGCGAGCGGAAACTGGGTGACCCCGCGGCTCGATGGCCTTAAGTACTTCGAGAAGCCGGCGTTGCAGTACTGGGCGACGGCGGCCCTCTACTCGGTCGTGGGGCTGAGCAACTGGAGCTCGCGGCTCTGGACGGTCGCTCTCGGGTTCGCCTGCCTGCCACTCATCTATGCCTGGGTGGCCCGCCTTTACGACCGGCGGGCGGCGATAGCCGCGGTGGCGCTGCTCGCGATGAGTCCCTACTTCGCCATCATCGGTCATCTCGACCTGCTCGATGCCGGCTTCACCTTCTGGATGTGCGCCACGGTGTTCGCGTTCCTGCTGGCGCAATGCGCGCCCGAGCGCTCGGGGAAGGAGCGCGGCTGGATGCTCGTATGCTGGGCCGCCGCGGCGCTCGCGGTATTGAGCAAGGGCATCGTCGTCTTCGTGCTGGCGGGAGGGACCCTCATCCTCTACAGCGTGGCCGACCGGGATTGGAAACCCTGGCGGCGGATGCACTTCGCCCTCGGCGTGCCTATTTTTCTGGCGCTGGCGGCGCCCTGGTTCATCTTGGTCTCGCTGCGTAATCCGGACTTCGCGCCGTACTTCTTCATCCACGAGCATTTCCAGCGTTTCCTCACGAAGGAGGCCGAGCGCATCGAGCCCTGGTGGTACTTCCTCGTGCTGCTCGTGTTGGGCGCACTGCCATGGCTCGTGCCACTCGGGCGGGCGGCGCTGCGCGCCTGGCAAGAACCAAGATCAGATTTAAATATCAAGCCATTGAAATTTCTTGTAATATTTTGTGCAATTACGCTCGTGTTCTTCTCCATCTCGGACTCGAAGCTCGCGACCTACATCCTGCCGATGTTTCCGCCGCTCGCGGCTTTCACGGGCGTCGCGGTGGCCAATAGACCCGGCTTTCTCTCGCGCTGGTGCAGTGCGGCCGCCGCGGGTCTCGCCGTCTTCGTGGCCGCGGGTCTGCTCGTTTACTCCCAGCACCGCAATGGGATGATCCCGCGCGCGGCGGTCGGTTGGGCGGTGGCAGCCGCCGCGGCGGCCGTGATTGCCATCGGGGTCGCCTGGGCGCGGTCGCAAGTGGCACGGGGAAACGGTGCCCTGCCGCCCGCGACGGCCAGCGGCGCGGCTGCCGGGGTAGGGCAGCCGCTCGCGATCACCTTCCTTTTCATCTTCATGTGGCAGGCGCTGCTTTGCGAGTACACGGTCATTCCCCCGTCGCGCTCGGCATACCAGCTCGTTCGGACCGTCGCGCCCGAGGTTCACCCGGGGACTGCGCTCTACAGCGTCGGGGAATACCGCCAGACCATTCCGCCTTACCTCGGGCGCACGCTGATTCTCGTCGGCTTCGAGGGCGAGCTTCACTTTGGCGAGACGCGCGAGACGGGCAGGCAGACCGCGACGCCCGCGCAGTTCGTGCGGCAGTGGGAGGGGAGCCGTGATGCGATTGCATTCTTCGATCCGCGTGTATGGGATCATTACCGCCAGCAGGGACTGCCCGGACGCGTCATTGCGCAGGACAGCTTCACGGTCGCGGTGAGCCGCTCATGACACTGTCGGATTTCTCGATCCTCTTTTGCGGGGTATTGCTCAATGCCCTGGCGCAGCTCGGCCTGAAGGCGGCGACCAATACCACCGGGCCGCTCGTGGCGGCCCATGGCGCGCTCTTTCGCCGATCGCTCGAGCTGCTCAGCGTGCCGTGGCTGTGGGCCGCTCTCGCGTGTTATGGACTGAGTGTCGTCGTGTGGCTGGTGGGGCTCTCGCGGGTGCCGGTGAATCAGGCCTACCCGATGCTCTCGCTCGGCTACGTGATCAACATCGGCCTCGCCTGGTGGTTGCTCGCGGAGGTGCCGAACGTGCAGCGGGTGCTCGGGATCGCGGTCATCGTGGTTGGAGTGGTGTTGGTGGCCAGGTCATGACAAAATCGTCTGGAACGATCTTGGACGGCGCGAGGCGCCGGGGCCGGAGGGCCGAGGCCGAGGATGGGCCGAGCAACCCCTTCCTGCCGTTTACGCGGCCCGACATCGATGAGGAGACCATCCAGGGCGTGGCCGAGGTGTTGCGCTCCGGTTGGCTGGCCTCGGGCCCGTACGTCAAGAAGTTCGAGGCGGCGCTCTCGGAATACTTCGGTGGCCGCCCGGTGCGCACCCAGACCTCGGCAACCGCGAGCCTCGAGCACGCGCTGCTCGCCGCCGGGATCGGCGCCGGCGATGAGGTCATCACGCCCGCCATGAGCTTCGTCGCAACCGCCAATGTCATCGTGCGCGTAGGCGCCACGCCCGTGCTCGTCGATGTCGATCTGGAAACGCGCAACATCGACTTCGATCAGGTGCAGGCGGCCATCACGGCGCGTACCCGCGCGATCCTGCCGGTACACCTGACGGGTCTGCCGGTCGACATGGACCGGCTGTACGCGATCGCCGCACGCCACCGGTTGCGCGTCATCGAGGATGCCGCCCAGGCGATCGGCTCCGCCTGGCGCGGCCGGCGTATCGGCAGCTTCGGCGACCTCGTCTGCTTCAGCTTCCATCCCAACAAGAACATCACCAGCATAGAAGGCGGCTGCGTCGTCGGCGGCTCACCGCAGGAGGTGAGCCAGCTCGAGCTGCATCGCTTCCATGGCCAGAGGAAGGGCGCGGCGGACGAGATCGACACTCTCTTTGCCGGCGGCAAGGCGAACCTGTCGGATGTGGCGGCGCGGGTGGGGCTGGGGCAGCTCGCCTCGCTCGCGCGATTCAACGCGCGCCGCCGCGAGCTTGCGGCCCGGTACTTCCGTCTGTGGGCGGACGATGCGCCCGTGCGTCTGCCGGCGCAGGGTGATGACGGACACAACTGGCACATGTTCGCACCGCTCCTGCCCCTCGAGCGGTTGCGGATCTCGCGCCTGCAGTTCATCAACGAGATGGCGGAGCGGGGCATCGGCGTCGGCGTGCATTACGCGAGCGCCATCCATCTGTTCACGGCCTATCGCGCCCTGGGCTATCGCGAGGGTCAGTTCCCGAACGCGGAGCGGATCGGACGCGAGACCGTGACGCTGCCGCTTTTCCCGGCGATGGAGTTGACCGACGTGGACCGGGTCGTCGAGGCGGCGACCGACATCCTGAGGGAAGCTGCCCGGTGACCGCGACGGTCTCCATCGTCATTCCGGTCTACAACGAGGAAGCGGGCCTCGAGAAGCTCTTCGAGCGGCTCTATCCGGCGTTGGATCGGCTCGAGCGGCCCTATGAGGCGGTATTCGTCGACGATGGCAGCCGCGACCGCTCCGCCGCCGTGCTGCGGGAGCAGTTCGAGCGCCGTGCGGACACGACGCGGGTGATCCTCCTCACCCGCAATGCCGGCCAGCACATGGCCATTCTCGCGGGCTTCGCCCACGCGAGTGGCGACTATGTCATCACGCTGGATGCGGATCTGCAGAACCCGCCCGAGGAGATCGGCAAGCTCATCGCGGCCATGGACGAGGGGGCCGATTACGTCGGTACCGTGCGCGCGCGGCGCCATGATGTGTACTGGCGCAAGGTCGCCTCGCGCATGATGAACCGCATCCGCGAGCGCACGACGCAGATCCAGATCACCGACCAGGGCTGCATGCTGCGCGGCTATCACCGCAGCATCGTCGAGGCGATCAACCGCTGCGTCGAGGTCAGCACCTTCGTGCCGGCACTCGGCTATACCTTCGCGCGCCATCCGGTCGAGATCGAGGTCGCGCACGCCGAGCGCACCGCCGGACAATCGAAATACTCCATCTACCGGCTGATCCGCCTGAACTTCGATCTCATGACCGGCTTCTCGGTCGTGCCGCTGCAGTTCTTCACCATGGCCGGAATGGCGCTCGCGCTGTTCTCGCTTTTCTTCGTCGTGGTGCTCGCGATCCGCCGTATCTTCATCGGTCCCGAGGTCCAGGGTGTCTTCACGCTCTTCGGCATCGCCTTCTTTCTCATCGGCGTGCTGCTCATCGGCTTGGGCGTCGTCGGCGAATACGTCGGGCGCATCTACGAGCAGGTGCGGCAACGGCCGCGATACACGATCGCGGCGGTGTTGGAGACCGGCGAGCCGCGAGCCATCGAGCGTCGGGCCCTTCCGGAGGTTCGGCGCGGCCTGCATCCGGAGCTCGATCACACGGAGATGCTGCGCGCCGAGCGCGCGCGAGGCACGGGCGAACAATGAGCGCCGCCCGCGCGGTGGTCTTCGCCTACCACGACGTAGGGGTTCGATGCCTGAAGGTGCTGCTGTCGGCGAAAGTCGAGGTGCCCCTGGTCGTCACCCTCAGGGACGATCCGAACGAGCATCGGTGGTTCGCGAGCGTCGCCGAGACCGCGCGCGAGTACGCTCTCGAGGTCTCGATGCCCGATGACCCCAACGGGACGGGGTTTGCGGAGCACCTGGCCGGCCTTCAGCCGGACTTCGTCTTCTCCTTCTACTACCGCTCGCTCCTTGGGGCGCGGCTGCTGAACTGTGCCCGCCGCGGGGCGCTGAACATGCACGGCTCGCTGCTGCCGAAGTACCGCGGCCGGGCGCCGGTCAACTGGGCGATTCTCAACGGCGAGCGCGAGACCGGAGCCACGCTGCACTACATGGTCGATCGGGCCGATGCCGGCGACATCGTCGACCAGCTGGCGGTACCGATCCTCGAGGACGATGAGGCGCCCGAGGTCTTCGCCAAGGTGACCGCCGCCGCGGAGATCGTGCTCGCGCGCTCGCTCCCGGGCCTCATCGCGGGCAATGCGCCGCGCCGTGCGCAGCCCATCGAGCCGGGGCAGTACTTCGGGCGGCGCCGGCCCGAGGATGGTCGGATCGACTGGTGCCAGCCGGCAGTGCGCATCCATAACCTCGTGCGCGCCGTCGCGCCTCCTTTCCCCGGCGCCTTCACCGAAGTCGACGGACGGCTGTGGTGGATTCATCGCACCCGGCTCGAACCGAGGATCATCAGGCCCGCGCAGCGCGCGAGGCTCTTCGGCGAGCAGGGCAGGTGCTATGCCGCCTGCGCCGATGGCGGTGTTCTCAGGATCCTCGCGGCCGCGACGGCTGAGGGGCCAGTCGATCTCACGCAGCGCTCGCGCGAGCTCGAGGCGCGCCCGGCGGCGCTCGATTGACGGCACTGCCGCGCGCGGCCGTGGGCACCATCGCACTCAAGATCGACGTCGATACCTACCGGGGCACGCGCGAGGGGGTGCCGCGACTCGCGGCCGCGCTCGAGCGCACCGGGGCTCGGGCGACCTTCCTGTTCAGCGTGGGACCCGATCACACGGGCCGGGCGATCAAGCGTGTCTTTCGCCCCGGGTTTCTCGGCAAGGTTCGGCGAACCTCGGTGAGGCAACACTATGGAACGCGGACATTGCTTTGCGGGGTGCTCCTTCCGGGGCCGCACATCGCCCGGCGGTGCGCGCCGATCATGAAGGAGATCGCCCAGCGCGGATTCGAGGTGGGTGTTCACACCTACGATCACATCAAGTGGCAGGACGGGGTGGCGCAGGCGAGCGAGCCCTGGACGCGGCGTCAGCTCGTGCTGGCGCGTGAGGAATTCATCCGGGTGTTCGATCGCGCCCCCGAGGTGCATGGCGCGGCGGGCTGGCAGGTGAACGCGCATGTGCCGCAGCTCGAGAGGGAGCTGGGATTTCGCTACGCCTCCGATACTCGGGGCACGTGCCCGTTCATGCCGCTCGTGGCCGGCCGGGAAGTCGCGATTGCGCAGCTGCCGACGACTCTGCCGACACTCGATGAGCTGATCGGGCGGGAGGACCTCGGCGGCGTCGATCCGGTCGAGCATCTGCTCGCCCTTACGGTCGCGGGTGACGATCAGGTGTTCACGCTCCACGCCGAGCTCGAGGGCGGGGCGTACCTGGAAGGGTTCGAGCGTCTGCTGCAGGCGTGGCGCGCCCGGGGCTTCGAGCTGACGGACTTGCAGTCATACGCCCGGACGCTCGATCCTGCCCGCTTGCCACGCTGTGCGATCCTCTCCGGCACGGTGGCGGGCAGGTCCGGGACTCTCGCGATCCAGGGGCCGGTCGCCCCGCAAATGAGTCCGGGCCAGAACGCCGTTTAGGCGCGCCGCTCCGGCCTTCCCTGGCGGCAGGGCACCGTTTCCCAGCGCCGTTGCGGCTCTGCAGTGGCGGCTCTCAGAGACCCGCGCGCTCCCGCGCGGTCGT
>JBAUOO010000009.1:0-9488 GCA_049579785.1 Steroidobacteraceae bacterium
GTTGTGGGCGTTGCGCGCAGCCGGCGGCACAGCTCGATGCCATCAATCCGCGGCATGTTGATGTCAAGCACGACGATGCGCGGTCGAAATCCCTCGGTCATCTGCCCGGCTTCAAATCCGTCCCTCGCCGTCTTGACAGTGACCGGCGAGCCCGACCTGAGCACGATCTCACGAAGATATTCGGCGAAGACGGTATCGTCATCGACCAGCAGCACACGGACTGGCTCTGCGGTTGCTTCGCCGACTTCCGCTTCGAGCGCAATTCCATGCGCGCTCGCGAATTGCCGCAGTTGATCGACTAGGAAGCGCCGGTGACCGCCGGCGGTGGACACGGACGGCAGCAAACCCTTTCGTGCCCATTCGCGAATGGTTACCGGTGAGACCATCAAGAGTCCCGCGGCCTCGAACGAGGTGACGTATCTTTTTTGACTCGGGACCACCAGAGACTCCTAACGTTGTGCGCCGTCACAGGAAAGCACGTCGATGAGCCAGCTCGCCGCAAACCGTGTCACATCGTTTGCATCGAATCCATCGTTCCGTTCCAAGCCCAATCTATTTGGATTATGTTCAAATTGTCCCCTTGAGGCCTCGAATCAGAAGCTGCCGTGACGCCACGTGTGATATGAAACATTATAATCGATTGAAACGATTAAATCGATGTGACATCCCTGAGACTTGCTGTCCTGAGCTAGCCTGGTTCAGCCGGCGAACCGCCCGGCGCGAAGCTACCGTTCGAGCTCTTGCCGAGCGTGAAGAAGAACGTTGCACCCTTATTCGGCGCACCCTCGGCCCAAATTCGCCCGCCGTGTCGCGAGACGATGCGCCGCACCGTCGCCAGGCCAACACCCGTACCTTCGAATTCGGTGACCGAGTGCAAACGCTGGAAGACGCCGAATAGCTTATCGGCGTACGCCATATCGAAACCGGCACCGTTGTCGCGAACGAAGAAGATGACCCCCTCGTGTCCCTCGTTGACGCCGAACTCAATTCGCGCAGCCGTTCGCTTGCCCGTGAACTTCCAGGCGTTGCCGAGCAGGTTCTCCAGAGCGATGCGCAGCAGACGCGGATCCGCTTCGGCACGGATTCCATCCTGAACGATGAAGTTGACTTCTCGAGCCGGCTCGGTACTCGATAGCCCCCGAGCGACCTCACGCACGATCTTCGATAGATCGACCGATTGGCGAGCGAGCTCGCCGCGGGTGATTCGCGAGAGCTTAAGGAGATCCTCGATGAGTTGCGTCATGCGAGCGCCGGAATCCCGGACGATTCGCAGGTATCGCTGTCCCTCATCGTCAAGCTGCCCGAGCTTTTCCTCGAAGAGGATCTCCGTCATGCCGTTGATCGCGCGCAGCGGCGCTCGCAGGTCATGGGCGACAGAATAGGTGAACGCATCGAGCTCGCGATTCGCGCTTTCGAGCTGGTTGGTCCATTCGCGGCGCTTGAGCGCGAGCTGCGTGTGCGTGCGAACACGCGCGAGCAGCTCCGCCGCGGAGAAGGGCTTCACGAGATAATCATCGGAGCCGGCATCCAGCCCCTCGATCGCGCACTCCTGCCCGGCGCGGGCCGATAGCAGAATCACCGGGATCGACGCGATGCGCGGGTCGGCCCGAAGCTCGCGAACGAGATCGATGCCGCTGAGAGCCGGCATCATGACATCACTGACGATGATGTCGGGCAGTTCGCTTTTCGCCGTCGCGAGGCCCTGAAGACCATCGTTTGCGCTCGATACCTGATAAGTGGGCGCGAGGAGCGAAGCGATGTATTCGCGCAGATCCGCATTGTCATCGATTATGAGCACGCGCGGCCGTGCAGTCGGGGCTGTCGGATCCGAGAGCTGCCTCAGCCGTCCCGTCACGTCCGTCACGCGAAGCCAACGCCTGGCATCGGCGATGTGCGCCGCGGCCTCGCGGCTTGCGTGCGCCTCGCGGACCTCTTGTACGACGGACTCGGCCGGTAGATGCGTGAAGCCCTTGGGGATCTCCACCGAGAAGGTCGTGCCGACGCCTAAGGTGCTCTCGACGCTCACCCGCCCGCCGTGCATATCCACGAGCTCTCGAACCAGGGCAAGACCGATTCCCGTGCCTTCGTAGGCCCGACCCGTCACGCCCTCGATGCGATGGAACCGCTCGAAGATGCGGGGAAGCTCGGTGTCCGGAATGCCGATGCCGGTGTCGGCAACTTCGAGCGCGATCGAGTTCGCGTTCTCCCGCACGCGAACAGCGATCCGTCCCTCGTGGGTGAATTTGAACGCATTCGAGACGAGATTGAGGACGATCTTCTCCCACATGTCACGATCCACCCATGCGGGCGCCGAGAGCGCCGGGCAATCGATGTCCAAGCGCAAGCTGGTCCTGGTAATCGCCGATTCGAACATTCCCGCGAGTTCCGCGGTGAACTGCGCGACATCCAGCGGCGCAAAGCGCGCCTGTACGCGCCCCGCCTGAAGGCGCGAGAAGTCCAGAAGTGCGTTCACAAGCTTCAGCAGTCGCAGTGAATTGTCGTAGGCGAGCGTGATCCGGCTCCTCTGCTCGAGTCCGAGCGGCTCGGCACTGTCGGCCAGCGCATCCTCCAGGGGGCCCAGCATCAGCGTCAGAGGTGTTCGGAACTCGTGACTGACGTTGCTGAAAAAGTCGGTCTTCGTGCGATCCAGTTCCTGCAGCTTCTCCGTCGCTTCGCGCAGCGCTTCATTAGCGGCTCCGAGTTCGCGGCTGCGAGCCACGACCTCTCGTTCGAGGAAGCGCTCCGGATCGATGAGCGCCTCATTCGACTCGCTTGCGTGAACGAGCGCGGTCACATCCTCCACCCGATGCAGGATGTATTGGATCGCGCCGTGCGCGTCGAGGATCGGGATGTTCTTCGGACTCCAATAGCGGGTGACAAACTTCCCGTCGGGCCCCGGGATGTCGTATTTCTGGACGGCCATCGTATCGGGCGCGCGGGTGGCCAGCACTCGATCGAGCGAGGCTCTGAGGTTCCGCACTCCGTCGGCCGCGGGATCTGCCGGATCGTCCGAGAAAACCTCGAACAGGCCCTGCCCCACAATCTGCTCGTAAGTCGTTTGCGTGACCGCAAGTCGCGCGCGCGTTGCGCTGACCATCGTGAAGCGCGGTGCATCGGGCAGCAGCACGAGGAGGATGTCAGGGGAGTCCTCGAAAAGAAGGCGGTAGTTGAGCTCGCCGCTCACTGCAGGCCACCGCTGTCATCCAGCCCCTCGCACGCTGGCTCGCGGTACCTTGCGCTCCGAGGGCACCGCGGAAAGACAACCGCGATCGCGGCGTCAGCGCTGAGCAGGATGCTTATCGAAACCATGCGCCCCTGGACGGCCGAGCTCACACCCTCCATGCCCCCCCTGCCGCGGCCCGCAAAACGGCTGTCGAAGCCGACCGCTGCGGCGAGGCCGAAGCGCAATCGAATCTATAGCCGGGGCCCATCAATGGCAAATCGGCCCCCAAAACGGGCTTCTCTTTAACTTATCGACTCGGAAGCGCGACGGATTCGACAAAACCACTCAAACCGCTTGAATCGATTGAGTCGATGCCGCAAAGTCGCTCCCGCACCCCCTGCAATAGTAATGGAGGGAATCATGATTAGCGCTAGACCTCGTGTCGTCATCGTGAACGCAAGCCTCGGGATCCGCGAGGCTTTCGCTGATGGCGCAATCGACGCCGAGATCGTTGCGAGCACCGACGAGGCCGAATTACGAACCTGCCTCGAGGTTCGCACCGACGTCGTGGCGCTCGGCTTCGAGCCGTCCGAACTATCGCCCTCGGCGGCGCTTGGAATCATCGCGGGTGCGCGATGCCGCCCATCGATCATACTGATAGACGCGCAGAAGCGTCTGAAGCACCTTCAGCGACTCGCGGCCAAACTGCACCTCGACGCGCCGATGCACGTTTCCAGGCTCACCGATGCCGCCGCCGCGATGATCGAAGCGCTCAAGGCTGCGCGCCGGGTCTCCCCTGACGCAGCGGATCTTCGCCGCGCGCTCGATGAGCACGATCTGATGCTCTACTACCAGCCGAAGCTCGATTGCGCGAACGACCGCTCCATCGTCGGGGTCGAGGCCTTGGTCCGCTGGAACCATCCGGAGCTCGGCGTGCTGTTGCCGAGCTGCATTCTGCCGCTTGCCGCGACCAGCGGCCTGCTCACCGAGCTCACGGACTTCACGATCACCGAAGCGGTCCAACAGTACGTCGCGTGGCGCAATCAGGGGATCGACCTGCCGATTGCCGTCAACCTGGCGCCTGCCTTGATCAGAGACGCGGGATGCGTGGAACGTCTGCTCAACGGCCTGCATCAGTTCGACGTAAGTCCGTCGCGACTCACCCTCGAGCTCAAGGAAACCGAGACCGTAAGCGACCGAGATCTTTGCGTCGATGTCCTCGAGCGCCTGCGCCGCGCAGGCATCGGGCTCGCACTCGATGATTACGGAGCCGGGCTGAGTTCGATCACAGAGCTCTACAAGCTGCCATTTACAGAAGTGAAGATCGACCGCGACCTCATCGCCGATGCTTCACACAATAGGGACGCCCGGGTCGTGCTGCGATCGATCGTTCACCTCGCACACGCCCTTTCGATCGACGTCACTGGCGAGGGTGTGGAAACGCATGCGGATCTTACCTCCGCGGTCGCGGCAGGTTGCGACTCCGTGCAGGGCACATTGCTCTGTGAACCCATGCCAGCGTTCGAGGTGGAACAGTTCCTGCGCAGTAAGGCGGCGGGATTTCGGTCGAAACGACTGGTCGGGCAACGGATTCAGTGCAGCCCGCCGCCCACTGATCACATGGCCACGGGGGGCGTTGCCCCAAACTGATCCAGCCGGTCGCGTTGAGCGCCGCGGCAAGCGCAACCTCACCGTCCACGAGGCTGTGCCATGCCAATTGCAGTCTCATAGAACGAGGTGCACGTGTGCACGCTCCCGAGCAGCCGCTCGGCGTCGTCGCGGGTATGCACCCTCACGACCCTTTTGAGACTTTCGCTGACGCGTCGGCACTAATTCACTCCTGGGCAGAGCGGACATTCGTCCGTCGGCGTTCGCCGAGCATGTCGGACTGCACGCAGGGCATTTGCCTCGATCCGCACCATGCCTTACAATGTGGCCATAGGTAAGGCGCATGAAGATGTCTGAAGCGACTGTCACCAGCAAGGGGCAGGTTACCATTCCTGCTGATATCCGCAGAGCCATGGGGCTCGCGACGGGCGAACGCGTGGTCTTCACGCAGCTTGACGACGGGACGATCGTATTCCGAGCGAAGCGGCGCTCCATCATGGAACTCAGGGGATTGCTGAAACCTGCACGAGCGGGCAAGCGCCCGATCCCGGTTCAGGACATGAATATTGGTCGACGCTGACCAGTGGCGGGCCTCGATACAAACGTACTGGTCCGGTGGATCGTCGATGACGATCCGCGACAGGTGGCGCGAGTGAAACGCTTGCTCGAGGAGGCAGTTGAGCAAGAGTCCCCGCTGTTCGTTCCCAGTACCGTGATGCTCGAGCTCGAGTGGGTGCTGCGCTCGCGCTACGCGTTCGACAAGTCCACAGTTCTCGGTGCGTTCAACGCACTCCTCGAAACGCGGGAGCTCGAGTTCCAGGATGAGCCCGCAATAGAGCGAGCGCTCAGCTTCTATCGGCAGAACTCGGCCGACTTTGCCGATTGCCTACACGCGGGTCTGTGCGGCTCGGCAAGGCGCGTACCAATGGTCACGTTCGACCGAACTGCTGCCCGGCTTCCAGGCGTCGAACTGCTGACCACGTAGCCTCACAAGGCTCTCGCTGCCAGCGTATAGGTTCCTCACGCATGCGTTTGAATGGGACAAGGCGCTGATTGCCGAGGATATGCGAAGAGACTATGGCGAGCGACGGTTTCAGGCGCTGGGCATTATTGACGGTCGATTGCACGTGTTGGTGTTCACGCCTCGCGCCGGCAAGACGCACGTCATCAGCCTTCGCAAAGCGAACCAGCGCGAGGTGAGACGATATGAAGAGCAAGCGTATTCCCGAAAGAGCAGACCGGGAAAATCCGGCATGGACGAAGGAGACGTTTGGACGTGCCCGCAAGGCGCGCGATGTCCTGCCGGAGATCTTTGGTAAATCAACCGCCGCCAAAATGCTGAAGCCGCGCGGTCGACCGAAATCCGGCGCAGCACGCACGTCCATTTCACTCCGCCTCCCGCCGGATACGCTGGCGCGCTGGAAGGCTACTGGCCCCGGATGGCAGACCCGAATGGCCGAAGCGCTTCTGAAGGCGCTCTAGAATTAGCTATCAACGGCCAGTGGCTTCACGCGACCCAAACCGGTCTTCTGTCGCCGCCCGCTTTTCGGCAGCGCAGTCTTCTTGGCGTTGCGGCATTTATGTGGGCATTTATGTGGGGTTGCCACGGATACAGTACCGTGGTAATGTATTGACTATCATGGCTATCGCTCACTCAAGAGTTACTGCGCAGGGCCAGATTTCCGTTCCCGCGGAAGTCCGCAAAAAACTAGGCGTCGGGCCTGGTTCCGTGCTCGAGTGGCACGAACAGGATGATCAAGTCGTCGTCCGTAGGGCAGCTCGGTATAGCTCGCGAGACGTCCATCAGGCGCTCTTTGCGGAGGGATCTGTTCAGGCAGGCTCTGGGAATGTGAAGGCAGGTATCCGGAAGTACATCCGCAAGCGGCATGCGCGCCGTTGATACCAACATCCTGGTGCGTTTGATCGTCCGTGACGATACGACGCAGGTGGGTGCGGCAGAGAAATTTATCGTCGGCGGTGCCTGGGTATCGCATCTCGTACTGGCGGAGACGGTGTGGGTCCTCGATGCAGTGTACGAGCGTAGCGCGCTGCAAATCGCGACGGCCATAGAAATGCTTCTCAATCACACGGAGATTACGCTTCAGGACGCCGAAGTGGTGACTTCTGCCCTCGAGCATTTCCGGAAGCGTCCGGTGCTCGGGTTTTCAGATTGCCTCGTGGTCGAGATTGCGCGCAAGGCAGGTCACGTGCCGCTCGGGACGTTCGATAGGGATCTGGCAAACGTAGAGGGCGTACAACGCCTGAAGTAGCTCAACAGTTCGACTCGTCCCTTCCCAGCAAGCCCGCCGCTGTGTCTGATGGCCGAAGCCCGTTGTCGACCCCAAGCGGAAGTTGCGAGCGTCCGGTATCGGGAGACTCCATCGAGCTTAGGTCATCGGGTACGGGATCTGGCGAGTCCGATGCCTGCCTCGATACGTTCTCGATTCCGCTCTGTCCAGTCCAAGCACATTCGCGCCCATTCTTTAGCGTTGGGGGGAGCAATGGGTCTCTTAGACAATTCCCTTTGAGCCGACAGAACCAGCTCCAAAGGCTCCCTTTCAACAGCAAAATCGTATGCCGTCAGGAATGCGATCAGCCGGTGCCCCTGGACTTCCGGAGCTAGCTCGTTGTTTCCGATGTCCAGCCACAGCCAAGCGGCATAGCCAACATCCTCATCGCGCGTACCCGGATGTGCAGCGTCAAAATCTATGAATCCGCTGGGGACGCCGTTTACAAATATGCAGTTGCAGGGGCTTGGATCTCCATGGCATACGACCTCGTTACCTGCTCTCAATTCACAGTCTGTGGTCCCATCGTGCAGCGAACGCAGCAACTCTGCCGCTGCAGCAATCTGATTATCACTAAACGCACCGAGGTCATTTGGCACGTCTCCAGGAAGAAATGTGAGCACTTCTCGGCCCTTGTCGTCCAAGCCCAGGAAGCGAGGCGCACCATGAAACCCCTTCGCCTCCAAGTGGCGCAGGATCCCGTGCACGAAGCTTGATCTCGCTGACATGGGCCTGTGCACGGTATCGCCGATGCGCACAACGCCCGCAGTAGTCCTTCCACCTGTAAGCTCAATTTCGGTGCCGAACTTCATTCCTCGGAGCTTATATCACGTCATGCACGGCATTGCGGTGCCGCCCCGACGGGCGCCCCGATGATGCCGTCGCTGTCACCTTAGCCGAACGACCGCAAACGGGAATTCTGAATTTCGCGGCGACCGTCCCGAGGTAGCCGTTCCGAGTCCATCGAGCCAACTCCGAGATGGAGTTCAGGTGTCCTTGAATGCGAGTATAACCGCGGTTATACTAGGGCCATGAAGACAGCGATATCGATCCCCGACGCCCTCTTCAGGGAAGCCGAGACTTTGGCGAAAAGGCGAGGCATGTCGCGCAGCGAGCTGTACGCCACCGCAATTGCGGACTACGTCAAGGATGAAAGGTTCTTAGGGGTGCGAGAGCAGCTCGACGCCGTATATCGGGCAGAACCGAAGGAGTCGGAGCTTGACCCTGAGCTTGCAACGATGCAGTCGCAGTCACTACCCCGGGAAAAGTGGTAGGGATGCGGCGAGGCGAGCTCTGGTGGGCATCGCTTCCTGATCCGATTGGATCAGGGCCAGGATTTCGGCGACCTCTGCTCATCGTTCAGTCCAACGACTTCAATCAAAGCGCGATTCGCACGGTCATCTGTGCGGTCATAAGTTCCAACCTCCGCCTCGAGCGGGCGCCCGGCAACGTTCGGCTACGCGCACGTGCTGGCGGCCTGAACCGAGATTCGGTGGTCAACGTGTCGCAGCTGATCACGGTCGATAAGCAGCTGCTGACGGAGCGGATCGGTAGGCTCGCGCCCGAGTTGCTACGGGACGTGGATTTGGGCATCCGCCTCGTGCTCGCCGTGTAGAGAAGCGCTGTAGCTTACCCGACAACCTCAGGCCGGCGTCGTTGCTTGCAACGACTGCTTTCTGGAGGGCCAATGCAAGAGCCGAAGGTCGGGTTGTGTTAAGCGTTGTCTGACGCCTGCCCCGTGGGCTGCGCCATCCGATTGAGGCACGGGCAGACGGGTAGGCGTCGGACAACGCCCAAGGGAGGAAACCGCGAGAACCGACGCCGCGGCTCAATCAGTGCGATGAGTTATGGGGATTTGAAGCGACGGGGAACCGGCCGTCGTGCAGCGGGAGCTCGATGCCTGCGTGGCTGCTACGCCTGGAGAGTCGTGTCGGTGTAGGTGCACGGCACTGAAGGGGGCCCATACGGGGTGAGCATAGCGTTGCGGAACGGCCAAGACAACGGGTTGGCATGCCAGCGCACGGAGCATGTGCCAGCCGGGGTGGATGAGGCTGTACGCCGTTCAGGCGGAGCACGATGCGCCAGGCGGTGCGCGGATGTGCGGCTGCGGCGGCAACGTGCAGACGACGATCATGGGTGCTCCGCAGTGCCGACAGACGAAGGGGTGTGACGCGGCGGAGTTCGCATCGGAGTCGGAGTGGTGGCCCTCCGGCGCTCGCGGTTCTGCGTGCAGCAGTGTGCGAGCGGTGGCGAGCGCGAGGGCGCGACGGGCGTTCCCGAGCAAGCCGTAGTGGCGGATGCGATGGAAGCCGCGCGGCAGTACGTGCAGGAGAAAGCGCCGCATGAACTCCTCCGCGGCGAGGGTCATAGTCTTGTAGCGTGTGCGGCCCTTCACCCGGTAGTCCTTCCAGCGGAAGGTGACGCCGCGC
>JBAUOO010000010.1:0-1827 GCA_049579785.1 Steroidobacteraceae bacterium
CGCCGCCGTGAACATGGCCGCCCACACCTCGATGATCCCGCTCGGCGAGCTCGTCGGTGCGCTGGGACCGCAGCTCGTGTCGACGGCCGACCGGATCTCCGCGCGGCTGGGCTACAGACGCGACGACGAGGCCTAGACCAGCGCCAGTTGCCGCTCGGTGTCCTCGGGGGGAGGTGCTGCGAGCAGGTGCGGCCCGTCGTCCTCGGGTCCGGCTTTGTTCAGCAGCGGGTTCGCCGCTTTTGCCGTGAGGCGGCGTTCGGGTAGGGCGCCGCAGACGGCGAGCGCTTCCTCGGTGGTCGCTGTCGGGTCGAGCCATGTTTGTCGTGCCTCGGCATCGGCCAGGATGACGGGCATGCGGTTGTGGATGGAGGAGGCGGTCCGGTTGGCTCCGGGATCACAGGTGAGGAGCGTCACGCTCTGGATTGGCGTCCCTTCGATCTTGTCGTTTGTGGTCCAGAGTGCGGCGAACGCGAATGGCTTGCCGTCATCGACTGTGAAGTGGAAGGGCTGGGGCGCCCCGTCGCGGTGCTCGGGCTTCAGCCACTCGTAGTAGCCGTCGGCGATCTGCAACGCCCGATGTGAGGCGCTCGCGACGAGATAGCGGAAGCTGTACACCGAGTCGATGGTCTCGAGCTTCGCGTTGATTAGTGGGGGTCCTTTGAGGCTCTTGCTGGCGGATGGGACGAGTCCCCAGCGCAGTGCGCGTGGCTGCGGCACCCCGTTGTGGGCTACGAGTGCGAGCACGGTGTCGGTTGGGCGGATGCTCCAGCTCGGCTTCGGCAGCCGATTGCCGGGCGGGACGCCGAAGGTTTTGCCGAGCTCTTCGGGGCCGACCGTGTTGGTGTAGCGCCCGCACATTGGCTCCAAGCATAGGCCCGGGGGCGCCGGCTGGGATAGTGCTCTGGTGGCAGCACTTGACGACGGTGCGAACATATGTTCGATGCTCGGCCCTCGGTCTCCACACGTCCCCTATGCACAGTTTCAGGCCATGTTGCGGGCTGAAAACCTCGCGTTCATACGCCGCAACCTGGGCCGGATCACGATGGGGTTGCCCGATGAAGCCGAGGTGTGCCGGCTGATGGCCGAGCAGGACCCGGGGGCTCTCGAGTCCGCGTCGGTGCGGTGGATCAAACGGTTCGCTGCGGAGGCGATCGAAGAGGAGCGTCGGGACTACGGTCTGATCGTCCGGGCGTTCGACTCGATGACGGCCCAGCCGGTGTTGGCGGCGGGCCAGCTGGTCGCGTTGTGTGCCGCCGGGAGGCTGGATCGATGAGCGCCAGTGCCTGCCTCGTGGTGTGTGTGCGCCTCCCACGGTTCGAGTTGGTTGTCGCGGCAGGTGGCGCTGAGGCGCTGGCCGGGCGCGCCGTGGCGATTGCCCCGACCGGCGGCGGAGCGCCGTTGGTCGGTGAGGTGTCGGGGACCGCGCAGGCGCAGGGTGTGCGTCAGGGGATGGCGCTGGGCGAGGCGTTGGCGCGTTGCCCAGGGCTTGTGCTCGTACCGGGCGATCCCGTACAGGTCGCACAGACATGGGAGGCCGCCTGCCGGGCATTGGAAGGCATCGGTGCGCTGGTGGAGCCGGCGCGGCCCGGTCTTGCGTACTTCGATGCTGTTGGGCTCGGCGCATTGCATGGCGATCTATACGGGGTCATCGCCACAGCTCGCAAGACGCTTGCGCGGCCCGCTCGAATCGGTGTCGGGCCGACCCGTTTTTGTTCGCTCGCGGCGGCGCTTGAGTCTCGGTCGCGGCGCGCCCGGGTGGTCGATGCTAGGGAGGTTCGACGGTATCTGGCGGCTCAGCCCGTGGGTCTCTTGGAGTTTCGTGAGCAG
>JBAUOO010000011.1:0-2387 GCA_049579785.1 Steroidobacteraceae bacterium
GTCACCAACTCCGAGACCGAGGCGCTCCTTCTCGAGTACAACCTCATCAAGGCGCACAAGCCGCGCTTCAACGTCGTGCTGCGCGATGACAAGAGCTTTCCCTACGTGCAGCTCTGTGTCGATCACGAATTCCCGCGCCTTGCCTTCTATCGCGGCTCGCGCAGCGCCCCCGGCCGGTATTTCGGCCCCTTCCCGAGCGCCTGGGCGGTGCGCGACACGCTGAATCAGCTGCAGAAGCTGTTCCGGATTCGCAACTGCCGCGACTCCTTCTTCGCCAATCGCAGCCGGCCGTGCCTGCAGCACCAGATCGGCCGCTGCTCGGCGCCCTGTGTCGGACTCATCGCGCGTGAGGCGTATGCGCAGGACATGGAGGCCGCCGTCAAGGTGCTCGAGGGCAGGAGCGACGAGGTCAACGGGACGCTGCAGAAGCGCATGGAGGAAGCGGCGGGACGCCTGGAATTCGAGCGTGCCGCGCAGATCCGCGATCAGCTCGCGGCCTTGAAGCACATCCAGGCGCAACAGGTGGTGACGGCCGAGGGCGAGCGCGACGTCGACGTGTTTGCCATCACCGGAGAGCCCGGCGAATACGCGATCAGCGTGATGCTGGTGCGCGGCGGCCGCAATCTCGGCACCACGAGTTACTTCCCGAAGGCGGCGCTCGCGGAGCCGGAGGAGGCGCTGTCCTCATTCATGATGCAGTACTACGCCGCGCAGGAGCCGCCCCCCGAGGTGCTGGTGGGGCGAAAGCTCGAGGACACCGAGCCACTCGCCCAGGCGCTGACGGCTCGCGCGGGACACGCCGTGCACGTGCGCTGTCCCTCGCGGGGCCTTGGCGCGCGCTGGGCCGAGCTCACGCGCGACAACGCCACGCAGTCGCTGCGCATGCGGCTCGCGCAAAAGCAGGGAGTCGAGGAGATGCTCGCCGCGCTCGCGGTGGAACTCGATTTGCCCGAGGCGCCCGAGCGGATCGAGTGCTTCGACATCAGTCACACGGGCGGGGAGGGCACGGTCGCCTCCTGCGTCGTCTTCGGGCCGGAAGGTCCGCTCAAGAAGGAGTACCGCCGATTCAACATCACCGGTGTCACGCCCGGCGATGACTACGGCGCGCTGCGTCAGGCGCTCCAGCGCCGCTACACTCGGGTGCGCGAGGGTGAGATTCCCGCGCCCGATCTGTTGCTCATCGACGGCGGCCTCGGGCAGATCGCCGCCGTGCACGAGGTGCTGGAGGGGCTCGGCTTCGGGGACGTGACACTGGTCGGTGTCGCCAAGGGACCGGATCGCCGGCCGGGGCAGGAGCGGCTCTTCGTATACGGCGCTGCCGCGCCGCGGGTGCCGGAAGCGCATTCCCCGGCCTCGCGGCTCATCCAGCGCATCCGCGACGAGGCGCATCGATTTGCGATTACCGGGCATCGGCGCAAACGCGCCCGCCGCTACAATGAGTCCGTTCTGGAGGCTGTGCCGGGCCTGGGGCCCGCCAAGCGCCGGGCGCTGCTCACGCATTTCGGCGGGCTGCAGGGGGTCATGCGTGCGGGCGTGGCGGACCTCTCCGAAGTCAACGGAATCGGCGCATCGCTCGCGCGCACCCTTTATGATCATCTTCACCCAGGATCCTGAGCGCGCGATGCACTGGAATCTGCCAAACACGCTGACGTGGCTGCGCATCGCCGCCATCCCGCTCATCGTCCTGCTCTTCTACATGCCCTACCACTGGTCGGACCCGGCGGCGGGCCTGCTCTTCGCGGCGGCGGGCGTCACGGACTCTCTCGATGGCTACTTCGCGCGCCGTCTCGGTCAGACCTCGCGCCTCGGCGCCTTCCTCGATCCGGTGGCCGACAAGCTGGTGGTGGCCGTGGCACTCGTGCTGCTCATCAGCAAGGACACGCGGGCCCTCATCGTCCTCACGGCTGCCGTCATCATCGGCCGCGAGATCACGATTTCGGCACTCCGTGAGTGGATGGCCGAGATCGGCCAGCGGCGCAAGGTGGCGGTCTCTCAGCTCGGCAAGGTGAAGACCGTCCTGCAGATCGTGGGCCTTTCGATGATGCTCTACCGTGCACCGCTCCTACGGTTGCCGATTTACGCCGTGGGCGTGGTCCTCACCGAGCTCGCCGCGGCCGCGACCCTCATCTCCATGGTGGCGTACCTGCGAGCCGCTTGGCCGGAACTCAGGCGCTGAGCGTGCAAGCCCTTGGCTGGGCGTGCATTTTCGGCTCGCCTGGGGACGACTTGCCTTGACTTCGCAGGGGGTGCACTTACAATTCCGTCCCTCGCCAAAGGATGCGGGAATAGCTCAGTTGGTAGAGCACAACCTTGCCAAGGTTGGGGTCGCGAGTTCGAGTCTCGTTTCCCGCTCCAGATTCAAGAAGTTACAAAGCCCCGTTCGGCCA
>JBAUOO010000012.1:0-78816 GCA_049579785.1 Steroidobacteraceae bacterium
CCAGAAGCGCCTGGACGAGCTTGTTGCTGCTGTTGAAGGGGTGCAGGGTGAGGCTGCCGATGAAGCCGCCGAGCCCTTTCATCTTGATATTGTAGAAGATGATGAGAAAGAAGACGGGGAGCGACAAGCCGAACACCACGTTGAGGTCGGTGCTTGGCACGATGCGCAGGTGCCCCAAACCAGCCGCCTGGGCCGCGTTCGGCAGCAGGTCGATGGGAATGATGTCCATCAGGTTGAACAGGAACACCCAGCAGAAGATCGTGATGGCGAGCGGGGCAATGAGCGGGCCAGCGCCGCTGAAGGCGTCCCGCACCTGCGTATCGACGAATTCCACGATCATCTCTATGGCGCACTGCAGCTTCCCGGGAACGCCCGTGGTCGCCCGGCGGGCGACGCCATAGAAAAGCCCGCCGAACACCAGCGCCAGCAGAATCGAGAAAAACACCGTGTCGACGTTGACGACGCTGAAATCGATGATGCCGTGGGGGACGTGGTTCGTGAGGAAGGTGATGTGGTGCGTGATGTAGACGCCAGGGCTCTCGGCCGGTGTCCCCTCGCTCATGAACATGAAGTTGAGCATGGCGGCGCCCTCAACCCTGCGCGCCGCGCAGCGGCGGCGTCATCTGGGAAGGGAGCGCGAGCCCGAGTGCCAGCCAGTAGACCAGGAACGTCGCGCCGTAGGTGGCAAGCAGAGCGATCGGCGCCGGATGCAGCCAGCGCAGCGTCACGACGAATAGGGCCACCACCACGACGAGCTTCAATGCCTCGCCGCCAAAGAACGTCCCGAGCAGCCGCGCCGGGCTGACGGGCGCCGAGTGTCGGAAGGCGACCGCCACCATCGCAAAGCTCGCCACTGTGGCAATTCCTCCACCGAGCAGCGCCGAGAACGCCGTGCCTCTACCCCCCGCCAAGGCGCCGACGAGCCCCGCGATGAGGGTCACCGCGGCCTGGCCGAGCACGACCTTGAAGGCCAGCCGCCGGGCAGCGAGATAGGGACGCTGAGGGTCGAGCAGATCGGCAGACACCGCCACTGTCTTGCAACTCCGAAAAATGTTGACGACACGCCCGCCCCCCTGCCCTCACGCGCGAGCGTGTCACTCAGTCACGTGGGGTCGATCGAGGCGGCGCCCGCCCCGTCAAATTGCAGCGCTGGACTGCAATTTTGCCTTACGCTACAGGCACTTGTGCCCGATCGAAGGGCAAAGTCGCGAAATTATAGTGATCCCATCCCGAAAAGGCCATACGCGTCTCTTCGAGCCGCGTCCGGGGCTCGGGATGCTCGGAAAACGGCGCACCCGCGCGTAGTCGGGCGGACGCGGCGACGCAGCGCAACTGCAGGTCGCATCGCCTCAGCTGATGTGGGCCAGGATGCCGTCGAGCTCGTCGAGGCTGCTGTAGCTCACCACGAGCTTTCCCTGCCCGCCCCGCGAGTGTTGAATCAAGACTTTCGCCCCGAGCTTGTCGGCGAGCTCCTGCTCGAGCCGCCGAACGTTCGGGTCCATCGCCTGCGCCGGCTCCTGCGGCGCAGCCGGCGGGTGCTGCATGCGCCGCACCAGTGCCTCGGTCTCACGCACCGACAGGCTCTTCTTCGCCACGAGCGCCGCCACTTCGGCCTGCTGACGACGGCTCGAGAGCGCGAGCAGCGCCCGTGCGTGACCCATCTCGAGCTCTCGCCGCTCGAGGAGCGCACTCACCTCCGGCGCGAGCTCGAGCAGGCGCAGCAGATTGCTGACCGCCGCGCGCGAGCGGCCCACCGCCTCGGCGGCCTGCGCATGGGTCAGCTCGAACTCGGTGATGAGGCGCTCGAGCGCGCGCGCCTCTTCCAGTGGATTCAGGCTCTCGCGCTGGATGTTCTCGATGAGCGCGACGGCGATCGCCGCCTCGTCGGGAATGCGGCGGATGACAGCGGGAATCTGCGCCAGGCCCGCAATCTGCGCGGCTCGCCACCGGCGCTCACCGGCGATGATCTCGTAGCGCTGCGACTGCCCCGGTACGGGCGGACCGAGCGGGCGCACGACGATTGGCTGGACCACGCCCTGCGCCTTGATGGAGGCGGCGAGCTCCTCCAGGGTTTCGGGACGCATGTCGATGCGCGGCTGGTAGCGCCCGCGCTGCAGCACATCGAGCGGCAGATGCGCCAGCTCCTCAGCGGACGGCGGGGAGGCCGCCTGCGGCTCACCGCTTGGAGCGAGGAGGGGCCGCGGCGCGCTCACTTGCCCGAGAAGCTCCGCCAGACCGCGTCCCAAGGTTGGTTTCTTCTGCATCAGGGCGCGCCGCCCTCGGCCGCCGGGGAATCGAGCGCCTGCGGCTCACCGGGCGCCGCGCCTGCGGTCGCGGACTGTCGCGCGTCGTCCTCGCGGCGGATCATCTCCCCGGCGAGCGCCAGGTAGGCGAGCGCGCCGCGCGACTCCTTGTCGTGAAGCAACACGGGCCGTCCGAAGGATGGCGCCTCGGCGAGTCGGACGTTGCGGGGAATCACGGTGCGGAAGACCTTGTCGCCGAAATGCATGAGCAGCTGCGCGCTCACTTCGTTGGCGAGATTGTTCCGCGGATCGAACATGGTGCGCAGGATACCCTCGATCTCGAGCGGCGGGTTGGCGGCGAGGCGGATCTGCTCGATCGTGCCGAGCAGGGCCGAGAGGCCCTCGAGCGCGTAGTACTCGCATTGCATCGGAATGAGCACGCTGTCGGCCGCGACGAGCGCGTTCACGGTGAGCATGTTGAGAGCCGGCGGGCAGTCGATGAGGATGACGTCGTAGCTGGCGCGCACCGGCTCGAGCGCACGACGCAGGCGCACCTCGCGGCCGATGGTCTGCGTGAGGAGCCTGACCTCGGCGGATGTCAGGTCCTGGTTGGCGGGCAGCAGCGCGTAGCCCGCCTGCTCGACGCTCACGAGCGCCGAAGCCATCTGCGCCTCGCCGAGCAGCACCTCGCAGGCGCCACGCTCGAGCTGCGCCTTGTCGACCCCGCTGCCCATGGTGGCATTGCCCTGCGGATCGAGATCGACGAGCAGGACGCGGCGGCGAGTGGCCGCGAGCGAGGCGGCCAGATTGACCGCGGTGGTGGTCTTACCGACGCCGCCCTTCTGATTCGCGACCGTGATGACGCGCTTCATGGCGACAGTGTACTTCACCGTCGCCGGCGGCAAGCCTGCGACGCTAAGCGGCCTTTCGGTGCTTGCCGGCCGAAAGCCGCTCACGCGCCATTTCATCCGCCAGATCTCCACCCTCACCTGAGCCGAGGTCGCGCCGCCCTGATACTCGCGCGCGACACTGATGATGCCGCCAGCATTGATGACATAGTCCGGAGCGTAGAGGATCCCGGCCCTGGTGAGCGCCTCGCCGTCCTCGGGGCGCGCGAGCTGATTGTTCGCCGCGCCCGCGATGACCGGAGCACGCAACGTCGGAATCGAGCGCGCATCGAACGCCGCGCCGAGCTCCTGACAGACGCGCTCGACTGCCGCCGGCCGCGTGTCCGCCGCGTAGAGCAATGCCCCCTCCCCCGCGAGCAGCCGGCACAGCGGATGCCCGACACCCCCGAGCCCCTGCACGGCGACCTTGAGGCCCTCGACGCTCGTGCGGCCGAGACGAAAGCGCACGGCGGCCTTGATCCCGAGAAACACGCCGAGCGCGGTCTTCGGTCCCGGGTCGCCGCCGGCCTGACCGGCCTCTCTCGCGAGCCCGCTCACGAACGGGGTCACGCAGGCGAATCGACAAGCCGCCCGAGAGCCTCCAGCCGCTCGCGGGTCTTCCCCCGGGGATCGCCGATGATCACGGCCTTGCCGCTGCCGAAGGGCAGCTCCGCCATGGCATTCTTGTGGCTCATTCCGCGCGAGAGGCGCAGGGCGTCCGAAGCGGCAGCCGAGAGGCTCGCGCAGGGCCAGATCCGGCAGCCGCCGGCGGCGGGACCCAGGGCGGCCCGGCGTCCTGCACGGCGCGCGACAAAGGTTGCCCTTCAACGCGCCACGATGAATCATTCATTGCATCACAGGCTTCATGGGCGAGATGAGCGATGCAGGCTGAGCTCGATCGCGGCGATGCGCGGATCCTCGATCTCATTCAAGAGCATGGCGATCTCTCGGCCGCGGAGATCGCCGAGCGGCTGGGCATGACGGCCTCGACCTGCTGGAGGCGGATGAGCCGGCTCGAGGAGCTGAAGGTGATCCGCAAGCGGGTGGCGTTGCTCGATCGGGAGAAGCTCGGGCTCAACGTGCTCGTGTTCTCCCACGTGAAGCTCGCCGGCCATGGGCGGGATGCGCTGCTCAGGTTCGAGCAGGCGGTGCGCGAGCATCCGGAGATCCTCGAGTGCTACACACTGATGGGTGAGACCGACTTCCTGTTGCGTATCGTGTGCCGCGACATCAAGGCCTACGAGGCCTTCTTTCTCGATCATCTGTCGCGGTTCCCGGGCGTGCAGTCGGTGCACTCCTCGATCGCGCTGTCGGTCATCAAGGAAACAACCGCGTTACCGCTTCGTGGGCATCAGATCGAAAGCAAATGATAGAGCGGCGCCAGGCCGCTCCTGGCGCCGCGAGGTCGAACGAGCCGCATGGCTGGCCGCGCAAATCGCCGGGAGCGATTTGCGCCAATAAACTAATGGCTAACACCTGACATGAGCACGATGAGGCAACGGGCTTCCGCAAGGCCCGGCACGCTGAGCGTGTGCGACTCGGCCACCCGCCAGTGCCGCGGCAGCCCTTCGAGCTCGCCTTGCGGCCACTTGCCCTTCATCGCGAGCACGCGGGTGTCGCTCGCGCAAAGCGGTGCGACCGCCTCCAGCAGCTGCGGGAGCGGCGCGAACGCGCGCGCCAGCACGGTGTCGAACGGCCGTTCGGGGCGCAGCGTCTCCACGCGCGCCTGCAGCGGCTCCGCGTTCATCAGACCCAAGGTGCGCGCCGCGTGCGAGACGAACCGGATCTTCTTGCCGCTCGAGTCGATGAGGGTGAAGCGGCGCTCGGGATTCACCAGCGCGAGCGGCAGGCCGGGAAATCCCGCGCCCGTACCGACATCGGCAATCGACTGGCCGTGGAGGTATCGATGCACCGCCAGGCTGTCGAGCAGGTGATGAGTGACCATGCTCTCGAGGTCGGTGATGCCGGTGAGATTGAAGCGGTGATTCCAGCGCGAGAGCTCCTCGAGGAGCTGCCGCAGCCGGGCGGCGTCGTGCTCCGTCAGCGCCACGCCGAGAGCCGTGGCATCGTGTACGAGACGCTGCAGCATCGGCCGATGATATTCCCAACTCCATGAGACTGCTGCTCGTAGAAGACGACACCATGATCGGCGAGGCGATCCGCTCGGGGCTCAGGCGTGACGGCTTCACCGTCGACTGGGTGTACGACGGGGATTCCGCATCCCAGGTGCTGCGCTCGGAGGAATTCGACCTGCTGCTGCTCGATCTGGGACTGCCGCGCAAGAGTGGCCTCGAGGTGCTGACGGCGGTGCGGGCGCGGGGGCTCGAGATCCCGGTACTCATCATCACCGCGCGTGATGCCGTATCCGACCGCGTGCACGGCCTCGATGCCGGCGCCGACGACTACCTGGTGAAGCCGTTCGACCTCGACGAGCTCGCGGCGCGCATCCGCGCGCTCCTGCGCCGCAAGTCGGGACGCCGGGCGCCCGCCGTCGAGCACCTGGGCGTGAACTTGAATCCGGCGACGCACCGCGTGACGCGGGACGGACGGGAAATCGGGCTCTCGCCCAAGGAGTTCGCGCTGCTGCAGCTGCTCATGGAGCGCCCCGGCACCATCCTCTCGCGCGCTCGGCTCGAGGAGCGCCTCTACGGCTGGGGCGAGGAAGTCGAGAGCAACACCGTCGAGGTGCATATCCATGGCCTTCGGCGCAAGCTCGGCGCCGACTACATCCTGAACGTGCGCGGCGTCGGCTATCGGGTGCGGCCCACATGATGTTGAGCTCGCTGCGGGCGCGCCTTCTCGGGTGGCTCCTCGGCGGGGTGCTGGTGGTCGGCGTGGCCGGCGGGCTCGTCGTCTACCGCAATGCGCTTGCCGAGGCGGACACGTTCTTCGATTACCACTTGAGGCAAACCGCGCTCCTCCTGCGCGATGAGCCGGTCGAGTATCTCGGGCTGCCGGCCATACCCTCCAACAACGTGGCTTACGATTTCGTGGTGCAGGTGTGGACGCTCGACGGCGAGCTCGTCTACGAGTCGCGGCCGCATGCGGCGCTGCCCAACTTCACCACCATCGGATTCTCGACGGTGAACACCAAGAGCGGCCGCTGGCGTGTGTATGGCACGGAGTCGCTGACCAAGGTGGTGCAGATCGCGCAGCCGATGAGCGTTCGACGGCAACAGGCGGCGCAGCTCGCGGTACGCACCCTTGCGCCTTTCGCGATGCAGGTGCCGGTGTTGGCGCTCATCATCTGGTTCGCCGTGGGTTACGCGCTGCAGCCGCTCAAGCGCGTGGCGAAGGCGGTGAAGGCGCGCCGGGTGGATGCGCTCGAGCCACTGTCCGATGAGAAACTGCCGGATGAGGTGCGGCCGCTCGTCGGCTCGCTCAACGACCTGCTCGAGCGCCTGACGGCGGCCCTCGAACGGGAGCGGGCCTTCATGGCGGACGCAGCGCACGAGCTGCGTACACCACTCACGGCGCTTCACCTGCAGCTTGGAGCGCTGACGCGCGCGGCAACGGAGCCGGAGCGCGCGGAGGCGATGGGCAAGCTATCCGAGGGGGTGCAGCGGGCAATCCGACTGGTGGAGCAAATGCTGGCGCTCGCCCGGCAGGAGCCGCGGGCGGAGCCGACGCGCATTCAGTTCGCGCTCGATGAGCTCGCTCGGGATGTCGTGGCGGATCTGGTGCCGCTCGCAGACTCGCGGCGGATCGATCTCGGCATATCGGAGGCGCGAACGGTGCTCGTGCGCGGTGATCGGGATGCCGTGGCCACCCTGATGAGGAATCTCGTGGATAACGCCGTGCGCTATACGCCTCTGGGTGGGCGGGTGGACGTTTCGGTGGAGCGGACGGCGCAGATGCCCGCCAGAGCCGCGGTGAGAGTGGTGGACAACGGGCCCGGCATCGAGCCGCAGGAGCGGGAGCGGGTGTTTGATCGCTTCTATCGGCGCGCCGGCAATCGGGAACCGGGCAGCGGCCTCGGACTCGCGATCGTGAAGGCGATCGCCCTGGCACACGGCGCCACGGTGAGGTTGGATGAAGGCGCGGAAGGCCGGGGACTCTCGGTCACGGTGTCGTTTCCAACATCTTGAGAAACTGCGCGGCGGTGTCGAGGTAGGCCTGGCGGTCGGCCTGGGTGGTAAAGCCGTTGCCGGCATCGCTGGCGCTCAAGTACCAGGCCTGATTGCCTTCGGAGCGCAGGCGCCAGACGAGCTGCTGGGAGTCGGCGGCGCGAGAGCCGGGAGCGTCAAGTCCCTGGACGACGAGGACCGGCCGGTGGATCCGAGCCACGTTATCCAGGGGTGAGATGTCGTCGAAGAACGCGCGCATGTCGGCATCCTGCACGTTGCCGAACTCGGCGATGAGCTCGGCGCGCTCCGCGGCCGGGGAGTGAGCGACGAAATCAACGAGGTTCGAGATGCCGGCGACGTCGATCGCGCCCTTCAAGTGATCCCCGTAGGTCGCCAGCGAGGCCAGCGCGAGAAATCCGCCGTAGGACTGACCCATGATCGCGACCCGGTGGGAATCGAGACCGGGTTGCAAGCCGATCCACACGAGCAGCGCACCCACATCGCGCACCGCATCATCGCGCAGCTTGCCGCCGCCGAGCGCCCGGAATGCCTTGCCGTAGCCGGATGAGCCGCGCACGTTGGGAGCGATGACCGCGTAACCCAGGTCGTTGACGATGAACTGGATAAACGGCTTCCAGCCGGGACGGAACTCGGAATACAGCTGCCGGCCGCCGGGAAGCGCGATCAGCACCGGACACGGCGACGGCCCCCGCGGCAGATAGACATAGGCGGAGAGCATGCGCCGATCGAGACCGAAGCGGTCCCAGGTTGGAAAATGGATGAGCTGCGCTCGGGCGAGGCTCGCGCGCTCGAGCGGACCCACCTCGCTCCGAGTCCAGCGCTGCAGCGTGCCCTGAGCGACATCGTAGACATAGGCATCGCGCGGGGAGCGGGCCGACTCATACGAGAAAGCGAGCTTCTGCCCGCTGTCATCGAAGCGGATGTTCTCGATGCGCCCATCCGCAAGGCCCGGCGGCTTGAATTGCAGGTTTCGCAGCGTGTCGAGCACCGTCAGGCGGCTCTCGCCATCCTCGTTCACGACATACGCGACGTAATGGCCGCCCGCGCTCACCGCGAATTCCTCCACGTCCCAGGGGAGGTCGGCGGACACGCGGCGAGTGACTTTCGTGATGGGGTTGTAGTAGAGGAGCTGCTCGAAATCGCTCTGGGAGTCGCAGATCAGGTAGAAACCGACGCCATCCGGAGCGAATCTCGCGGCGACGATCCGCGCTTCGGGCACCGCCACGGGAGTGAGCGCGCCGGTCGCCACGTCGGCGACCTCGAGCAGGCTCTTCCCGGGAGAGAGAGAGTTCAAAAGGAGGAGCTTGCCGTCATCCGCCGACCAGTCGAGCGGACGCCATGCGCCCGTCCCGCCGGCGACCACGAGCCGCGGACGGGTGCCCGCGGCAATGTCGATGACGTAGATGTCGTCGCTGACACCATTGCGGTCGGTACCGAAGAAGGCGAGACGCTTGCCGTCGGGTGACCAGACGGGACTGCCGTGCAGATAATCTCCCTGCGTCAGCTGGCGAACCGCGCCCGGGCCGGCGTAGTCGTAGAGCTGAGGGTACCCGGCGGACTCTCGCACGAACACGAACCCGGCGCCGGCGGGCGCCGCGCGCGCCTCGGTGACGGACCCGCCGCCAAAGGTGAGCTGCTCGCGCGCGCCAAGCGGCGCAGCGAGCCGATGCACCTGGCTCTCGCGCCCGAAGCGGGTCGCGATCAGCATGCTGTCATCGGGTAGCCAGTCGAGGAAGCGCGCCTGTCGCCACTCCTCGTAGCGCCTCACCTGCGCGGCGAGCGTCGCATCGAGCGGCGGGATGCCATCGAAGACGAGCGTGCCGTCGATGCGGTGGGTGGGGACGGCAAAGGGCTGCGCTTGAGCCGGGAAACCTGAGGCAAGCAAAGACGTGGCAAGCATGGCGGCGGCCGGCCGCCGGAAGGGAAATTGGGTCATGGACTGAAGCTTGCCTGAATTTGGAACCTGCGAGGAGTGCTCCACCGCTCACCTGCTACCCTATGCGTCGTGCCTACCCCGCGACTGTTCCCGCACCCCGACGGCATCACCGCCGTCGATACCGAGTACGTCCATCCAGGACACGCGGCGGCGCATATCGTTCAACAGGGCGGCCGCGCGGCCTTCGTCGACGTCGGCACCAATGATTCGGTGCCCTATCTGCTCGCGGCCTTGGGCGCGCTCGGCATCGCGCGCGAGGCGGTCGACTACCTGCTGCTGACGCACGTTCATCTGGATCATGCGGGCGGCGCCGGGCGCCTCATGCAGGAGTTGCCCAACGCCACCGCGGTGCTTCATCCGCGCGGCGCGCCGCACCTGATCGAGCCGGCGAAGCTCATCGCCGGATCCAAGGCGGTGTATGGCGATGAGCGCTTCCACCAACTCTATGGCGACATCGTGCCCATTCCCGCCGAGCGCGTGCGCGTCACTCGCGACGGCGACCGGCTGAGTCTCGCGGGCCGGGAATTCGAGATTCTCCACACTCCCGGCCATGCCCTGCATCATCACGTGTTCGTCGACCTGACGCATGCCTGCATTTTTACCGGCGATACGTTCGGCATCTCCTATCGGGAGCTCGACTCCCCGCGTGGCGCATTCATCGTTCCGACGACGACGCCGACGCAGTTCGACCCGGAGCAACTCACCGCCTCCGTCGACAGGCTGCTCGCGTATGCACCCGAGGCGATGTACCTCATGCACTTCAGCCGGGTGACCGACGTGCCGCGGCTGGGGGCGTCACTCAAAGGGCAGATCCGGGAGCTCACCCGCATCGCGCAGCGGTGCGCCACCGCCCCCGACCGAGCCGCGGCGATCCGCGCCGCCATGGCCGAGCTCTGGCGGGAGCTCGCCGCCCGGCACGACTGCCCGCTGCCGCCGGAACGAGTGCTCGCCCTTCTCGAGGGCGACCTCGAGCTCAACACCCAGGGGCTCATCGCCTGGCTGGAGAGGCGCCGAGGCTGAGGCAGCCTGGCGGCGGGTGCCGGTGTCCGTCGACATCCCGTGGTGACAAGGGGCGGCTTGATGCCAGTCCCCTTAAGCATCATTTAAGGGTTCCACGCCTATCCTCGGTCCCCTGAGGACCCAGACAGAATCCGTCGGAGAGATTGATATGACAGTCAGGAAAGCAGTTCGCAATCCGTTCATCGCGGCCGTGCTCGGCGTTGTGCTCGGCGCAGCACCATTCGCCGCGCTCTATACCGTGGGCGCCGCACCCGATACGGTGCACGCCCAGGGCTCGCCACCGCCTGCGGCGGTGACCTCGGCGCAGCCGCGAGGCGGCGTGGCCGTGATGCTGCCCGACTTCACCACGCTGGTGAAGGAGTACGGACCGGCGGTCGTCAACATCCGCGTGATCGAAAAGGCATCGGCCCAGGAAGGTGACGAGAATCCCTTCGGCCCCAACAGCCCGTTTGCACCGTTCTTCCGGGGGCTTCCGTTCCAGGCGCCGCCGGAGCAACCCGTGCGTGGCGAGGGCTCGGGTTTCATCATCCAGCCTGACGGTCTCATCCTGACCAATGCGCACGTGGTCGAGGGCGCGAGCCGCATCACCGTCCAGCTGACCGACCGGCGCGAGTACCCCGCCAAAGTCGTCGGTGAGGACAAAGTCTCCGATGTCGCGGTGATCAAGATCGCCGCCAACGATCTGCCGACCGTCAACCTCGGCAATTCCAACACGCTGCAGGTCGGGCAATGGGTGCTCGCCATCGGCGCGCCGTTCGGGTTCGAGAACAGCGCCACCGCAGGCATCGTGAGCGCCAAGGGTCGTACGCTCGAGGATTCCGGCTACGTGCCCTTCATCCAGACCGACGTGCCCATCAACCCCGGCAACTCCGGCGGCCCGCTCTTCGACATGCAGGGCAAGGTCATCGGCATCAACTCCCAGATCTACAGCCGCACCGGCGGCTACATGGGCGTGTCCTTCTCGATTCCGATCAACGTGGCGATGCAGGTCGCGCACCAGCTGATGACGACCGGCCACGTGAGCCGCGGCTGGCTCGGAGTGAGCATCCAGCCGGTGGATCAAGGCCTCGCCGACTCCTTCGGCCTGCCGCAGCCCGAGGGCGCCCTGGTGTCGACCGTCGAGGCGGGAGGTCCGGCAGCCCATGCGGGGGTGAAGGCGGGAGATGTGATCCTGGCCTTGAACGGCCAACCGATTCAGACCGAGAACCAGCTGCCGGTGCGGGTCGCCAGCCTGATGCCCGATACGACGGCGCACCTCACCATCTGGCGCGACCACGCCAAGCGTGACATCTCGGTGAAGCTCGGCTCGATGGGCAACGAGACGGTCGCATCCGCCACGCAGCCGCAGAACCAGGGCGGTAGCCTCGGCCTCGCGGTACGGCCGCTGACCCCGGATGAGCAGCAGCAGACTCACACTCACGGCGGTCTGCTCGTCCAGGGGGTGAGTGGTCCGGCGGAGGATGCCGGCATTGAGCCGGGGGATGTCGTGCTCGCGGCCAACGGCCAGCGGATCTCGAGCGTCGAGCAGCTACGCTCGGTCGTCGGCAAGTCGCACGGGCACGTGGCGCTGCTCATCCAGCACGGCAGCGAGCGGATCTTCGTGCCGGTGCAGGTGCGATGAGGGGAGCGGCCCGCGGCCGCTCCCTCACTTGCTATCGGCCTGGTGGTCGGTCCAGCTGAAGTAAGGCCGGGACTCCGTGTGGAGTCCCGGCTTGAGGCTGCTGAAGTATCCGGCGATGACCCGGATCTCGGCCGGCTTCAGCGAAGCGGCCATGCCGTTCATGATCGGGTTCTTGCGATAGCCCGTCTGATACTCCTGAATCGCTCGCACGAGATAGCTGAAGTGCTGGCCGGCAAGTGACGGATAAGCCGGCGTCACGCCGATCCCATCCCGTCCATGGCAGGAGGTGCAGAGGACCGCGGGCTGCGGGACTTGCGGCGCGCTCGCGCGGCTCGTGGCGATGAGCGGCTTGCCGGCCAGGTAGGCGGCGACGTCGGCCATGTCCTGGTCCGAGAGCGACAGCGCCTGCAGATGCATGGTGGGATACTGGCGCGCATCGCTGCGGTACTCGTGCAGCGCCGAGACCAGGTAGTCGGCGTGCTGGCCCGAGAGGCGCGGCACCGCGTAAGCCGGATAGGCGTTGCGGTAGCCTTCGATGCCGTGACAGCCGAGGCAGGTGTAAGCGAGGATCTCACCGTGCTGCGGATTGCCCTTGAGCGGCGCTTGCTGCGCAAGGGCCGTAGCGGCCACGAGCGACCCCAGTAAACCCAACCAACGTCCCGCCATCGTGATCTCCGCCCCGGTGCGCAAAACCGCCGCGAATCTTATAGGACCCGCCGCATCGGATGCCAGCGCATCCGAAGAGTCTCGCACATGATCGGCCTCATCCAGCGTGTCTCGCGGGCCGCGGTCACCAGCGGCGGACGGGGTGTGGACGAGATCGGCCGGGGGACGCTGGCGCTGATCGGCGTGCGCCGCGGCGATGACCGCGCCGCGGCCGACCGCCTGCTCGAGCGACTGCTCGGGTACCGCATCTTCCCCGACGGGGAAGGACGGATGAACCGATCGCTGCGGGAGATCGGCGGCGGACTGCTGCTCGTACCGCAATTCACGCTCGCCGCCGACACTCACAAGGGCACCCGGGCCGGGTTCAGCGCCGCGGGGGCCCCGGAAGCGGCGCGGGAGCTTTTCGCTTACCTGCTCGAGCGGGCGCGGGCCACGCATTCACCCGTGGCGGCGGGGGAGTTCGGCGCGGACATGCAGGTCGAGCTCATCAACGACGGGCCGGTCACCTTCTGGCTCGAGAGCTGAGCGCGCCCAGATCCGGGCTTGATGGAGCGGGCGAAGGCCGTTCCTTCGCCTGCGGGAGCGCAACCGTGACGGCAGGGATTAGTCCACAAAAGCGCGAATTTTTTCGGCCGGAGCGGGTCCTTTGTCCTATGATCCGGTCCCTATTATGTTCTCTCGCGCGCGAGCGCGGCGGAGTCCAAGCCTATGGAAATGAAGGAGCTGCTGATCATCCTGGTCGTGGTGCTCGTCGTCTTCGGTGCGAAGAAGCTCCGGAGCGTGGGTGAGGATCTGGGCCATGCCGTGCGCGGATTCAAGAAGGCGATGAACGAGGGGGAGCAGGAGGAGACCGCCGCATCGCCGCGCCGGCAGATTCGCTCGGAAACCCCTGACGCCGAGTTTCCCGAGGCGAAAACCGCCCCTAAAGCCGAGGCGGCCGCCAAGAGCGAGCGGAGCGCCTGAGCCTCCCCTTGACGGCGGGCAGAGGATCCGAGGAAGCCCCTCATGTTCGACATCGGCTTCTCCGAGATCCTGGTCATCTTCATCCTGGCGCTCATCGTGCTGGGCCCGGAGAAGCTGCCCCGCGTCGTACGCGAGGTCGGCCGCTGGGTGGGTCGGGCACGGGCCATGGCCCGCCAGTTCCAGGAGCAGCTCGAGGAAGAGGTTGACGTCGACCGTAACCGCACGATCCGCCCGGAGCCGGTGCGTCCCGTAGGGGGCGTGCCGCCGGCAAGCTCCTCGCCGCCGACACCGGAGCATACCGACCCCGTGTCGAGTCTCGCTGCCCCATGGCAGACTTCCGCCGACCCGCTACCCGAAGCGGCCCCTTCGAGTGGCGAGCCGCCACCCGAGCCCCTCACCCCGGGCACTCATGAGCGAGGAACCTGAGAAACTCGCCGAAGGCACACTGATCTCGCACCTGCTCGAGCTGCGCGACCGGCTGATCCGGGCACTGGTGGTGGTGGGGATCGTGTTCGTGCCGTGCGCGTTCTATGCCAACTCGCTCTTCACGTTCGCCTCGAAGCCGCTCCTCGAGAAGCTGCCGAAAGGCACCACGCTGATCGCGACCGGTGTCGCGGCCCCCTTCACGACACCCTTCAAGCTGTCCTTTTTCGTCGCGCTGTTCGTCGCGATGCCGTACGTGCTCTATCAGCTCTGGGCGTTCGTCGCGCCGGGTCTTTATCGTCACGAGAAGCGCTTCGCGCTGCCGCTGCTCGCCTCTTCGATCCTGCTCTTTTATACGGGAATGGCCTTCGCCTACTTCTTCGTCTTTCCGGCGATGTTTCATTTCTTCGCGAGCACGACGCCCAAGGGCGTGACGATGATGACCGACATCTCACAGTACCTCGATTTCGTGCTTCTCCTGTTCTTCGGCTTCGGCGCCGCTTTCGAGCTGCCCGTGGCGGTAGTGCTGCTGGTGCTCACCGGGCTGGTGGAGCTCGGCAAGCTGAAAAGTTACCGCGGCTACGTGCTCCTCGGCGTTTTCATCGTGGCGGCGTTCCTCACGCCTCCGGATGCGGTGTCGCAGTCGCTGCTCGCCGTGCCGATGTATCTGCTTTTCGAAAGCGGACTCCTCATGGCGAAGATCCTGCAGCGCTCGAAGCGTCAGGACGCCGACGCCGAGCAGCCGCAGGCCTCCTGAGCAAGCGCGCCGCGGCATGAGTCAGGTCATTCCCGATTCGGTGCCACCGAGCACGGATCCGCCAGCGGCAGCCGAGGGCGCTGCGCAACCGCTGGCATTCCGTCATCCCCGGGGGCTCGCGACGCTCTTCTTCACGGAGATGTGGGAGCGGTTCACCTATTACGGCATCCAGTCGATCCTGATCCTGTTTCTGGTCGCCGCGAGCGGCCGGGGAGGACTCGGATTCAGCGATCAGAGCGCGAGCGCCATCTGGGGACTCTACGCGGGCGGCACCTACGTGCTGTCGGTGGTCGGCGGCTGGGTCGCGGACCGCCTGATCGGCGGTCAGCTCGCGGTAGCCTCGGGCGGTGTGCTGATCATGCTCGGCAACGCCCTGCTCGCGACGGGTGGCACGCGCCTCTTCTTCCTCGGGCTGATCTTCAACGTCCTCGGCGTTGGCTTGCTCAAGCCCAACGTGAGCGCCACGGTCGGCGAGCTCTATCCCGAAGGTGGCTCGCGACGTGACGCCGCTTTTTCGATCTTCTACATCGGCATCAACATCGGGTCACTCTTCGGCCCGATGTTCGTGCCCGTGGTGGCCCAGCATTACGGCTGGCATGCCGGCTTCGCACTGCCGGCGCTTGGAATGCTGTTCGGCGTGGTGCAGTTTCTCGCCACCCGCCGCTACTTAGGTTCCGCCGGCGCCGCCCCGGCGAGCACGCAGCCGCGCGCCTGGCTGGCGCTCTCGAGCTTCGTGGCCGTGATCGGCGCCCTCACGGCGCTGACACTCGGCGGCGTCGTCACGGTCAGCGCGGTGACGCTCTCCACCGCGGTGTCGGCGGTGGTCGGGATCCTGATGGGGGGGTATCTGCTGTACATGGCGTTCTTCGGCGGACTCACGCGCGAGGAGCGCAGCCGGGTGTTCGCCGTGATGGCGCTGTTTGCCGCCTCGACGGTGTTCTGGATGGCCTACATGCAGATGTTTGATTCCTTCACCCTGTTTGCGCAGCGCTATACCAACCGCGACATCTTCGGCTGGAACATGCCGGCGGGCGACATGCAGACGGTCGATCCGTTCTTCATCATTGCGCTGGCGCCGGTGTTCGCGGCGCTGTGGGTGCGGCTCGGGGCGCGCAGCCGTGACCTTTCCTCGCCGGCGAAGTTCGCCTGGGGTCTGCTGCTCATGGCGGCGGCGATGCTCGTCATGTACGTGGCCGCCCTGCGCGTGATGCATGGCAGCATCGTTTCCCCGCTGTGGCTCGCGGGCACTTACCTGCTCACCGCCTGTGGCGAGCTTTGCCTCTCGCCCGTGGGCCTCTCATCCACCACCAAGCTGGCGCCGGCGCGCTTTGGCGGCCAGACCATGGGCCTGTGGTTCCTCACGATCGCACTCGGCAGTTTCCTGGCGGGCCAGCTCTCGGGCAGCTACAACGCCCAGGATCTCGCGACTCTCCCGGCGCTGTATCTGAAGCTCTTCTGGTGGAGTGCCGTTGCCGGGGCCGTGATGCTGCTCATCACGCCGCCGCTCAAGCGGCTCATGGTGGGGGTCAAGTAGGGTACAGTGTTTCGATGTCTGTCAGCGAACGCGATGTCGGTCTGGTACGTGCGCTCGGAACGTGGGGCCTCGCGGCCAGCGTCATCAGCATCATCGTCGGTGCGGGCATATTCGCGGTGCCCGGCAAGCTCGCCGCTTCCATTGGCGTTTACGCGCCGCTCGCTTTTCTAGGCTGCACGCTCGCGGTCGGGGCGGTCGGCATCTGCTTCGCCGAGGGCGGCAGCCGGATTCCAACCAGTGGCGGCGTCTACGGATACATCGAGGTCTCCCTCGGACCGCTCGTCGGCTACGTCGCCGGCACGCTCAAGTGGTTCGGCAGTCTCATGTCCGGGGCCAGCGTGGCGGCGGCGCTGGCGGACGTCGCGGCCAGCATCACGCCGGCTCATTGGATCGGTTGGGTCCGTGCGGCCGTCATCGTGAGCTCGATCGGCGGCGTCGCGCTGATCAACGTGCGGGGGGTGCGCAGCGGCGCCCGGCTCATTGGCGTGGCGACGGCGCTGAAGCTGGTGCCGCTCGTGATCTTCATCGTCGTGGGGGCGACGGCCATACACCGCGCGAATTTCGCGGTACCGGTCAACCCGGTTACCGCCGCGCCCGGACGCGCGATGATTCTCGCGCTCTTCGCCCTGATCGGCATGGAGACCGCGCTTTGCGCGAGCGGCGAGGTCGTCGAACCGGCGCGCACCATTCCGCGGGCGTTGGCGCTCGGACTCGGCACCGTGGCGGTGCTCTACGTCTCGATCCAGGTGGTGGCGCAGGGCGTCCTCGGGCCGGCGCTCGCCGCCTCGAGCGTGCCGCTCGCCGATGCGATGGCGCGCTTTGGCGCGGGACTGCGCACGCTCATGCTCCTCGGCGCCGCCGTCTCCATGTTGGGTTGTATCGGCAGCGACATTCTCGGCAGTCCGCGCATGATGTTTGCCATCGCCCGTGACGGTCTGCTGCCGCGGGTGCTCGCGCGAGTGCATCCGCGCACCCATGTGCCGCATATGGCGATTCTGACTTACGCCGCGGTGCAGATCGCGTTCGCCCTGAGCGGCACGTTCGCCGAGCTCGCCGTGCTCGCGACACTGACGGTCGCCGGCCTCTACATCACCGGATGCTTTGCCGCCTGGCGCCTGGCGCGCCGTGGGGTGGCGCTCGCGGGCGCGCCGCTCAATTTCCGCTGGCTCGGGATCGCGGCCGCGGTCGCGATCGGCGCCATGCTGCTCATCATCGCGCTCGCTTCCCGGAAGGAGATCACGGGGCTCATCGCATTGATCGCGATCAGCGCGGCGGCCTACCTGCTGCAGACCCGGTTCAGGCCTGCAGCGCCGGCTGCCGGCCGTAGTAGTTCGGGTAGTCGGCGCTCAGCCCCTTGAAGCGCCGGTGAATCCAGAGGTACTGATCGGGAACGGCGCGCACCTGCGCCTCGATCAGACGATGGAAGCGCTCGGCATCGCCGCCCGGTGAGTCGCTCGGGAAATTCCCGAGCGCCGGTCGTATGACCGCACGGTACCCGCGACGACCGGGCAACCGCTCGACGAAATAGGGCAGCACGGCGGCGCCGGTCACCCGCGCGATGCGCGAAGTGGAGGTGTTGGTCGCGGCCGGGATGCCGAACATCGGCACCATCTCCGCGCCCTTCTTGCGATAGCTCTGATCGGGCGCGTACCACACGATCTCGTTGTTCTTGAGCGCCGCGATCATGGCGCGGATGTCATCGTGCGGAATCGCATGGCCGCCGTTTTTGCTGCGGCAGCGCCCGAGTACGTACGCGAGCGCTTCGTTCTTGGTCGGGCGATAGAGAACGTTGATCGGCGTGACGGTGTCGAGGATCCTGCCGCCGATCTCGAGAGTCGTGAAATGAGCCGCGAGCAGGATCGCGCCGTGCCCGCGGGCGAGGGTTTGCTGCAGATGCTCCAGGCCCTCCAGCTCATACATTTTCTTCAGGCGCGATGCCGGACACCACCACGCCAGCGCGATCTCGAAGACGGCAATTCCGAGACTCGCAAAGTGACGGCGGAGCAGCCGCCCGCGCGCCGTGGGCTCGAGCTCCGGCAGGCACAGCTCGATGTTGCGGCGCGCGATCCGCGCGAACCGCAGCGGCAATCGCCGCAGGACCGCGCCGACCCATGCGCCGATGACGAGCAGCACGGGGTAAGGCAGGAGTGAGAACAGCCACAGGACGCCGAGCCCCAACCAGGTCGGCCAGTACCGCGGCGCGAGCAGGCGGCCCCAGCGCGTCGTGCCCCCCGATGCGCGCAGGCGTGGAGCGGATTGTAGGTACAAGCAACCCCCAGGGCCGCTCTGCAATCATGGCGTGCCCCGCGGCGCGGAGCATACCGCGTTTTGGTCGCGGTGACGTGACGCGCTGGGAGATTTCGCCGTCCGACGCATAGACTGGGGTCGATGACCACTCAACCCCTCGCCGGCCGCGCCATCGCCGTGCCCGAGAGTCGCGAGCTCGAGGTATTCGCGGCGCTCCTCGAGCGGCGCGGAGCGCGCGTCATCCGCTGCCCGCTCGTCTCCATCCGTGATGCGCCCGATCCGGCGCCGGTGCTTCAGTGGAGCCGGCGGCTCGCCGCGGGAGAGCTCGATGATCTGGTTCTCCTCACCGGCGAGGGGCTGAGGCGCATCTTCGCCTGCATCGAGCGGCACGAGCCAACATTGCGGCCGCGGGTCCTCGAGGCGTTGGGACGGGTGCGCAAGATCACCCGCGGTCCGAAGCCGGCCAAGGCGCTGCGCGAGCTCGGACTCAGGCCCGACATTGGCGCCGAGCGGCCGACCACGGAGGGAATCATCGCGAGTCTGCGCGGCCTGGATCTGCGCCGCCGCCGCGTGGGGGTGCAACTCTACGGCACCGAGCCCAACCGAGCGCTGGTCGATTTCCTCGAGGGTTCCGGTGCGGCCGTCGCGAGCGTGGCGCCGTATGTCTACGCCGATGCCGCCGACGAGCGGGCGGTGCTCGGCCTGATCGAGCAGTTGCGCGCGGGCCGGATCGATGCCATCGCCTTCACCAGCTCCGCGCAGATCGAGCGGCTGATCACCGTCGCCTCGAAGGAGGCCCTGAGGGCGGCGCTCGCCCACACGTTGGTTGCCGCGGTCGGCCCCGTGGTGGCGGCGACATTGCACCGGCACGGGATCGCGGCGCGGGCGATGCCGGAGGAGTCCTTCTTCCTCAAGCCGCTGACCAGCGTGTTGGAAGAGGCGCTGGCAAGCGGCCCCCGGTCGGCGGCGACGCCGCCAGACGGCTGACGTCGATCTACTCCGAGGTGTCGTCCTCGACCACCGTTCCCTGGTGGAAGACGATCCTCCAGTCTTCCCGGGAACGCATCCAGACACTCGCGCGCCGCGTCTTGCGGCGCCCTTGCAGCAGCGTATACGTCAACAGGTAGGTGTTGCTTCCGAGCTCGCGGCAGGCGAAATCGATCGCTTCCCACGTGTCTTCGAGCTCGAGATGACTTGCGCTCTCGTGGCGGCCCGTGAGCACCTCGAGAACGTGCTCGCGGCTGTAGCGCCGCCCGGATGCGCCGACTTCCCAGAAATCCTCCTCGGTCATCCGCTCGAAGTCCTCGCGGCTCGTGCCGAGCTCCGGATGATGAAATATCGGCTCGCGACTTCGGAGCTCCTGCAGGATCGCCCGCAGCGTCGGCTCGGTCGTCAACCACGGTTTCACGTTCGACACCTCGTCGCGACTCAGGCCGCGCAATCAAGCCGGGGAGACCGGACGTTTACGCTTCACCAACCCCGCCGCCACCGGGATCAGCGACACGACGATGATGAGGATGGTCACCAGCCCGAAATTGCGCTTCACCAGCGGCACGTTGCCGAAAAGATAGCCGCCCCAGAGAAAGAGCATCACCCAGGCGAAGCCGCCGAGGACGTTGTAGGCCTGGAAGCGCCCGTAGGGCATGCGGCCGATGCCTGCGACGAAGGGCATGCAGGTACGGATGATAGGAATGAAGCGCGAGAGCGCGATCGCCCGGCCGCCGTGGCGCAGGAAGAACTCCTCGGTGCGATGCAGGTATTCGACCTTCAGCAGCCGGTATCGGCCACTGAAGGCGGGCGGTCCCACGAGGCGGCCGACGGCGTAGTTGACCGTGTTACCAAGTACGGCGGCGAGGCCGAGCACCAGGAAGACGACCGGCGCGTTGAGGGTGCCGCTGGTATCGACCGCGGCGAGCGCCCCGACGCCGAAGAGCAGCGAATCTCCCGGCAGGAACGGCGTGATGATGAGGCCTGTCTCCGCGAAGATGACGGCGAAGAGGATCGGGTAGATCCACAGGTCCACGCGCGCGAGCAGCTCGACCAGGTGGCGGTCGAGGTGCAACACGAGATCGAGCAGCCATGAAAGCACGCTTCAAGGCTAGCAGGGATTACACCGCCGCGGGCTCGTTCGAGGCGTGAGCGCGCGCGCTGGGACGGGCAGGAGGCCCGGATCCAGCGCTTCGTGCTACGGCACGTAATCGGCGCTTGCAATGGTCGGTAGGTTTCGAGCCATCGCCACGGTCTTCACGAGGTGCCTGGGCAATGGGCCGCCTCGCCCTTCGCCTTGCAGCGTGTTCAGGGCCAGGCGAACCTCGGCATCGCGCGATTGCAGGGACGGCGCGCCCTTCGCCGTCATGACGTCAGCGGCCGGATGCTCGGGGCCGTCCTCGACGATGTCCGGGATGATGCCCTTGCCCTGCACGGAGCCGCCGGAGGGGGTGAAGTAGCGGGAAGTGGTCAGCTTCACCGCTCCGCCGTACTCGAGCGGAATGACCGTCTGCACCGTGCCCTTGCCATAGGTCTTGTGCCCGATCAGCAGCGCGCGGCCGTGATCCTTGAGCGCCGCCGCGACGATCTCGGCCGCGGAGGCGGTACCGCTATTGACCAGCACCACGATCGGTGCGCCGTTCATCAGATCTCCCGGCGTTGCATCCATCTCGAACCGCGCGTCGGGGGTGCGGCCCTGGGCGGTGAGGATCACACCCTCGTTGAGAAAATCGTCGGCCACCGCGACCCCGGACTCGAGGACGCCGCCGGGATTGTCGCGCAGGTCGAGCACGAGCCCGTGCAGACCCGCTTCATTGTCGCGCTGGAGCTTCGATACAGCGGCGCTGACCTCTTCCGGCGTCGTGTCGCTGAATTCATCGATGCGCACGTAGCCATAACCGGGCGCCAGCGTCTGATAGGTGACGCTGCGCACCTCGACGTTCGCCCGCTTCAGCGCGAAGCTCATCAGGCCGGGAGTGCCGGCGCGGTGGATGGTGAGAGTCACGGTGCTTCCCGAGACGCCGCGCATGTGCTCGATGGCACCCGATGCGTCGGCGCCGATGCGTTTACCGTCGATCGCGACGATCTCATCGCCCGCGCGCAAACCGGCGATATCGGCGGGCGAGCCCTGGATCGCGTGCAGGATCTTCACCGCGGGGCCGTCCGCGGCGACTTCGATGCCGACTCCCGGGTAGGAGCCCATGGTGCTCAGGCGCGTCTCCTCGAATTCCTCACTGTCCAGATAGGCGGAATGCGGATCGAGCGAGGACACCATGCCGCGGATAGCGGCATCCATCAGCTTGCGATCGCTCTCCTGATCGACGTAGTCGTGCTTGATGTGCTCGTAGACCTCGGCGAAGAGGCGGGCCTCCTGCCAGGGAAGCGTCGCCGTGTCGCCTAAGTCGCGTGCGCTCGCATCGCCGGCAGGGGTCGGACCGGTCTGCGCGATCCGCACGACGCTCTCAATCGTGTTGCCGTTCTTAGCCAGGACACCGCCGGCAAGAGCGATGGAAAAGCCGAAAATCGCCCCCGCGACGAGAGCGATCAGCGTGCGCTTGCCGCTCGACATGTGATGAATCCCCCCGTGGGATCAAAGGACGAAACGATGCTACGGCGCGCTCTGCCGGTCAATGGCCGCCCGACCATCGGTGGGCATGACCCGACCGGTGCGTCAAAGTGGAGAATCGACGGGCCTCGCGGGCCCTGGTGCCGCAGCGGCGCTGCCCGCCGGGTCGGCGGAGGCGGTGAGCTCCGCCAGCAGATCATCAAACGGCAGCGGCTTCGAGATCGCATATCCCTGCCCATAATCGACTCCGAGGGTGGCGACGCGCGCGCGGATCTCCTCGGTTTCGACATATTCCGCGACCGTCGTGAGCGACATGGTGTGCGCGAGCTGCGCGATGGCGCGCACCATCGATTCGGCGCGCGGGTCGCGCACCACGTCGCGGACGAAGCTGCCATCGATCTTCAACATGGTCACCGGCAACTGGCGCAGATACGAGAGCGAGGAGAACCCGGTCCCGAAGTCATCGAGAGCAATGCCGCAGCCGAGCGCCCGGACCTTGCCCATGAGGGCGCTGGCGCGCGTGACGTTCGCGATGGTGGCGTTCTCGGTCAGCTCGAAGCAGAAGAGCTCGGGCGGCAATCCGCTCGAGACGATCCGCTTGATCAGGAAGTCCTCGAACCCCTCATCGTTGAGTGACTGGCCGGAGAAGTTGATCGCGAAGGAGAGCGGCACTTTCGAGAATGTCTGGGCATAGCCTTTCAGGCGCTCGACGGTGCTCTCGATAACCCAGCGATCGATTCTCGGCATGAGCTGATAGCGGGTCGCGGCCGACATGAAGGTTTCCGGCCCCGCCGCGACGCCCTCCTCATCCACCATGCGCACCAGAAGCTCGTAGTGCGGCCTGAGCGGCGTGTCCTGGCCGAACGGCAGGATGAGTTGCGCGTCGAGGCGCAACCGGCCGGAGCTGATCGCATCGTGGAGTTGACCGGCGATGTTGATGTCGGCGAACCTGCGGACCAGGCTGACATCGTTGGCGCGATAGACCTCCACCCGGTTGCGGCCGCGATCCTTGGCGGCCTTGCAGGCGGTCTCCGCGGCGGCAAACGAATGCATCAACTCCCCCTCGCTGGTATCGAGGGCGGCCACACCGACGCTGATCGAGAGGCGCAACCGCGAGTTGCCATGCATGTTGCCCAACTGCTCGGCTGCCTCGCGCAACGACTCGCCGAAGCGCTCGGCGTCATCGAGATGCCCTGGCAACAGCACCGAGAACCGGTCGCCGGAAATCCTGGCCGCGAACGCACCCGGTGGCAGGCGGCCGCGCAGCAGCTCGCCGAGCTGGCTGAGCACCCCATCGCCCATCCGCATGCCGAAGTTGTCGTTGATGACGTGCAACTGGTCGACATCGATGTACAGGGAGCACCAGCCCGAGGAGCGCTCTGCGCCAGCGACCACGGCGCGTACGCGATGCTCGAACGCCGGGCGCGTGTACAGACCGGTGAGCGAGTCGAAGCCGCCACCATCGCCGCTCTTGCCGACCTTGTCGAGCTCGGCCACCGCGCGCTTGAGCTTGCCGACGGTCAGCCGTGCGATGAGATCGCGGCGCAGACACTCGAGCGCGGGCTTCAGGATCGCATGGACGAAGCTGAAGCTGCGCGCCTCGGTCGCTCCCTCGCCCTTCGCCGCGCACACGATCGCGACGATCGCGAGCGGCCGCCGCAAGCTATCGCTCATCCAAAAGAGGTACGCCGGCACGCTGTCCGCGAGCATATGCAGATCGCCCGCGCTCTCGGGAGCCGCACCCGCCGCGGCCAGCGCGCCGCTCACGTGCGGCTCGAGCTCGATACCGGTCGGCGCATCGCTCGACCAGCGCAGCGCTCCGCGCGCATCGAAAATCGCGAGCCCGCGCACGCCCGGCAGCAGCGCGCGGCAGAGCTGCGAATAGGCCTCCAGGCCGCCCCAGCGTTCCGAGGCTTTGGCAGAGCCCTCCGACCCATCTGGGCGGGTCTCAGGTATCGTTTTATTTTCCGGAGACACGCTCATGCCGCGGCAGGGGTACACGCGCTGTGGAAATGGCTGCCACTCTCGCCCGAAGGGGTCTGCCGGGCCTTGCGCGAGTTGGCGGTTCGCCGAAACTGGCCCCGCGCGGGCGATCAAAGCTTGATGCGCCTCACATCCCCTAATGACCCGAAGTCGCCTCCGGCGCTTCGGGCGAGCGCGGCCCTGATGGACCACACGATCATCAATGCGCCAGCCAGGCGCGGGGGTCGAGCGGCCTGCCTTCCTTGCGGATCTCGAAATAGAGCTCAGGCCGAGCGCTGCCGCCGCTGTCTCCGGCCTCGGCGATAGTCTGTCCGGCGGCGACGTGCTGGCCGACCGACTCGTACAGACGGTCATTGTGGCCGTAGAGGCTCATGTACCCATCGCCATGGTCGATGATGATGAGCAGGCCGAGCCCCGCCAGCCAGTCCGCGTAGATCACCCGGCCTTGCGACACCGCGTGCACGGGCGCATCGAGGTGCGTGGCGAAGAGATCGCCCTGCCACTTCAAGCCGCCGGCGCGCACCTCCCCGAAGCTCTCGATGATCCTGCCCGCCACCGGCCGCGGGAGCCTGCCTCGCAGATGGGCGAAGGGCGAATTCCCGAGATTCTGCGGGGGCAGGCTCGCTGTGGCGCGCCGCAGCTGCGCGAGCAGCGACTCGAGACCTCTTCGCTGTCGCTGCAGCCGTGCCAGCCGCTCGGCGCGGGTCTGCGTCTGGGCGGAGATGCTCGCCAGCACCTGCAATCGGTGCGAGCGCGCCTGCTCCAGGGTCGAGACCTGGGCCTGCTGCGCCTGTTGCAGGCTCGCGAGCTGGGCGTCCTGAGTCTGAAGCCGTCCATCGAGCTGACCTATCCGCTGCAGGTCCGCCTCGATCGCCTGGATCTTGAGTGCGCGTGCACGGCCGAAATAGCTGTAGTAGACGAACATGCGGCCGGCCCGGGCCGGATCGCCCTGATTGAGCAGGAGCTTCAGCGGCTCCTCCCGGCCGATGAGGTAGGCCGCCCGCAGCTGCCCCGCAAGTGCGCTGCGGTTGCTCGCGAGATCCGCCTCGCGCGCGCGCTTCTGCGTCTCGAGCTGCCCCCTCTGGGCGGCGCTCGCCTGGCGCTGCCGGCGCAGGTCCTCGAGCGCCGCCTGCGCCGCGCTCACGGATTTCTCCGTCGCCCGCAGCTGGCGCGTCAGGCGGTCCCGTTCCGCCTGACCGCGGCTCACCTGGCGGGTGATGCGGGCAATCTGATCGCGCAGCGCGTCGAGCTGCGCCCGCGCCTCCCGGGCATCGGTCTGGGAGCGCGGGTGCGCCGCGTAATGCTTCAGCGCCGCGGCTGCCGGGACGGCGGCGCAAGCGCTCAGCAGGAGGATCGCGACCAGGCCCTGGATGCGGACGGGTTGCATATGAGCGCTATAATGCGCGCCCTTTTTACGGCCGGCGCGATCTTCCGGTGTCCTCTGCATGGACCGTCTCGTTCAATACATCCAGCTGAATCATTTGCTCGTCGCCGCGACTGTCGTGGTGCTCGTGCTCCTGATCGTGTTCGAGATACGCGCGCGGGCGGAAACTTTCGCGGCCGTCTCCCCGCAGGATGCCATTCGGCTCATGAACCGCGGAGCGGTGGTGATTGATCTGCGGCCGGCGGAGCAGTATGCCGCCGGTCATCTCTCCGGCGCGCGCCGCATGGATGGCGAGCAGATCCTCAAGGCCGGCGAGACGTTGAAGAAACACAAGCAGAGACCGCTCATCCTCTATGACGAGTCCGGCTCGCTCGGCGGATCAGCCGCACGGCAGCTGAAGACCCTCGGGTTCACCCAGGCGTTCAACCTGCGCGGCGGGCTGGCGGCATGGCGCTCGGACAACCTGCCGCTGGAAAAAGGCTCGAAGGCAAGTGCATGACGGGTCCGAAGGTGGTGATGTACGCCACGAGCTGGTGTCCCTATTGCGCACGCGCGCGGCAGCTGCTCGAGGCCAAGGGTATCGCGCTCGAGGAGATCGACATCGAGACGAGGCCCGAGGCGCGGCGCGAGATGATGGAGCGCAGCGCCCGCGGCACGGTGCCGCAGATCTTCATCTCTGGGACGCATGTCGGCGGGTGCGACGATCTCTTCGAGCTGGAGGCCCATGGGGGTCTCGATGAACTATTGCAAAACGGGAGTGACAGATGACGAATGAAGCTGCCGGTGTCGCGCCGGCGCCCGAGGCCGGAGACGGCCCGGTCCTCGCCCTGCAGAGCGTTTACCTGAAGGACTGCTCCTACGAGGCACCGAATGGCCCGCGGGTCGATGGTAACTGGAATCCGCAGATCAACCTCGATCTGCACACCGGCGCCGCGAACCTGTCGCCGGATGTGCGGGAGATCGTGCTGACCGTGACCGTGTCCGCGAAGCAGAATGAGAGCACCATCTTCCTGGTCGAGGTGAAGCAGGCCGGCATCTTCTTGATGCGCAACCTCACCGAAGAGGACGCCAAGCGCGCGGTCGGCAGCGTATGCCCCGGAGTGCTCTTCCCCTACGCGCGTGCCGCGGTGTCGCACCTCGTGACCCAGGGTGGCTTCCCACAGTTCCTGCTGCCGCCGGTCAACTTCGACGCGCTCTACGCGGCAAACCAGAATCGGCCGCCCGAGCAGACCAACTAGTCGAAGCGCTGGATCCGAGCTCGTGCCACAGGTCATGAGCGTCGTCGCCGGGAGCGACTCAGCAGTCGCCGTGCTGGGCGCGGGTTCCTGGGGAACGGCGCTCGCCATTCAATTCGCGCGCAGCGGGCGGCCCACCCGGCTCTGGGGACGCGATCGCGCGGCTCTGGCGGCGATGGCGCGCGAGCGGCACAACGCGCGCTATCTTGCCGCGGGGACCTTTCCACAGTCTCTTGCCATCGAGCCGGAGCTGGCGGACGCGTTAGACGCTGCCTGCGACGTGCTCATCGCCGTGCCGAGCCACGCTTTGCGGGGGCTGCTCGATGCGATTGCGCCGCGCCTCGGGCCGCAGATGCGTCTCGCGTGGGCGACCAAGGGATTCGAGCTTCCCTCGGGACTGCTACCCCACCAGGTCGCGCGCGATGTGTTGGGTCCCAAGCGGTCGGTGGCGGTGCTGTCGGGACCGACTTTCGCCCGGGAGGTTGGGGCGGGGCTGCCTACGGCGGTGACGATTGCATCCCCCGATGCGGCGTTCGCCAAGGCGCTGGCCCAGGATCTATCGTCGACGCAGTTCCGCGCCTACACGTCGACCGACATCATCGGCGTGGAGGTCGGCGGTGCCGTCAAGAACGTGCTGGCCGTGGGCGCGGGTCTCTCGGATGGCCTCGGCTTCGGCGCCAACACGAGGGTGGCGCTGATCACGCGCGGCCTGGCGGAGATGATGCGGCTCGGCGTGGCGCTCGGGGCCCAGCGGGACACCTTCATGGGACTTGCGGGCCTCGGAGACCTGGTGCTCACCTGCACGGACGATCAGTCGCGCAACCGGCGGTTCGGCCTCGAGCTGGCAGCCGGCAAGTCGGCCGCGCAGGCGCTGGCGGACATCGATCAGGTGGTGGAGGGATACCCCGCGGCCAAGGCGCTGCATACCGTGGCCGCTCGCGCGGCGGTGGAGATGCCGCTCTGCGAAGGCGTCTACCAGGTGCTCTACGAGGGCGTCCCGGCGCGCGATGCGGTGCGCGCGCTGATGACGCGGCCGATCAAATCGGAGACCGATTAGCCTCTGGGCGGAGGCGGAAAAGCCTGCCTGAGGTCGTCCCGGTCCCGCCTCACCGCGGCTGGCGTTCTGCCGAGGACCCGCGTGAGAGTGCGATTCATATGGCTCTGGTCACAGAAGCCGGCCTCGCTCGCCACTGCGGCCAGCGATAGCCTGGTTTCGCGCAAAAGACGAGCCGCGCGCTCGAGCTCCCGACCGGCCGCGGTTCAGAGCCCGTGAATGGCGGCGATCGCCGCGCCGACGACGGCCCCGATCACGAGCGCTGCGACCGGCGCGGCTGACAGCCCGTAGCCGAGCGACCGCTTCTTCGGATCTTTGACGTACGAAAAGAAATAAATGACGCGCCCGATGATGAAGACGGCCCCTAGCCCCGCGGCGGCTTGCGCATTCACGTAAAAGCCGAACATCCACATCCCCGGGATGAACATGATGAGCAGCTCGAGCGTGTTCATCTGGACGCGAAAGTAGCGCTCGAACATCTCGTTGCCGCTGGTTGCCGGCGCCGCGACCTTGTACTTCCCCCGCGCCCTCCCGACCGCGGTCGCGAAGGCGGAGAACTGCAGCAGGGCAAGAGCGACGATCAGGTTGACGAGCGCCATGGGGAACTCCGTAAGCGTAGCCTCTAGAATAGACCAGATTCGGGGGATGCTCCGGGATTCGCCGACGAGGCACTGATGGCACAATTGGACCCATGACGGACAAGACTCGAGGGTATGCCCACCGGATCGACCTGGCGGGCGACGTACAGGCGGTCTGGCGCACACTGACCGATCCGGCGCTCCTTCGCACCTGGTGCTCGCCGAAAGCCGAGATCCGCGCGCGGACCGGGGGGCTGTTTCGAGCTTGCGTCGACCGCGTCACGGAGCTCGAGGCGCATATCGATATCTGCGAGCCGGGGCGGCGTCTGCGGCTCATCTACCTGCCGAGCAAGGCGCTCCCGCCCACCGAGAGCGCCCTCATCGACGACTTCATCCTGGAGCCGGCAAGGGGCGGCGGCACCATCCTGCGGCTGCTCGGCTCGGGCGTGCCGGGGGCCGCGGAGTGGGACGCGCAGTACCTGCGCCTGCGGGCGGGCTGGCAGGCGGCAATGACCCGATTCAAGGTCCTGATGGAGATGGCCGCCAAGCGGGAGGCCAGGTGACCGGCTTCGTCATCCGCGCACTCATCAGCGCCATCGGGCTCTGGATCGCGACGCGCTGGGTCCCGGGGATCCGGATCGACAACGCCGGGACGCTGGTGCTCGCGGGTCTGCTGCTCGGGGTCGTCAACGCGATCGTGCGGCCGATCCTGGTCATCCTGACCTTGCCGATCACCATACTCAGCCTCGGGTTCTTCCTGCTCATCGTCAACACGGCGATGGTCGCGCTCGTCGCCTGGATGCTGCCGGGCTTTCACATCGACGGCGGCTTCTGGTCGGCGTTCGGGACCGCGCTCATTGTCTGGATCACCGGCTGGCTCGGCTCCTGGCTGATCGGCCCGCGCGGCAGAATCGACCTCCACGTGCGCAGGCTCTGACCAATGGCGACGCCCCCAAACGCTCCCCCGAACGCCCCGCCGGGCTCGCTACGCCTGAAGTTCTGCGGCCTCGACTTCGGCTCCCCCCTCGTGCTGCTCTCGGGCTGCGTGGGCTTCGGCGAGGAGTACACCCGGATCGAGGGATTCTCCAACCGGGACGCGGGCGCGGTCGTTTTGAAGGGCACGACGCTCAGCTCCCGGCTCGGCAATCCGCCTCACCGCGTGTTCGAGACCCCTGCCGGCATGCTGAATGCCATCGGGCTGCAGAACCCGGGCGCGGAGCACGTGGTGCGCCGCATCCTGCCGGAGCTGGATTTCAGCGAGACACGGTTCATCGCCAACGTCTCCGGCTCCACCGTGGAGGAGTACGCCGAGGTCACGCGCCTTTTCGATCAGTCGCCCATCGATGCCATCGAGATCAACATCTCCTGCCCGAACGTGAAGGAAGGTGGCGTCGCTTTCGGCAACTACCCGGACATGTCGGCGCAGGTGGTGCGGGCTTGCCGCCGGGTCACGAAGAAACCACTCATCACCAAGCTCTCGCCGAACCAGACGGACATCCGGGAGAACGCCCGGCGGTGCATCGAGGCGGGGACGGATGCCCTGTCGGTGATCAACACGGTAATGGGCATGGCGATCGATGCGCGCACCCGCCGCCCGGTCATCGGCAACATCCAAGGAGGGTTATCGGGGCCGGCGATCAAACCCATTGCCCTGCTCAAGGTGCATCAGGTCTACGAAGTGGCAAAACCGCACGGAGTGCCCATCATCGGCCAGGGCGGCATCACGACCGCGACCGATGCGCTGGAGTTTCTGATCGTGGGCGCCACCGCGGTGGGCATCGGCACCGCGCTCTTCTACGACCCTTTCGTCTGCAAGAAAGTCAACGACGGCATCGCGGAGTATCTGCGCACGAACGGGCTCGGGAGCGTCACCGAGCTCATCGGAAGCCTACGCACCGCGAAGGAGATCGAGGACGCGCCGGTCTCGGGTTAGGACTCCTCCAAGTCTCCCTCCGCCATGCCGAGGTCCTTCAGCTTGCGGGTAAGGGTGTTGCGTCCCCAGCCGAGAAGCTTCGCGGCGTCCTGGCGATGGCCTTGGGTGCGCTTGAGCGCGGCACGGATGAGGATACGCTCCATCACCGGCAACGCCTGATCGAGGAGCGGACGCTTGCCGCTCATCGCCTGATGGTCCGCCCAGCTGGCGAGGGACTTCTCCCACTCGGCGTCGGCGTCGGCGGCGGCAGCGCCGGCGGCGAGGATCTCGGGCGGCAGGTCCTCGACATGGACCTCGCTGCCTGGCGCGAGAACCGAGAGGCGACGGCAGACGTTCACCAGCTCGCGCACGTTGCCGGGCCAGCCGTAAGAGGACAGCGTGGCCTCCGCGTCCCTGGCGAGCGCCTTGCGCTCGACGCCGAGGTCGCGTGCGGCGAGATCGAGGTAGTGCCGAAGGAGCTCCGGAATGTCCTCCGCTCGCGCCCGAAGCGGCGGCAGCTCCAGACGAATGACGTTGAGGCGGTGGTAGAGATCCTCGCGAAAAAGCCCACGGGCCACGCGCTCCTGCAGATTCTGGTGTGTCGCGGCGATGACGCGCACGTCCACGCGGATCGATGTCTGTCCGCCCACCCGATAGAACTCCCCCTCCGCCAACACGCGCAGCAGGCGGGTCTGCAGCGGCATCGACATGTCGCCGATCTCATCGAGAAACAGCGTGCCGCCATCGGCCTGCTCGAAGCGCCCGCGCCGCTGGGCGTCCGCCCCGGTGAACGCGCCCTTCTCATGGCCGAAGAGCTCGGACTCGAGCAGGTCCGCGGGAATCGCCGAGGTGTTGAGCGCTATGAAGGGTTTGCCGGCGCGCGGACTGTGATCGTGAAGGGCGCGGGCCACGAGCTCCTTGCCCGTGCCCGACTCGCCGGTGATGAGCACCGTGACGCTGGAGCGTGACAGCCGGCCGATGCCGCGAAACACCTGTTGCATCGCGGGCGCGGTTCCGAGCAGCTCCGGGATCCGCGGCGTCGCAGCCGCTTCCGTCGCCCCTGGAGACACGGCGCTCGCGGCGCGCCTGACGAGCGCGACAGCCTGATCGATGTCGAAGGGTTTCGGCAGGTACTCGAAAGCGCCGCCCTCGTAAGCCGAGACGGCGCTGCCCAGATCCGAATGCGCGGTCATGACGATGACCGGCAGCGCGGGACGGGTGTCGCGGATACGGCGCAACAGCGAGAGCCCTGACTGGCCGGGCATGCGGATGTCGGTGATCAAAACGTCCGGCGCCTCGCGTCGCAGCGCCTCGAGGGCGGGCTCCGCGGCCTCGAACGCGCGCGGGGTCATGCCCCCGTTGCGCAGCGCCCGTTCCAACACCCAACGGATGGAGGCGTCATCGTCGACGAGCCAGACACGCAGCGCGCTGCCGTTCATGGAGGCTCTCCCAGGGGCAGTAACAGTGTGAACACGGTCCTGCCCGACTCGCTTTCGAACTCGACGAGGCCGCCGTTGCGCGAAACGAGCTCCTGGGCCACCGCGAGGCCGAGGCCGGTGCCGTTCGCGCGTCCCGTGACCAGGGGATAAAAAATGCTCGAGCGCAGCTCCTCGGGAATTCCCGGTCCGTCATCCTCCACCTGCACGCTGGCAACCAGCCGATGCCGGGCCGAGCCGATGCTGACATTGGAAAGCGCCCGCGTGCGCAGCACCATGTGCCCGCGCTCACTCAGCGCCTGCATGGCGTTGCGGGCCACGTTCAGCAGCGCCTGGATGACCTGATTGCGATCGAGCATGGCGCTCGGCAGGCTCGGGTCGTAGTCGCGCTCGATGTGGATGCCGGCGGGCGCTTCCGCCCGCAGCAGGTGATAGACGTGCTCGCAGACCTCGTGCACGTTGATCAGCGATTTCTCCGGCACCCGCTTGGGGCCCGCCATGGAGTCGACGAGCGTGGTCAGGCGATCGGCCTCACCGATGATGACCTGGGTGTATTCCTTGAGCGTCGCACCCTGGAGCTCGCGCTCGAGAAGCTGGGCGGCACCGCGCAGCCCGCCAAGCGGATTCTTGATCTCATGGGCGAGCTGGCGAATCATGAGCCGGCTGCCATCGAGGCGCGCGAGCAGGTCATTCTCGCGGGAAATGCGCTGCCGCTGGGTGGTGTCGGCGAGCTCGAGGAGCAGGTGGGTTCCCGTGACCTGACCCTCGAGGGGCGTGATGGTGATATCGAGGGTGCGGGATTCGCGGGTGCCGACCGGACGGATCGTGAGCTCACGGTCCGCGATGCCCTCGCCGGTCTCGAGCGCGCGGCGGAGAATCGCCGGCAGGCCGTTGCCCTCCAGCAGGAAGTCGGAGAATGGCCGCCCGCGCGCCTGGTTCAGACTGAAGGCGAGCAGGTCCTGGGCGGCGACATTGGCGTAGATCGCGCAGAGCTGCGCATCGAGAACGATGATGCCGGTCGAGAGCGCGTCGAGGAGTTCGGTGGGATCGAAGTGCGACAGCGCCGAGGGCATGAGCTGCTCAGCGGCCACGGTCGGTCCCTCTCGCTTCGGTCCCCAGGGCCCCGCTCAAAAGGCATTTTCCGGGAACGCCGTAAATCCGTCCCTGGAGGCTGGCGCAAAAACGTCCATGTTTTTGAGCCTCCCCGAAAATCCCTTTTGACCGAGCCCCCTGAGCCGCCGCTGTTAGTGCGGGTGAACCGGGTTGTGCGGGTTCTGCACCGAGGGCTGGTGCACGAAGAAGGTAACCGTGCTCGTCTCGCAGACGATCTGGCCGGTGCTGTCCTGGATCACCGCCGCGACGGAATGCTGGCCCCGAAAGACCGGGAAGGTAAACGAGGTGCCGGAGCCCGAGATCTGCTTGCCATCGACGAAGAGACGCACTTGGTCGCCCGCGCGCAGCGGCGGCGAGGTCTGCACCACCGCGGTCGCCTGTTGGACGTTCATCAGCATCTGCTGATCGGTGGGCTGGGTGATCTCGCAGCTCTGGTAAGCGGGGCCGGCGGGTTGCGTCTGCTCGGGCGCGGAATTGTACGAGGAGGATGGCACCGGCGGCGCGGTAAACGTCTGGGCCCCACTGATCTCCAACTTCTGCGCGTTGGGATGCGGCTGGTCGCTGTAGTGGACGATGCCGCTCGAGTCCACCCATCTGTAGACCGTCGTCCTGCCGCTGCTGTCCGCCAGGGCGGCGGAGCAGAGGAGGCCGAGGCACGCAAACCCTGCCACACCAGCCACAATCCGGCGGACGGGGGTGGGCTGGATTAAGGTAAATCGGCTGTCGCGCATAAGGCCCGAGGATAGCCCGTTGTCGCGCCGAGGACAAAGGAACGCCGTACCAGAAAAAGAAGGGCCGTGCCAATGGCCATTGCGCTGCGCCATCCCTAAGCCCGGGGCGGACTCCTGTCCGCCCGCTCGTCGCTAACGCGACTCGCCCCTGGCGGCAGGGCCCGCTTCCTGGGGCTCCTCGGCTCGAGGATGCGGTTCTCGCAGGGCCCGCGCATCGTGCGCGGGCGCTCGGCGCTTTGCGCCTCGCCCAGGGCCGGGGTGCACCGTGTTCACTCATCAGCAACTGTAGTAGAGCTCCATCTCCACCGGGTGGGTCGCCATGCGGAAGCGCGTCATCTCCTGCATCTTCAGACCGACGTAGGCGTCGATCACGTCGTTGGTGAATACCCCGCCGCGAGTCAGGAACTCGCGGTCCTTGTCGAGATAGTCGATCGCCATGTCGAGCGAATGGCAGACCGTCGGGATGTGCTTGGCTTCCTCTGGCTCGAGGTCGTAGAGGTCCTTGTCGGCGGGGTCGCCGGGGTGGATCTTGTTCTGAATGCCATCGAGGCCGGCCATCATCATGGCCGCGAACGCGAAATAGGGGTTCGCGCTGGAATCGGGGAAGCGCACCTCGATGCGGCGCGCCTTCGGGTTCGATACCCAGGGGATGCGGATCGAGGCCGAGCGGTTGCGCGCGGAGTACGCGAGCATCACCGGCGCCTCGAACCCCGGCACCAGACGCTTGTAGCTGTTGGTGCCGGCATTGGTGAAGGCGTTGAGCGCGCGCGCGTGTTTGATGATGCCGCCGATGTAGTAGAGCGCGAGGTCCGAAAGTCCGCCGTACCTGTCGCCGGCGAACAGCGCCTTGCCTTCCTTTTGCAGTGACTGGTGCACGTGCATGCCACTGCCGTTGTCGCCGACGAGCGGTTTCGGCATGAAGGTGGCGGTCTTGCCGTAGCGGTTCGCAACGTTGAGCACCGCGTACTTCAGCAGCTGTACCTGGTCCGCCTTCTGCACGAGCGTGCCGGCGCCGATGCCGATCTCACTCTGGCCGGCCGTGGCGACCTCGTGGTGGTGGACCTCCACCTTCAGGCCGAGCTCCTCGCAGGCGAGACACATCGCGGAGCGGATGTCCTGAAAGGCATCGACCGGGGGCACCGGGAAGTAACCACCCTTGATGCCGGGGCGATGCCCGCGGTTGCCGTCGGTGTACTCGGTGCCCGAGCTCCAGGCGCCTTGCACGGAGTCGATGGCATAGAAGCAGCCGCGCATGTCATTCCCATAGCGCACACTGTCGAAAATGAAGAACTCGTTCTCCGGACCGAAAAGCGCGTAATCGGCGATGCCCGTGGACCTCAAGTAAGCCTCGGCGCGCTTCGCCAGCGAGCGCGGGTCGCGCTCATAGCCCTGCATGGTGGCCGGCTCGATGACATCGCAGCGGATGTTGATCGTCGCATCCTCGAAGAACGGATCGATCACCGTGGTGTTCGCCTCCGGCATGAGGATCATGTCCGACTCGTTGATACCCTTCCACCCGGCGATGGAGGAGCCGTCGAACATCTTGCCGTCGCGGAACAGGTCCTCATCGACCAGACGCGCGGGAATGGTCACATGCTGCTCCTTGCCCCGCGTATCGGTGAACCTCAAGTCGGCGAACTTGATGTCTTTTTCTTTGATCAGCTTGAGCACATCGGTCGGTGTCATATCTCCTCCGGAAGAAATAGGGCGAGCCGCCGCAGGCGGCGAGCGACCGGACACGGCGCCCCGGCCGGGAGTCCCCCGGGCCCGGCGCCATCGATCGCTCTGGATGGCGGCTCGATAGTGCAGCCGCTGTGCCAGCTTGAGCCGCTCGGTAGATCAAGGACTTAGCCGGCTGTCAGAGCCCATATTGCACTTTTCTGGTGCGTAAAACCGTATTCTTGCACTTGATTTGTGCAGATATCACCGAGATTCACCTCAGGTGTGCCCGGTGGCTCAGCCGTGGCGCCTCGTTTTGGTGCGTGCCGCCGGGGTACCGCTGTGGCGGTTTTGGCGGGCTATACTCGCCGGCTCTTTTTGCATCCGACCGCTAGTCCATGAGAACCGGCACGGCGCCCCGCACCTTCCAGGAGCTGATCTTCGCGCTGCAGCGTTACTGGTCCGACCGCGGCTGTGTGGTGCTGCAGCCCTACGACATGGAGGTGGGAGCGGGCACGTTCCACACCGCCACCTTTCTCAGGTCCATCGGCCCGGAGCCCTGGAGCGCCGCCTACGTGCAGCCTTCGCGCCGCCCGGCCGACGGCCGCTACGGCGAGAATCCTTTCCGGCTGCAGCACTACTACCAGTTCCAGGTAGTCATAAAGCCCTCGCCGCTCGACATCCTCGAGCAGTATCTGGGGAGCCTGCGCGCGCTCGGCTTCGACCCGCTGGTACATGACGTGCGCTTCGTCGAGGACAACTGGGAGTCGCCGACGCTCGGCGCCTGGGGACTGGGCTGGGAGGTGTGGCTGAACGGGATGGAGATCACCCAGTTCACCTACTTCCAACAGGTGGGCGGCCTCGATTGTCGGCCGGTCACCGGCGAGATCACCTATGGTCTCGAGCGACTCGCGATGTATCTGCAGGGAGTGGAGAGCATCTACGACATCGTCTGGGCGGACGGGCCGCTCGGCAGAGTGACCTACGGGGACGTATTCCAACAGAACGAGGTCGAGCAGTCGCGATACAACTTCGAGAGGGCCGACGTCGCGGTGCTCCTGCGGCACTTCGACGATCACGAGCGCTGCTGCAACGAGCTGCTCAAGGAAGGGCTGGCGCTGCCGGCCTATGAGCAGGTGTTGAAAGCCTCGCATACCTTCAATCTGCTCGATGCCCGCCGCGCGATCTCGGTGACCGAGCGGCAGCGTTACATCCTGCGCATGCGCTCGCTCGCAGGCGGTGTGGCGCGGACCTATTACGACACCCGGCAGGCGCTCGGATTCCCGCTGCTCGCGAGCGCCGCAGGCGCGGCCCCATGAGCACGGCAAAGCGCGACTTCCTGATCGAGCTCGGAACCGAGGAGCTGCCGCCGAAGGCGCTGCGCCTGCTCGAGCAGGCTTTTGCCGGCGGGCTTGCCTCGGGGCTCATCAAGGCGGGCCTCAAGCACGGGGAGCTCAGATCCTTCGCGACGCCCCGCCGGCTGGCGGTCCTGGTCCGCAACCTCGCGGCGCGGCAGCCGGACCAGACAGTGGAGCGACGCGGACCGCCCGTGAGCGCGGCGTTCGATGCGGAGGGTCTGCCGACGCGTGCCGCGCAGGCATTCGCGGCGAGCTGCAAAGCCTCGGTGGAGGAGCTGCAGCGTCGCGAGGAGGGTAAGGGGACCTTCCTCTATTACCGGGGTGTCAGACCCGGTGCGCCCGCCGTGGAGCTGCTGCCCGGGCTCGTGCAAAGCGCGCTCGACGGATTGCCGATTCCGCGGCGCATGCGCTGGGGCGCGGGCGAGGCGCAGTTCGTGCGGCCCGTCCACTGGATCGCGATGCTCTATGGCAAGGAGGTGGTGCCGGCAACACTGCTCGACACCTCATCCGGCAATATCACTCGGGGACATCGCTTTCATGCGCCGAAGCCACTCACCCTGTCGAGCCCATCCGTCTACGAGCGCAAGCTGCGCGAGCACGGATTTGTCATCGCCGCTTTCGAGGCGCGCAGATCGCTGGTGCGCGAGCGGGTCGAAGCCGCGGCGGCAGGCCTCGGCGGACGGGCGCTGACGAGCGCGGCGCTGCTCGATGAGGTCACGGCTCTCGTCGAATGGCCCGTGCCGCTCGCGGGCCGCTTCGATGAGCGCTTCCTGTCGCTGCCGCGCGAGGTGTTGATCTCCACCCTCGAGGATCACCAGCGCTACTTTCCGGTGGAGGATGCGCACGGGCGCCTGCTGCCCTGCTTCATCGCGGTGGCCAACATCGAAAGCCGCGATCCCGCAAAGGTCATCGCGGGCAATCAGCGCGTCGTGCGGCCGCGGCTGGCGGACGCGGCGTTCTTCTGGGAGCAGGACCGCAGGTCCCCGCTCGGCGCGCGGGCGGAAGGCTTGGGCAAGGTGACCTTCCAGGCGAAGCTCGGATCTCTCGCCGACAAGGCACGGCGCATCGGCACGCTGGCTGCGGAAATCGCACAGGCGCGCGAACCATCCGCCGTGCGCGATCCCGAAGCGGTCGTGCGCGCGCGGCGCGCGGCCGAGCTCTGCAAGTGCGACCTCCTGACTTCCATGGTCGGTGAGTTCCCGGAGCTGCAGGGCATCATGGGAACCTACTACGCCCTGGCCGACGGGGAAGACGCCGAGGTCGCCACGGCGATTCGGGAACATTACCAACCGCGCGGCGCCGGCGATGCGCTGCCGGAAACCGAGACCGGCACCACGCTGGCCGTCGCCGACAAGCTGGATACGCTCGCCGGCATATTCGCCATCGGCGAGAAGCCCACCGGAACGAAGGATCCGTTCGGTCTGCGCCGGGCCGCGATCGGCGTCATCCGGATCGCAGTCGAGAAGCGTCTCGATCTCGACCTGTCGCGGCTCCTCGTCAGTGCCCTGACGCTGGTGCGCGCCGACATCGAGAAGTCGGCGCTCGCCGCCGGAAAAGCCGCGCCGGCACTCGCCATCGAGAGCCTCGCGGCCGAGGTCTACGACTATGTCCTCGAGCGGCTGCGCGCCTACTACCTCGAGCGCCCCGACTCGGCGGCACCGGCGGCATCGATCACCACTGAAATGTTCGATGCCGTGCTCGCGGGCCGCCCCGTCTCGCCGCTCGACTTCGACGCGCGCCTCAAGGCGCTCAGCGCGTTCCTGACAATGCCGGAAGCGGCGAGCCTGACCGCCGCCAACAAACGCGTCGCCAACATCCTGCGCAAAGCGGGCGAGAGCGCGCCGCCGGTCGTCGATACGGAAGCGCTGCAGGCCGCGGCGGAGCGGGAGCTCTTCGAGGCCATGCGCGAGCGGCGGGACACGGTCTCGGCCGCCACGGCCCGCAAGGACTACGCCGGCTCCCTCACGCTGCTCGCGCAGCTTCGTCCGGCCGTGGATGCCTTCTTCGACCAGGTGATGGTCATGGACGAGAACCCGAAGCTGCGCGCCAACCGGCTGGCGCTCCTCGCGCAGATGCGGACGCTGTTCGCGGGCGTCGCGGACCTGTCGCGGCTGCCGGGTTGAGCGACGGCGGTCGTGCAATTCCTCGCTTCGATCGTCTTCACGGCATTCTTCTTTGTCTGGACGTTCTGCTACGCCATCTTCTTCGTGCTCGCCTGTCTGCTGCTGCCCTTTCGACAGCGATTCGTGTTGGCGCGGCTCTGGGCTTGGGTGCTGTTGAAGGCGCTCAAGTGGACCTGCCGGCTCGACTTTCAGGTGGAAGGCTCGGAGCGGCTGCCCGCGGGCAACCACATCGCGCTGTGGAAGCATTCCTCCTCGTGGGAGACCATCGCGATGGCCGTGGTGTTTCCGCGCCAGGTGTGGGTGCTGAAGCGGGAGCTGCTATGGGTTCCCGTGGTTGGATGGGGGATCCGCCAACTGCACGCCATCGCGATCGACCGCAAGTCCGGCCACTCGGCCGTGTCTCAAGTGGTGGCGCAGGGGCGTCACCGTCTCGCCGAAGGCGACTGGATCATGGTCTTTCCGGAAGGCACGCGTATGCCGCCCGGAGAGACGCGCCGTTATGGCGTCAGCGGTACCCTGCTCGCGGCGGAGACGGGCAAGTTCATCGTCCCGGTCGCGCACAACGCCGGCCGTTACTGGCCGCGACGGGGGCTGCGCAAGAAGCCCGGAACCATCCGGGTGGTGATCGGGGAGCCTGTCGCTCCGGGCGGCCGCGACGTCCGCGAAGTCAACCGTGAGATCCAGGAGTGGGTCGAGACCACGGTCGCAAGCCTCCAGGCGTAGCTCAATCGGGCCGCCGCCCGCGAGGCGAGTCGGTCCGCGCGACGGGCGATGCTTCGACGTGCGTCGAAGCTTCCGGTGTGCCGGGATGGTACGGTAATGCCATGATCGAACCAGGACGTCCCGAGCTGCCCAGCTTTTCCGGCACGGCGTTCCTGCTGGCCGACCCGGCGCGTGCCATGATGCTGACGGCACTGCTCGATGGGCGCGCATTACCCGCGGGTGAGCTGGCGTACGCGGCGCGCGTCACCGCGCAGACCGCCAGCTCTCACCTCGCGAAGCTGCTGGCGGGAGGCCTCGTCGCGCTCGAGGTCGCGGGCCGTCACCGGTACTATCGACTGGCCGGCTCTCATATCGCGCAGGCGCTGGAGCATCTCGCCGCGATCCGGCCCGAGACGCGGATCCGCAGTCGCGCCCTCAGCCCCGAGGCGCAGCGACTGCGCTTCTGCCGCAGCTGTTACGACCATCTCGCCGGGCAGGTGGGCGTAGCGTTGACACGTGCACTGGAGGATCGGCAGTACCTGCGGCCGACGCACGACAAATTGCTCGAGGTGACCCCCGCCGGCGACGACTGGCTCGCGCGCCTCGGTGTCGACCTGCGCGGCATCAAGCCCTCACGCGGCGGACTGGCGCGACAGTGCCTCGATTGGACGGAGCGGCAACATCACCTGGCCGGTCCGCTCGGTGTCGAGCTGATGAGCGTGCTTTGCGCCTCCGGCTGGCTGCGGCGCGGGCGGGAGACTCGCGCGGTCGATGTATTGCCCAAGGGACGGCAGCAGCTGCGCGCTCAGCTCGGAATCGATGTCGACCACGTCGGCTGAGGCGGCATACCCCGCTCAGCGGGTCATCCACTTGCGCGAGCGGACCGTGGCGACGGCGTAGGGGAAAATCCAGAAGAGGACGATGGCGGAATAGTAGGTATACAACACGCCGTAAAGGAAACTCATCGAGCGCTCGCTGCGCAGGAAGTAGAGCACGCTGAAGAGCGACATCGCCCCGATGGTCGTCATCATGGGCACCGTGATGGAAGGATCCTGCATCACGAGGAGCGGTAGCAGCCCCAGGCTGGAATAGGACGCAGGATAGCGGAAGTTAGTGACCGAGCGGTCGAACAAAGCCATGAGGCGCGTGGGCCAGGGCCGCTTCCAGACGATACGGGTGAAGCGGATCTCCTCACGAACGTAGGATCGATCCCAGCGCAGCAGCATCTTGCAGAGCTTCGCATAGGAGATCGGCACCAGAGTACGCACGACCGCGGTGCGCTGATAGACCGTGTCATATCCGCTGTCGAGGAGGTAATTGGTCATGGCGCGGTCCTCGCCGAAAGTGCAGCGAGACCCGAGGAACTGCTGATTTTTCCAGCGATCGAGCACCCGGCGGACCCCCGAGGCGCGCAAACCGGTGAGCGCGCCCGGACAGCAGTAGACGTTGCGGTAGACGGACTCGGTGGCCCGCAGCATGTCAAAGGAGAGCATGTAGCGAACGTGCAGCATCTGCGGAATGATGCCGTGGCGGCGGTTGTAGACCTCGACTCTCCCGGCCACCGCGCCGATCTTGGGGTCGCGGAACGGACCGGTGAGCGCGAGCAGTGCGCCGCGCTCGATCACGCTATCGGAATCGATGGTCACGAGGATCTCGCCGCGGGCGCGGCTGAAGCCCAGCGCCAGCGCCTCGCGCTTGCCGCGATTGCGGTCCTGGCGCAACGCCGTGACCAGTCCGGGGTAACGCTCCGCGGCCTGAGAGATATAACTCCACGTGTCGTCCTTGCTGCCATCGTCGATCACCAGAATCTCGAGGCGATCGTGCGGATAATCAGCCTTGGCCGCCGACTCGATCGACTGCAGGACCATCGCGCCTTCGTTGTAGGCGGGAATGACGACCGTGAGGCTCGGCGCGGACTCGCGCGTGGCCGCAGGCGCCGGGCGGTAGAGCGTCCAGAAGATCGTGCGCATGACGATGAGGAGGAAACCGAGTCCCAGCCAGAAGAGGCTCGGATACGCGAGAAAGCGGATCTCGTGCCTCTTCACGGCCAACGCAAGGATGCGCAGCACGACGGCGTGGAACTGGTAATAGCCGAGGACGATGCAGCCGACGCCGATCAGGGCGTAGACGGCGTAGCTCCACAGCTCACCCGGTTGGCTCGGATCCGCTTTCATGTTGACCGGAGGCGCTATCGCGAGCGTCCCGGCTCCGCTCGACATCACTCGTGAGCCTTCGAACATTCGCATCAGTGGCTTTTGCATCGTTCTTCCATCATAGGAGCAGTGGGCTTGCTGCCGCCGTGTGTCGACGGTGACGGTCTCTCCGGAGCGGCGACGATGTTACCGCGCCGCTCTGTGAAGATTCCTGAAGATGAGTCATGACTACCGAAGCAGCTGTTGCATGAGGACGACAAGGCCGCCACGCTACAGGGCAACGGTTGAACGCCTCATGAACCGGCGGGCTGATCCTCGAACGCGATCTGCACTTCCTCGCCGATCACCCGCACCGCATAGGTTTTGAGCGGCGCCACGGCCGGTGCCGCGATCGCCGCCCCGGTGCGGCAATCAAACGATCCGCCGTGCAAGGGACAGGTCAACCTCGTCTTGCGCAATCGTCCTTCGCTCAGCTTGGAATAGGCGTGCGTGCAGATATTGTCCACGGCGAACCATCCTTCGCGCGTGCGGCAGAGGACGATGCTGCGCGAGCCGACGTTGATCTCGAGCATGCCGCCCGTGCGCACATCACCGATGCGGGCGACCGGAACGAAGCTGCTGTCGCTCATCGACTGAACGGATGACGGTACGGCGCGGCCGCGGAGAGGGCCATTGTCGCACCGGCGGCGTCGAGTTGCTGGATCGGAGAATTCAGAGGTCCGTGACGGCCGCCACCTTGGCGCCGTCGGGCGTGCCGAGCCCGGTGCAGGCGTCCCAGCCGGGCGAGGCGGCGAAGCCGCCGTTGTTACCTTGTGTGATGTCGCGCAAGGCGGAAGGCTGGCCATAGAGCGCCGGATTCACGAAGCCGGCCTGGCGCCCCGCGAGCGCATTGATGCGCGCGATGAGACCCGCCCAGAGCGGAGCCACGGCGCTCGTGCCCCCGATGACGGCGCTCGTGCCATCCACCAACACTTCATAACCGGTCTGCGGATCCGCGTCGGCGGCGACGTCGGGAACGCCGCGCCTGGTGAGTGCGCTGCGCTTTCCCTGCGCATCGCTCGTCTCGAGACCCTGCTGCCAGGCGGGCAAGGCGAATACGGTGCTGACGCCGCCGCCGCCCGCTCCGCTTGCCGCATCGCCGTCGTTCCACACGACCTCTTTCACGATGGCCGTGCCGCTCGCCTGCAGGCTGGTTCCGCCACAGGCAAGCGCGTGGTCGCTCGAGGCGGGGAAATCCACGTGATTGCTGCCGTCATTCACCCCGTCGGTCGAGCCGCTGTCGCCGGCGGCAACACACACCGTGACTCCCATCGCGGCCGCGGCCTGAAACGCCTGGTCCATGGCCGACATCGCCTGTTGAGTCCAGCTCGACTCGGGTCCACCCCAGCTGATGGAGACGACCGACGGCTTGCGTACGTCGTCGTGAACGGCGCTCGTCACGGCATCGAGGAATCCGGCGTCGGTGTTGGGTGCGAAGTAAACCGCGAGGGCTGCGGCCGGAGCGATGGCACCGGCCACTTCAATGTCCAACATCACCTCACCGTCCGGGCCGTTCGGATCCCCCGTGGGCTGATTCGTGCCGTGATCGACCGAGACGGCCGCGACCGCGGGCACCGGCAGGCCGAGCTTGGCGAAATAGGCCTGGATATCCTGCGGTCGGTAGCCGCCGCCGAGCTCGATGATCGCAATGCATTCGCCGTTGCCATCGCCTCGGGGGAAGTCATAGAGCGCGGCGAGTTGCACGGGGGTGAAGGCTGTCGCTGCCGCGCGAGCCGGTCGCGAGCGCCGCCGGGTGTTACCCGCCTTCAGGCGAAAATGCGGCCTCGCCTGCGGACGATCGTCGAGACCGAGAACCGCCTCGATGATGCCGTTGAGCTCGACGGGCACGTGCACGGGACCGGTCCTGCCGCGATAGGTTCCGCCGGGATGCGAGTAGTGCTGCAGCTCGACGCCGAAAGCATCGTTGAATTGCGCCACGGTGCCCGCCAACACCAACGCTCGCCGCCCCGCATGCTCCTCCACGACCGCGAGCCCGTGCGCTTCGGCGAAATCCCTCACCGCGTCCAAATCCGCCCGGCGCGCGCCGTGGCGGCGCGCAAACTCGGCGCGCGAGAGGTGTCCGGCGGAGCGCTCGCCTTTCGCGAGCCTTTGCAGACGCTCCCGCAGGCCCTGCCTGTCAGCGGGCCGAACGACCACGGTGACTTCCAGCCGCTCGGCGGGGTCCGCGGGTCCGAGCGCTCGTGAATCCGGCAGCGGGCTTCGCTCGCTTCCCTTGAGTGGACGTCGCGCCATGGCGCCTCCTCGTCTGCGGATTGCAGCAGCTCACGCTACCTTAGCGCCAGGGACGAGACCCGGCCAGAGCTGTCGCCGCGCGCCGACTCCATCGAGCGGCTCGCGAGCCAGTTAGGTTCCCGGGACCGGGCGCGGCGCCGCGCGGACGGGCTCGGGCAACGTTTCGATACGCCCGAGCAGGAATATATACGCGGCCACGCCCACCAGCAGCACGCTGCCGGCTACCAGGAAAGTGGCGGTGAACGAGTGGTATCTGCCCACGATGTATCCGGTGGTGATCGGCGCTACCACGCCCATCATGTTGTTGGCAAAGTTCATGATGCCGCCGATCGTGCCGGCGCCCCCCTTGGGAGCGATCAGCGATGGCAGCGACCAGACGACCGCGCCGACGGCGCCGATCCCGCTCAACGCCAATGAAATCCACGCGAGCGCGATGAACGGTCGGGTCGTCGCCGTGGCGCCGAGCACCGCGATGCCAATGCACATGCAGGTGACCAGCACGGTCTTGCGCACCCGCGTCTCATCGTGACCCTTGCGGATCAGATGATCGATCAACCAGCCGCTCACGAGCAGGTCGGACACGGAAGCGCAGGCCCAGGGGATCGCGGCCCAGCCCGCCGAAGCCAGGATGCTGCGATGGAGGCTGCGCACGAGGTACTCCGGCAACCAGGTGAGGAAGAGATAGAAACTGTAGCCGTAGGCCGCAAAACCGATGAAGAGGCCCCAGACCTTTCGCCGGCGCAAGAGATACAGCAGCATTCCGGCCGTGCTCTCTCCCGCGATGCCCTCGGGTGCGCCGCCGCCGGCGACGATGTACTCGCGCTCGGCGCGTGTCAGCCGGGGATGTCGGCTGGGGTCATGGTATCCCCAACGGAACACCAGGAAATACGCGAAGCTGAGCACCGCGACGACACCAAAGCCCCAACGCCAGCCCAGGCCCACCACCGCCAGCGCGACCAGGGGCACTCCGATCACGTTGGAAAATTTGGCGCCGACATCGTAGAGCGCCGTCGAGAGGGCGCGCTCGCTGCGCGGAAACCAGTAGCCGGTCGCCTTGGCGCTCGCGGGAAAACTCGGCGCCTCGGCCGTCCCGAGCAGCAGCCGGGCCAGAAAGATGCCGAGGAAACCTCCGGCGCAGGCGGTGATCGCCGTAGCCGCACTCCAGAGGAAGGCGCTCCAGCGGCCGACGCGCGTCACGCCCCAACGATCGAGCAGCAAACCAGCCGGAATCTGCATCAGCGCGTAGCTCCAGAAGAACGCGCTGAAGAGAAGCCCAGTCTGAAGCGGCGTAAGCCCGAAGGTATGCTCGAGCTGCGGTCCGGCGACGGAGATGCTGATGCGATCGAAGTAGTTGATCAGCACCCCGGCGCCGAGCAGGCCACCGATCCACCAGCGCAGCCGGGGAGGGGGCTCCTCACCGCGCACCGGTGCCAGCCGCCTCACCCGAGCGCACCCGCGATCTGTTCCGCGATCGCAAGGGCCGATGTCAGTCCCGGCGACTCGATTCCATAGAGGTTGACCAGGCCGCGCACGCCGTGCGCTTGCTCTCCTTGAATGAGAAAGTCCGTCGCGGCGCCGCCCGGGTTGCTCAGCTTGGGGCGGATACCGGCATAGCCGGGCCGAAGGGAGTCCTCCGGCAGCCCGGGCCAGTAGCGACGGATGACCTGATAGAAGTGCCGCGCCCGCGCCGGATCGACCGTGTAGTCGAGCGTTTCGATCCACTCGACATCGGGTCCGAACCGCGCCCGCCCGGCGAGATCGAGAGTGAGGTGCACCCCGAGCCCGCCGGGTATGGGAGTAGGGTAGATGAGATGGCGGAAAGGCGCCCTTCCCTGCAACACATAGTAGTTTCCTTTGGCGTAAAGGCACGGAGGAATGCTCTCGCGGGGTACGCCGTCGATCCGGCCCGCGAGCGCCTGCGCGCCCAGGCCCGCACTGTTGACGACGACCCGCGCGGCAACCTCGACGGTCTCATCGGCTCCCGCCTCGAGAACAATGCGCTCGGGCTCGCAGCGGCCGCGCCGCACGGGCGAATGACACACGATCGTGCCGCCTGCGTCCTCGAGATCCCCCTGCAATGCGAGCATGAAGCCGTGGCTGTCGATGACGCCGGTGGAGGGCGAGAGGAGCGCGGCGATGCAGCTCAGCGCCGGCTCCAGCACCCGCGCCCCGGCGGCGGTCAGCCAAGTGAGGTCGGTGACGCCGTTCGCGCGTGCGGTCGATTCGATGGTCTCGAGCGAGCGCCGCTGCGACTCCTCGGCGGCGACGATGAGCTTGCCGTAGCGGCGATACTCGATGCCGCGCCTCTCGCAGTACTCATAGAGCAGCCGCTTGCCGGCAACGCAGAGCCGCGCCTTCGCCGAGCCGGGCGGGTAGTAGATGCCGGCGTGAATCACCTCGCTGTTGCGTGAGCTCGTGCCCGTGCCGATCGCACCCTCGGCCTCGAGCACCAGGGTCTCGCGGCCACGCATCGCGAGCGCCCGCGCGACCGCAAGGCCGACGACGCCCGCTCCGATCACCACGCAATCGACTTTCTCCGGCATCTTGCAGCAGCAACTCCGCCAAGGCGGTCCAGGCGGTCGACGAGCCCAGTGTAGAGGATTGTTCCTTCGACGCATTCATGCTCGATATGATCCGGGTTTCTCACGGGTGAGAGGCGCATATGACCTCGAGCGAGGTTTGGACGGCGGAAAGTCGCCACGTGGTGATCGCCAGCTTTCTGGGATGGATGCTGGATGCGTTCGACTTCTTTCTCGTCGTCTTCGTCATCCCGCGCCTCGCCAGCGATTTCAAGACCGACATCACGGCCGTGACTTGGGCGTTGTTCGTGACTTTGGCGATGCGTCCCGTGGGAGCTTTTCTCTTCGGCCGCTTCGGCGACCGCTATGGCCGCCGACCGGCGCTCATGGCGAGCATCCTCCTGTACTCGGCCATGGAGCTCGCGACCGCCTTTTCCCCGTCGCTGGGCGCATTCATCGTGCTGCGGGCGCTCTACGGCGTCGCGATGGGGGGTGAGTGGGGGATCGGGGCCTCGCTTGCCTTCGAGACCGTGCCGATCCGCTCCCGTGGACTGATCTCCGGCATCCTGCAGGCCGGCTATCCCTGCGGCTACTTGCTGGCCGCGGTCGTGTTCGGCCTGCTGTTCGACCGCATCGGCTGGCGCGGGATGTTCGTGGTCGGCGCCGCCCCGGCGCTACTCGTGCTCTACATTTTCAGCAAGGTACCGGAGTCGCCCACCTGGGCGGCCGGCCGCGCGCAGCCGGTGAGGCGCAGCCTGATCCACGGCCTGCGTGGGCAGTGGATGCTCGCGCTCTATGCGATCGCGCTGATGACCTGCTTCAACTTCTACAGTCACGGCACCCAGGACCTGTATCCGACTTTCCTGGAAAGGCAGCTGGGATTTTCCTCGGGGACAACGTCCGCCATCGCGGTCGTCTATAACATTGGCGCCATCCTGGGTGGGATCCTGTTCGGCTCGCTGTCGAGCCGGATGGGCCGGCGCCGTGCCATGGCGCTCGCGGCGGGGCTATCGCTGGTCGTGCTGCCTTTCTGGGCTTACTCGAGCACCGCGGTGACGCTGGCCATCGCGGCATTCGCGATGCAGTTCATGGTCCAGGGGGCCTGGGGCGTCGTGCCGGTGCACTTGAACGAGCTCTCGCCCGAGGGGATGCGCGCGACCTTTCCGGGGGTGGTCTATCAGCTGGGTAACCTCCTTGCCTCCTTCAATGCGCCGCTGCAGGCGGCGATTGCCGCCGCGCGCCCGAGTCATGGGCGTCCGGACTACTCGCTCGCCTTGACCGCCGTTTGCGGCATCGTTGCGCTGGCGCTGCTGCTCCTCGCACTGATGGGACCGGAGCGGCGCGACGTGCGCTTCACGGCGTGAGCTTGGCTGATCCGGGCGAGATCGCAAAGTTGGCCGTCTGCGGCGAGGCGCTCCAGTTCATGCTCGTGTCACGGCCGAGGACTGCCAGGGATCTCAGCGGTATATTTGATTAAAAATAGATCTAATAGTAGGCATTAACTCCCAATATTGTCTCTTATACGAGGCAATTTGGGGCTTACTCCGGCCGGCGGGCTCAAACGTCCAGGTTGGTCACGGAGAGCGCGTTCTTCTCGATGAACTCGCGCCGCGGCTCGACCTGATCGCCCATGAGGGTGGTGAAGATGTCGTCGGCCGCGACGGCGTCCTCGATCTTCACTTGCAGGATGCGGCGGGTCTCAGGATTGATCGTGGTTTCCCACAGCTGCTCGGGATTCATCTCACCCAGGCCTTTGTAGCGCTGGATCGTCTGACCCTTGCGCGCCTGGTCGAAGAGCCACTTCATGGCCTCCTTGAAGGAGCCGATCTCCTGGCGCTCCTCGCCACGGCCGACGTAAGCGCCTTCGCCGATGAGGCCCGCCAGCGTGCGGGCGAGATCCGCGATGCGCTGGTACTCGGCCGACTCGAAAAACTCGCGCGGCAGGTACTTGTGGCTCGCGGTGCCGTGCTCGGTCTTATGGACCATGATACGCGCGGCGTGATCGCCCAACGCCTCGCGCAGCTCCACGCGATAGGCGCGGGTCGCATCGTCGAGCGAGTTGAGACGCTGATCGAGATCCTGAGCCCAGCTTCGCAGCCACTGCGGCCGATCGAAGTCGGCCGACTTGACCTCGGGCATGTAGATCAACTGCTCGAGGAGACGGTCGTCGTAGCGACGGGACCAGCGTTTGATGATGGCCTGAACTTCCATGTACTTGCGCGCCAACGCCTCGAGGCCCGGACCCTGCAGCGGCGGCGCCGAGGCGTTCACGTGCAGGGCGGCGCTTTCCAACGCAGTGTTGAGCAGCGCCGCATCGAGCGCCGCTTCATCCCTGACATATAACTCCTGCTTGCCGCGCTTGACCTTGAAAAGCGGCGGCTGCGCGATGTAGATGTGCCCGTGCGCAATGAGCTCCGGAAGCTGGCGATAGAAAAACGTCAGCAGCAGCGTGCGGATGTGCGAGCCATCGACATCCGCATCTGTGAGGAGCAATACGCGGTGATAGCGAAGCCGTGTTATGTCGAAGTCATCCTTGCCGATGCCGCAGCCCAACGCGGTGATCAGCGTGCCGACTTCCGCTGACGCCAACATCTTGTCGAAGCGCGCCTTCTCGACGTTCAGGATCTTGCCCTTGAGCGGCAGGATGGCCTGCGTGCGCCGGTCGCGGCCCTGCTTGGCGGAGCCGCCGGCGGAGTCGCCCTCGACGATGAAGATCTCGGAGAGCGCCGGGTCCTTCTCCTGACAGTCGGCAAGCTTCCCGGGCAGCCCCGCGACATCAAGCGCTCCCTTGCGACGGGTCATCTCGCGCGCACGGCGCGCCGCCTCGCGGGCGCGGGCCGCCTCGATGATCTTGGCGACGATGGACTTGGCTTCCTGCGGGTGCTCGAGGAGAAACTCCTGGAGCTTTCCCGCGACCGCCGCTTCCACGATGCCCTTCACTTCCGATGAGACCAGCTTGTCCTTGGTCTGCGAGGAGAACTTGGGATCGGGGAGCTTCAGCGACAGGATAGCCGTCAACCCTTCACGGGAGTCATCGCCGGTGGTCGGCAACTTGTCCTTCTTGGTGGACAGCTCCTTCTCGATGTAGTCGTTGAGCGTGCGGGTGAGCGCGCTGCGAAAACCCGCGAGGTGCGTGCCGCCGTCCTTCTGCGGGATGTTGTTGGTGTAGCAGTACATGCTCTCCTGGTAGGAGTCGTTCCACTGCATGGCGACTTCGACCGACACCGGGCCGTCCTGGGTCTTGAACCAGAACACCGAGTCATGGATCGGTGTGCGCGTACGGTTGAGGTACTTCACGAACGCCTTGAGGCCGCCCTCGTGTTGGAAGACGTCGGATTTGTTCTCGCGCTCGTCGACGAGCTCGATGCGCACGCCCGAATTGAGAAACGAGAGTTCCCGCAGCCGCTTGGCGAGGATCTCGTAGTTGAATTGGATGTGGGTGAAGATCTGCGAGCTCGGCTTGAAGCGCACGACTGTGCCGCGCTCGGAGGTATCCCCCACGACCGCGAGCGGTGCCACCGGGTCGCCCAGGTGATATTCCTGGCGGTGAACCTTCCCGTCACGGTTGACGGTGAGCAGAAGGTAATCGGACAGAGCGTTCACGACCGATACACCCACGCCGTGGAGTCCGCCGGAAACCTTGTACGAGCTGGCGTCGAACTTCCCGCCCGCGTGCAGCACGGTCATGATCACTTCTGCCGCGGATCGGCCCTCTTCCGGATGCATATCCACCGGGATGCCGCGGCCGTTATCGAAGACGGTCACCGACTCGTCGGCATGGATGGTCACGACGATCCGGTCGCAGTACCCCGCTAGCGCTTCGTCGATCGAGTTGTCCACGACCTCGAAAACCATGTGGTGCAACCCGCTGCCATCATCGGTGTCACCGATGTACATCCCGGGGCGCTTGCGCACCGCATCGAGGCCCTTTAGAACTTTGATTTTGCTGGAATCGTAGACGTCTTCGGCAGGCATGAAACGGTCCGGTCTCAGGATGCGACATTATACCGGCCCACCCTCCCCTGTTCCACGTGAAACACCCGGTCTGCGGCCCCGAAAGGCGCCGTCTCGGGCTGCAGCGAAGTAATGATCAATTGGCTGCCAAGAAGCGCGATCTGACCGACAAAATGCGATAAGTGCGCGGAATCGAGCTCGGCCGCCGGATCATCCAGAAGCAGCGTCGGACTCGTCCCGGAAATGGCCCTCAAAAGCCGCAATTGCGCCAAGGTCAGGGCGACGGCCATGAGCTTCTGCTGACCCCGCGACAACACTTCCCGCGCAAGCTTCCCACCGGCGCGGATCAGCACGTCTGCCCGATGCGGCCCCACCTGGGTCAACCCCCGGGTCTCATCCCTGGCGCGCGAAGCCTCGAGCGCCTCAGCGAGCGAGTGGTGAGCAGCCCATCCGCGGAAGTACTGCAGCTCCCCGGCCGTACACTCCAGACCCGTCGCGACTTCCCGCCAGTGAGGCGTCAACTGCTCGAGCACCGCGCGACGCGCCTCGGAGATTTTCTCGCCCAGCGCCGCCACCTCAACGTCCCATGGACGGGTCACTGCTCCCATCTCGCGCAGCGCCGAATTCCTCTGCCGCACCGCCCGCCCGTACCGGACCCACCAGTCGCCGAACCGAGGTTCCACGTGGAACACGGCCCAGTCGAGCCATCGTCTTCTCCGTCTTCCCCCCTCCTCGATGAGCTTGTGGACCCCCGGATCGATCACTTGCACCGGAAAGACCCGTGAAAGCTCGGCCAATGGGCCCACCGTGGTGGCATCGACGCGTGCTTTCGTGCCCTCACGGCGATTAACTTCCACCCCGATGGCATGCGTCAGACCCCTCTCGTCCGCCGGCCCCGCATCCGTTCTCCCAAAGACGAGCAGCCGATCCTCCCCATGCCGGATCAATCGCTCAGAATTCCGGGTTCGGAAGGACCGCCCGCGACCGAGTAGAAACATGGCTTCGAGCAGCGAGGTCTTCCCCGACCCGTTGCTTCCCCAGATCAGGTTGCGCCCCGGATGGAGTGAAAGCTCCGCGTGCTCGATGCAGCGGACGTTATCGACGGTGAGCTCCGTGAGGATCATTGCGGGATGCCGGCTCGCTCATTTCATGCGGAGAGCGAGGATCGGATGGGCACCCTGTGCAGCCCGGTTGGACCCGGAGCGTGCGCGCAGCATGGAATGCACAGCGCAATGGACTTGCGGCGTTTTGGGCAGGTCGTTGCGGGCCTCGCTCCCAGCACATCCAAGACGATCAATGCGCGCGCTCAAAGCCTCATCGGCATCACGACGTACCGAGTCTGCGTCATCCCTGGGGCGTGAATCAGGCAGCTGCTATTGGAATCCGCAAGCCCGATCTCGACCTTATCTCCCTCGATCGCACTCAAAGCATCCAGCAAATAGTTGACATTGAACCCGATCTCGACCTCATCGCCAGCGTAGACGACCTCCACCTGATCCTCGGCCTCCTCCTGCTCTGGGTTGTGCGCCTGCACCGTGAGGAGATCCGTCTTCATCGCCAGCCTGATACCGCGATACTTTTCATTCGACAGAATCGCCGTTCGCTGCAGGGCCTGCCGCAACAGCTCCCTGTCCGCCTGCACCCGCTTCGGTGGATTGCTCGGAATCACCCGTCCATATTCAGGGAATCTGCCGTCAATGAGCTTCGATGTGAAGCGAATGTCTCCGATCTGCGCACGGATGTGATTCGTTCCGATAGCCAGCTCGACGTTTCCTTCCGCGCCCAGGATCCGCTGCAGCTCGAGCACTCCCTTGCGGGGCACGATCACTTGTCCCGCCTTGCCGGGCGAGGAAAGCGCCATCTCGCAAAGCGCGAGTCGGTGCCCATCGGTCGCGACGGCGCGCAGCGCGCTCTCCTGAGTCTCGAGCAGCAACCCGTTGAGGTAGTAGCGCACGTCCTGTTGCGCCATCGAGAAATGGGTCTTGTCGATCAACCGCCGGAATTCCCCCTGAGCCAGCGAGAGAGTCTGCGACGCGTTGATCTCCTCGACGACCGGAAACTCCGCCGCGGGCAGGCTCGACAGCGTGAAGCGGCTGCGACCCGCGCGAACCGTCACGCGCTCGCCTTCCGTGGTCAACGTGACACTCGCGCCTTCGGGCAGCGCGCGAAAAATGTCGAGGAGCTTGCGGCCCGGGACCGTGATGTCGCCGGCATGCTCGAGCGTGACTTTCGTGGCCGCAACGAGCTCCACCTCGAGATCAGTGCCCGTGATCGCGAGCCGGTGATCCCGTGCCGACAGCAGCACGTTCGCGAGCACCGGCATCGTCTGCCGCCGCTCCACCACTCCGATGACGCTTTGCAGGGGAGCGAGAAGATCCTCGCGTGTGGCGGTCAGCTTCATAATCTTAGTTCTTTCTTAAGGATCTAGAATTCAGATTGTAGTAGTCATTGGGCCTGTGGATAGCGGGAAAACTTCGATCCCACCCGCGGGATCAACGGCTTGGCTCGACTTCGGGGCCGCAAGCTTTGCGGTACGACCTGCGCGGTAACTGTGGGCGGCCTGTGCGTAACTTTATCCCCTCCTGCGCTCACAGAAAATCCACAGGCTCACCCACATCAGCCGGTCAGGGTTCTCAACAGGTTCGAGTAGTCTTCGCTCATCCGGACCTCGGAGTCGCGTAACGCCTTGATGCGTTTGCAGGCGTGCAGCACGGTCGTGTGATCGCGGCCGCCGAAGGCATCGCCGATCTCGGGAAGGCTGTGGCTGGTGAGCTCCTTGGCGAGTGCCATGGCGACCTGCCGCGGGCGTGCCACCGAGCGGCTGCGGCGCTTGGACAGAAGATCCGCCATCCGGAGCTTGTAGTAATCGGCGACGGTCTTCTGGATGTTCTCGATGGTGACGAGCTTCGCCTGCAGGGACAGCAGGTCCTTGAGCGCCTCGCGGGTGAAATCCAGCGTGATGGCATGGCCGGTGAAGCGCGAGTTGGCGATCACGCGCCGCAGTGCGCCTTCGAGCTCGCGCACGTTGGAGCGAATGCGCTTCGCGATGAAGAAGGCAACCTCCTCCGGAAGATGCACGCCGGCGTGCTGTGCTTTCGTCGTCAGGATCGCGACGCAGGTCTCGAGCTCCGGCGGTTCTATCGCGACCGTCAATCCCCAGCCGAAGCGCGACTTCAGGCGCTCCTCGAGGCCTTGGACCTCCTTCGGATAGCGATCGCAGCTCAAGATGACCTGGTGCTGGCCCTCGAGCAGCTCGTTGAAGGTGTGAAAGAACTCCTCCTGTGAGCGCTCCTTGTCCGCGAAAAACTGTATGTCGTCGATGAGCAGCGCATCGAGCGAGCGATAGGCGGTCTTGAACTCGTTCATCGAGTTGTGCTGCAGCGCGCGCACCATGTCCCCGACGAATCGCTCCGAATGCACGTACGCGATGCGGGCGTCGTCGTCGCGCTCCTTGATGAGATGGGCGATGGCGTGCATGAGATGGGTCTTGCCGAGCCCCACACCGCCATACAGGAAAAGGGGGTTGTAGGCTCGCCCGGGGTTTTCTGCCACCTGGCGGGAGGCGGCCTTGGCGAGCTGGTTGCTCTTGCCTTCGACGAAGGTGCCGAAGGTGAAATCCGCATTGAGGCGTGCGCCTACGACCAAGCCTTCCGCGCGTCGTGGGCGAGCCGACTCAGGGGGCGAGCGCCCGGACACCGCGTCCGGGCTATTCTGAGAACCGCGTCCGCCAGGCCAAGCGCCTTGGGAAACGGCCCGGCCGCCAGGGATGGCCGGAGCCACTGCCGCGCGCATCGGTGTGCTACGCGAGCCCACTTCCACCGTGACGATCGGCGCATTGCCGGTCCGCTCGTCGCGCAGCAGCTCGCCGATGCGCGGCAGGAGATGCTCGTTGATCCATTCGACCGCGAAGCGGTTGGGCGCGAGGAGCTTGAGCGCGCCAGCACCTTCCTGCGCCTGCAGCGGCCGCACCCAGGTATTGAACTGCTGCTCCGGGAGCTCGGCTTCCAACGCGCATCTGCACCGAGTCCAAAGCGACGCTTCCACGCGCGTTGCCTCCGCGACCACTTCGACGGGGAAAGGGCTGCGGAGTCTATACCCTTGAGCGAGAGCGCTGAAGGTTTCCGATCGGCGGCGAACGGCCCGCGAGCGATTGGAACGTATTGACACCTTGATGCTCAACGGCTTAGCCTTGCCGCCCATTTTTGAACCTCCACGGATCCTCTGGAGCCTCATGGCCACGAAGCGGACCTATCAACCAAGCAAGCTGCGCCGCAAGCGCACGCATGGGTTTCGGGCGCGCATGGCGACTCAGAATGGCCGCAAGGTGCTGGCCCGCCGCCGCGCCAAAGGCCGGCGGAAGCTGATCCCGTAGCGGACGAGCACGGTGTCTTCAGCGAGGACACTGGGTGTGTCCTCGATCCGCGCGAGCGCCGGACACGAAGAGCGGGGCCCTCTGAGACCTGCTCCGACGATGACGGCGGGGTCGCTGGGAAACGGGCCCAGCCACCCTGGACGGTCAGGGGCACGACACATCGCTGGCCGAATGGGCGAGACGCGGCAAAAATATGCACCGGCTGACTTTCCCGGCGCATAAGCGCCTGCGGCGCAAGTCGGAGTTCGACGCGGCGTATGCGAGCGGCCGGCGCTTTGGCAACGGATTCTTCGCGGTGACAGCAAGCAGCAACGACAAGCACGGTGCGCGCCTCGGCATGGCAGTTGCCGTGCGCACGGCCGGCAGCTCCGTCGAGCGCAATCGCATCCGCCGCATCATTCGCGAGTCTTTCCGGCTGCACCAGCCTGCCCTTCCTGCGGTCGATATCGTGGTGAGCGCCAAGCCCAAGGCCCGAGCAGCGCCGGGCGCGGAGCTGCGCGCGAGCCTCGCGGCACTGTGGAAAAAGCTCAGCGAGCACAGGATCGCCGGGAGCGAATCATGACGACGCGCGCGCAGCGTGTGATGCGCTTCCCCGCGATCTGGCTGATCCGCGGCTACCAGTGGACGATCAGCCCCTTCCTCGGCCCCTGCTGCCGGTTCCAGCCCTCCTGTTCCCAGTACGCGCTCGAAGCCATCGGGCGCTTCGGCCTCTTGCGCGGCGGCTGGCTCGCCATGAGGCGCATCGGGCGCTGCCATCCGTGGCATCCTGGAGGATTCGACCCGGTGCCCCATCCCCATGAGTAACAACCCGCGCTTTTATCTCTGGCTCGCGCTCGCCGCGGTGCTGTGGCTTAACTACACCACCTGGCAGCGGGATTTCCCGCCGGCTCCGACGGCGGTCGCGAGCCAGGCGGCGCCCACCCAACAGCCGAGCTCGCTCGCCAACAGCGTCCCGCAGGCGCAGCCCTCGAGCGCGCCGGGTAGCGGCACGCACGCCGCAGAGCCGGCACCAACCCCCCACGTCCCGGCGCCCGTGACGGCGGGCATTCCCGCCGTGTCACCCGCGGCCGCCGCCAGCGCACCGGTCATTCACGTCCATACGAACGTCTACGACCTCGAGATCAGCACGCGCGGCGGCACGCTGGAAGAGGTGCGGCTGCTCAATTACGCGGAAATCAAAGGGCAAGCCGCACGCGTGCAGCTGGAGAACGATGCCGGTCCGCAAACGGTGTATCTGCTGCAGACCGGACTCACGGGAACGGGGGGCGCTGCCTATCCTAACCACACGGCGCTCTTCACGGCGCCGCGGCAGAGCTACTCGATGGGCGCGGCGCGGCAGCTGCGCGTACCGCTCACCTGGAGCAGCGGCGGCGTCACGGTGACGAAAACGTTCGTCTTCACCCGAGGCTCGTATGGCATCGGCCTCGACTACACCATCCAAAATCATGGCACGGCGCCCTGGCGGGCGGCGCCCTATGCGCAGATCTACCGCAACGATCCGCGCACCAAGAGCAGCTACTTCAACCCCAACAGCTACGCCTATCACGGGCCCGCCATCTGGAACGGCAACAAGTACGAGCGCCTCGATCCTTCCAAGGCCGACTACCAGCATTTCTCGCAGACCGTGACCGACGGCTGGATCGCGGCGACTCAGGACGACTTCGTGAGCGCGGTGGTGCCGCCGAAGAGCGCGCCCTATCGCTTCACCAACGAGGTTTCCGGGTCCGAGTACCTGCTCGCGGCGACGGGCCCCGAGCACACGGTGGCCGCGGGCGCCACAGCGATCATTCACCAGACACTCTTCGTCGGTCCGATGCTGCACGCGCAGCTCGAGAAGATCGAGCCGACTCTGAAGTACGTCGTCGGCTACGGATATCTGACCATTCTCGCCGGGCCACTCTTCTGGCTGCTCAGCAAGGTGGAGTCGATGACCGGCAATTGGGGTGTGGCGATCATCCTGGTCACGTTCCTGCTGAAACTGGTGCTCTATCCGCTGTCGGAGGCGAGCGGCCGCTCGATGGCGAAAATGAAAGCGCTGGGGCCACGCATCAAGAACATCCAGGAGACCTACAAGGACGACAAGGAGAAGCTCGGGCGCGCGATGATGGACATCTACAAGCGCGAGAAAGTGAACCCGGTCTCGGGCTGCCTGCCCATGATCGTGCAGATCCCGGTGTTCATCGCCTTTTACTGGGTGCTGCTCTATAGCGCGGAATTGCGCCAGGCGCAGTTCGCGTTCTGGATCCAGGACCTGTCGGCGCGCGATCCCTACTTCATCCTGCCCGCCATCATGGCCATCGCCATGTTCGTGCAGTACAAGCTCAATCCCACCTCGCCCGACCCCACGCAGGCGAAAATCATGATGGTCATGCCGATCGTCATGTCGGCGATGTTCGCGTTCTTCCCCGCCGGCCTGGTGCTCTACTACCTCACGAACACCATTCTCGGGGTTGCGCAGCAGTGGAACATCAATCGCCGGCTGGGGGTCAGTAGCGCGCCGCAGAAGGCCTGATGCGCCCCGGCGCGTGACGCTGCTGCTCCACCAGCGGAACGGTTGAGCGGTTTGCGACCGAGTTGTCGGGTCTGCGACGAGCCGCTCTTCAACGCGCACGACAGCAGCGGTAGCCTCGCCGTCATGAGCCGCACCGATACCATCGTAGCGGCCGCCACGCCTCCCGGCAGAGGCGGGATCGGGATCGTTCGCGTCTCGGGTCCGCGGGTGCCCGAGATCGCCGCCGTGCTGCTCGGCGAGCTGCCCCTGCCGCGGCGCGCCGGCTTTGCCCGTTTTCTCGATGCCGCCCAGGAACCGATCGATGCCGGTCTTGCGCTTTTCTTCCCGGCCCCGCATTCCTACACCGGCGAGCACGTTCTCGAGTTACACGGCCATGGCGGTCCGTTGGTGCTCGAGGCGCTCGTGGACCGCGTGGCGGAGCTGGGCGCGCGCCGGGCGCAGCCGGGCGAGTTCACCCAGCGCGCCTTCCTCAACAACAAGCTCGACCTCGCTCAGGCGGAGGCGATCGCCGATCTCATCGACGCCGGCTCGCGCGAGGCGGCGCGTGCGGCGATGCGCTCGCTCCAAGGCGAATTCTCCGCCATGGTGCACGGCCTCACCGACGCGGTGATCGATCTGCGGACCTACGTCGAGGCGGCCATCGACTTCCCGGAGGAGGAAATCGATTTCCTCGCCGATCGGGAGCTCGAGGAGCGTTTCCAGGCGGTGCATGACCACTTCGATGCGGTCTCGCGATGCGCGCAGCAGGGCCGGCTGCTGCGCGAGGGGATGACCGTCGTGATCGCCGGCCGCCCCAACGCGGGCAAATCGAGCCTGCTCAACCGACTGGCCGGCTATGACGCTGCCATTGTGACACCGATCCCGGGAACCACCCGTGACATCGTCCGCGAGCGGATCGACATCGATGGCATGCCGCTGCATGTGCTCGATACGGCCGGGCTGCGTGAGCAGGCGGATATCGTCGAGGCCGAGGGAATCCGACGGGCGCACGCCGAGATGCGGCGCGCCGACCGGGTGCTGTTCGTCATCGATGCGGTGGACGATCCCGGGGCGGCGGCTTACGGCGAGGAAAGAAGTCGCCTGCCGTCGGACGTGCCGGTGACGCTCGTGCTCAACAAATGCGACCTGGCGAGGGGCATTCCCATCGCCGACACGGTAAGCGGGCCTCCGCGGGTGGCGCTGTCCGCTCTCACCGGCGAGGGACTGGACATGCTGCGGGCGCACCTGAAAACCTGCATGGGATACCTGACCGTGGAGGCGGGCTCGGTCTCCGCCCGCCAGCGGCATCTCGATGCCCTCGGCCGCGCGCGCCGTCAGGTGGCTGAGGCGGAGCGGCGGCTGCGGGAGAGTCGCGCCGGGGAGCTGGTCGCCGAGGAGCTTCGGGGCGCGCAGCAGGCCCTCAACGAGATCACCGGTGAGTTCACCAGCGAGGACCTGCTGGGCCGGATCTTCGGCAGCTTCTGCATTGGGAAATGATCAGTAGGACGCAGGCATAATCGCGCCTGGTCCCCCGAGCGCGTATGCAAGAAAGGCAAGAAGGTGTACCAGCGGGTTCTCCTCGCTTACGACGGCTCCATCGAGGGCCGTACCGCCCTGCGCGAGGGGGCGCTGCTGGCTCGGCGATATGGCGCGCAGGTGTTCGTGCTATCGGTGATCCGCGAGGCCGCGGGCACCAAGCTCGGCGAGGGAGTCGGGGGCGGCGGCATCGCTCAGCAACAGGTGGATTACGAGCGCGTGCTGCAGGAAGGCATGGAGCGACTCGCCGCGCTCGGCTTTCAGGCCTCGGGCAAGCTCGTCATCGGTGAGCCGGCGCGGGAGATCGCCGCCCACGCCGAGCGGGTCAAAGCCGATCTGGTCGTGGTCGGGCATCGACGCCAGAGCGCGCTCGGGCGCTGGTGGTCGGGGCCGAGCGGGGCATACCTCAGCGATCACATCGGCTGCAGCCTGTTGGTTTGCCAGAACGTCATCGATGACGAGCACTTCGCGAGTCTGCTCGCGCAGGAATCAGCGCCTGCCTCCCCAACCGCGACGGCGCCGCAGCGTGTTGGCGCCGTGCCACTGGCCGTCCCTGGCGACAGGGCACGCTCGCCTCCTGAGTCGGATCGCCCTTCGGCGACCCGCCGGCGGCTGCGCGTCGTGTTGTTCGTGGCGTTGCCAGTCATCCTGATCGTCGGCTTCATCGCCTATGCGTTGGGTGGAGGAACGATCTCGACCGATAACGCCTACGTGGAAGCCAACACGGTCGGCATTTCGACCGATGTCTCGGGTATCGTGGCGCAGGTGGACGTGAAGGAGAATCAAGCCGTCATCCGCGGGCAGGTTCTTTACACGCTGCGCGACGCGCAATACCGCTACGCGCTCGATCACGCCAACGCGCAGCTCGCTACCGAGCGCGACAGCCTGCTCGCCCTGCAGGCGAGCTATCGCGACATGCAGGCGAAGATCGCGCAGGCGCATTACGATCTCGGCTACAGCCAGGTGCAGTTCAAGCGCGCGCGCAACCTCGCCCGGGTCCACATCGTCTCGAGCACCGACTACGACACCGCGCACCGCAATCTCGCGAGCTCGCAACAGGCGCTCGCCTCGCTCGAGGAGCAGCTCGCGGGCATCGCGGCCAACCTGAACGGCCATCCCATGGGGCCGGTGGAGCAATACCCGCAATACCTGAGCGCGCTCGCCGCCCGTGACGAGGCGGCGCGTGAACTCGCCCACACGGTCGTGCGCGCGCCGTTCGCCGGCATCGTGACCAGCGTGCCCTCCATCCAGCCGGGCCGCTATCTCGCAGCCTCCATCACCGGGTTCTATCTGGTGGACACCGAGCACGTGTGGGTGCGCGCGAACCCGAAGGAGACCGAGCTGACCTACGTCCGTCCCGGAGAGGCGGTCACGGTGACCATCGACACCTATCCCGGGCGGACCTGGCATGGCGCCATCGCGAGCATCAGCCCGGCGGCCGCGCAGCAATTTTCGCTGTTGCCGGCACAGAACACGAGCGGCAACTGGGTGAAGGTGGTGCAGCGCATCCCGATACGCATCGCCGTCGATACGAGCGATCGGAATCTGCCGCCGCTGCGCGCCGGGATGAGCGCGGAGGTCAGCATCCACACCGGCCACGCGCGCGGCTGGTCCGTTCTCTAGCGGCACCGGCGATGTCCGAGGAGCTGAGCCCGAGCACGCCCCATCGCGGCGGCATCACGGTGTGCGTGATGCTGGCGACGCTCATGCAGTCGCTCGATACGACCATCGCCAACGTGGCGCTGCCTCACATGCAGGGAAGCCTCGCGGCGAGCCAGGACCAGATCGACTGGGTGCTGACCTCCTACATCGTGGCCGCGGCGATCGCGACGCCGCTTACCGGATTCCTGACGGCGCGGCTCGGCCTGAAGCGCCTTTTCATCATCTCGGTGGTCGGCTTCACCATCGCCTCCATGCTCTGCGGCATGGCGCAGTCGGTGACCGAGATCGTGATCTTCCGCTATTTGCAGGGCCTCTTCGGCGCCGCCCTGGTGCCACTCTCGCAAACCGTGCTGCTCAACATCAATCCGCCGCAGCGTCACGGGTCGGCGATGGCGGCCTGGGGCATGGCGGTCATGGCGGCGCCGATCCTCGGCCCGGTGCTTGGCGGCTGGCTGACGGAGGACTACAGCTGGCGGTACGTCTTTTACATCAACCTGCCGATCGGGGTGCTCGCGCTCATCGGCATGAGCCTCTTCCTGCCCGAGGCACGGCGCCGTGGCGAGGCGCGGCTCGACTGGACCGGCTTCATCAGTCTCAGCATCGCCATTGCGGCCCTGCAGGTGCTCCTCGATCGGGGCCAGGAGCTCGACTGGTTCGGCTCGAGGGAGATCATCGCCGAGGCGGTCCTGGCCGGGTCGGCGTTTTACGTCTTCCTGGCGCACATGTTCACGGCCCGGGAGCCGTTCCTCAGGCCTGCGCTCTTCAGGGACCGCAACTTCAGCGCCGGCGTGCTCTTCGTCGCCATCGTCGGCCTGACCTTCTACGCCTCACTGGCGCTGCAGCCGCCGTACCTGCAGGACCTCATGAATTATCCGGTGATCACGGCCGGTTACGTCATGGGTCCGCGCGGCATCGGCACCATGGGAGCGATGATGATCGTCGGCAAGCTGATGGGACGTACCGACACTCGGCTGCTGCTCGGCGTTGGGCTCGGGCTTTCGGCGTGGTCCTTCTATCTGATGACGGGGTGGACCCCGGACGTCTCGAGTTGGACCGTCATCTGGGTGGGAGTGATCCAGGGCGTGGGCCTGGGATTTCTCTTTACCCCCCTCAGTGTCGTCTCGCTGGCGACGCTCTCACCCCGCATTCGGCCCGAAGGGGCCGGGTTCTACAACCTGGCGCGCAATGTGGGCTCGAGCATCGGCATCTCGATCGTCGGCGCGCTGCTGGCGCGCACCACTCAGGCCAACCACGCCGACATCACCCAGTACGTCACCGCCGTCAACCGCCATTTCGACAGCCCGCTCATCGCGCAGACCCTGAATCCCCTCAGCGCCGCTGGCCGTGCCGCGCTCGATGCGCTCATCACCCAGCAGGCGCAGGTGATCGCCTACATGGATGACTACAAGTTCCTCATGATCGCCACCCTCGCCGTGATTCCGCTGCTCGTCGTGTTCGAGGGCCGAAGCGGCGCGCCGAGCGCCGAGCATTCCACCGTGGCGGAGATCTGATCGTCCGCCAACGCCTGATCGTTCACGACGCCGTCATCTGATCACCGTAAGCTCGCGCACGGCGTCCGGCTCAAGCGCTGATTCCTACGAGGAGAGTCAACTTGTCGAACCGTCTTGGAAGCATCGAGCACATCGTGCAGGTGATGCTGGAGAACCGCTCCTTCGATCACATGCTCGGGTATCTCTACGCGGATCGCGGCAACGTCTCAGCCGCCGGGCAGGCCTTCGACGGCCTGACGGGCGAGGAGTGGAATCCCGATGACACCGGCCGCAGGGTCGGCGTGTACGCCATCCAGCCGACGGACCCGCATCCGTATCTCATGCCCGGGGCGGATCCAGGCGAGGGATTTCTCAATACGAGCTACCAGCTCTTCTCGACGGACGATCCCGCCGCGGGGGCTGTGCCGGGCAACATGGGATTCGTGGCGAACTTCAAGTCCGCCATCGCTTCCGATCTCGCCAAGCATTACAGCGATACGCTGCCCGGCACGCCGCCATCGCAAATCATGGGCATGTACACGCCGCAGCTTCTGCCGGTGCTGTGCGGCCTGGCGCGGGGCTACGCGGTATGCGATGTCTGGTTCGCATCCGCTCCCACGATGACCTTGCCCAACCGAGCCTTTGCGGCCGCGGCGACCTCGCAGGGTCACCTGGACGACACCCCGAAGGTCTTTACCTGCCCGACCATCTTCGGCCGGCTCTCGGACAAGGGTCTCGACTGGGCGATCTACGGTTACAACCGTGATCCCCTGACACGGCACACCTTCCCGGACACCGCCGCCGCGGACGACAGCCACTTCGGCCACTTCCGCGATTTCCAGCAGCGCGCGGCGGACGGAACGCTCCCGGCATATGCCTTTCTCGAGCCCAGCTGGGACGCCGCGGGCAACAGTCAGCATCCCAACTACGACGTCGCCAAGGGGGAGCAGTTCCTTCACGACATCTACCTCGCGCTGCGTAACGGCAAGGCGTGGAACTCCACTTTGCTCATCATCACCTACGACGAGCACGGCGGGAATTACGATCATGTCGCACCGCCTGCGAACGCGACGGCGCCCGGGGATGGGACCGTGGGCGAGTACGGATTCGATTTCACGCGCTTCGGCCCGCGGGTACCGTCGGTGTTGGTGTCGCCGCTGATCGCCGCAGGAAGCGTCTTCAGAGGCTCCGGGCCCATCGATCATACTTCCGTGCTGAGGACGATCGCGGAGCGTTGGGGCACGGAGCCCCTGACCAACCGCGACCGCAACGCCGCTACTCTGGGCGATGTCCTCACTCTCGCCAAGCCGCGGGCGGATGATCCGCTGAGCGGCGTGCTGCCACCCGTTTCCCCGCCCGCACCTCCCAACGCGTCAAAACCGACGAAACTCGACCGGATCCACGCCGCGCTAGTGGCGGCGCTGCCCCTGCGCAACGAGCAAGGGTATTACCCGGAGGATGCACCGGTCCCAGCGTTTGCCTCCGCGTCCGAGCTCAGTGACTTCATCCGCGACCGCAGCGCCGCCTGGAAGGAGCACGTCCAGCGCCAGAAACGACGGCGAGGCGGGCGGGCGACCCTGGCAACCGGACCCTCCGGCGAGGCTAGGCCACAGGGGAGCAGCCGGAGGGGCCGCGGCCATTGAGTGCCGGTGACCGCCTCGGTTGCCGCGGGTGTGGCCAGTGTCAGCTGTGGATGTAGCTTTCCAGCTGCTCGATCGTCTGTTGCTGCTCCTCGATGACGGCTTTCACCAGGTCACCGATCGAGATCATGCCGGCGACGCGGCCGCCCTCGATGACGGGCAGATGGCGGATGCGCCGCTCGGTCATGAGGCGCATGCAGTCCTGGACGGAATTGTCGAGCGCCACGGTGATCACCGGCGAGCTCATGATCTGCGACACGGGCGTGTCGGCGGAGGAGCGGCCGAGCAGGACCACTTTGCGGGCGTAGTCGCGCTCGGAGAGGATGCCCGCGAGCTCGGTGCCACGCATCACGAGGAGCGCCCCGACGTGACGATCCGCCATCATCCGGATCGCTTCGAGCACCGGGTCCTCGGGTGCGATGCTGAAAAGAGCCCGACCCTTGCGATCGAGCAGGTGACGCACGGTGATCATGGTCTACCTCCGTTCGAGCGAGCGCGTCCAGTTACCTGTGCAACCTCATGGACAGCCTAGCGCTTGGCGGGGGCGACTTCCACTGTCAGGGTGACGGTGGCGTTGACGTCGATGCTGCCTGCTTCGACCGGCGTAGCGGGGGCTGCGGCGGCGAGGCGCATGTCCATGGCCTGGGGATAAACAGGCGCGGGCGCGATCCGGGGGCTTTGCTCGCTCACCGACAATATCCGCACGACCCGCAGGCCCAGGGCATCGACCAGTGCCTGGGCGTCCTGCCGGGCGTTCAGGGCGGCTTTTCGCAGCGCCTCGCTGCGCGCCGCCTGCTCATCCCGCAGCGCGAAGCGGATGTCCTGCACATTGTTGGATCCTGCTTCAGTTGCGGCATCGATGACCCGGCCGATCCGGGTCAGATCATCGAGCCTCACCCGAACCACATTGCTCGCGGTGTATCCCACGATGGTGGGTGTACCGCCGCCGCGCGGATAGTGGTAGCTGGGACTGACGGCGTACTCGGTCGTGGTGAGCTGCACGGTGGGGCCCGATGCCCGCTTCACCGCGGCGACGACCGCCGAGATCCGCGCGGCATTCTGCGACGTGGCCGCCTGCGAGCGTTGCGCCTGGGTGGTCACGCCGATGTCGATGTAGACTCGGTCCGGCGCGTCCGACACCCGCGCCTGGCCCGTGACCTGAAGGGTCGCTGGCCCAGGTGGCGGTGGCGGCCGGGGAGCCGGCGGGCGGGCGATCGCGATGGAGGAAACCGCCGTCAGGGCGAGGGTGGGGAGTATCCGCATACCGCTATTCTACACGCTGGCATCGTGAGGACCGGACGCGAGGTTTCTCTTCCGGATGCGCTCCGCCGGGCGCTGGAGGCCGTGCTCGGTGAGCCGGTGTCGCACGTGCGCATCATCGAGCATTCGCTCTACGCGCGGCTGCATCCGCGCGCCATCGCCACCACCCGGCGCCGGCGTATCGATCTGCGCGGCCCGGCGCACGAGTTCTTCGATGATCCGTGGCTGATGTTGCACGAGTTCTGCCACGTGCTCAAACAGTGGGAGCCAGGATATCTTACCGTGGGGCGCTACTGCGTGGAGTGTCTGCGCCGCGGCTACTGGAGCAATCGCTTCGAGGTCGAAGCGCGTGCCTTTGCCGACCGATACGCACATCTCTTGCGCGCGGCTCATCCCAACAGGGCCTCGCGCCGATAGAGCCGCCCGGCGATAAAGAACAAGAGCGCTCCCAACACCAGCGTCGAGCACGCCGAGAGCGCGACGTAGGAGGCCGGCAGCGGTTGCATCCTGATGAGGCTCAAGATCAGAAAGTGCTGGCCGAGAGACGGCACGGCCATGAGCGCCGCCCGCGGCTGCAGCCCGCGGATCGAGGCAAACACCAGGGGCAGCGTCGGGACGAGAAGCACCAGCCCGACATAGGTCTGAGCCTCCCGATAGCTGCGGGTAAAGGCGGCCACGAGGGTCATGAGCGCTGCGCCCGCGGGCACGAGCGGCAGACAGGCGAGCACGATTTCCGCTGCCACTCGCGGTCCGAACTGCGGGCTCATCCCCAAGCGCTCGAGCCCGACGAACCGCAGCACGATCGCGAACGCGGCCACCGTCAGCGCGAGCGACAGCACCATGTAGGCACACGCCGCGAGCATCTTGCCGTAGATCAGATACTCCCGGCGGACCGGCAGGGTGAGCAGCGGCTCGAGCGAGCCGCGCTCCCGCTCACCCGCCGTGGCGTCGATCGCGAGGTACATGCCGCCCATCAACATGGTGAGCAGGACCAGATAGCTCAGTATCCCGAGCACCAGGGCGGAGCGGCTGGCCGGCGTCGAGAGGTCGACCGGCTGCAGCACAATGGGCACGCTGAGGAGCGGATCGAGGCCGCGCGCGAGCAGGCGCAGGCGCGCGAGGGTTGCGCTGTATTGGTTGACGACGGCGGCGATCCGCTGCACGTTGCGCGCGCCCTCGGTGTTGGACTCATCGGCGAACAGCAGCAGCGGCGCGGGCCGCCCCGCCGCAAGCCGCGAGCCGAAGTCCCGCGGCACGAGCAGCACTTCCCCGTTGCGGTGGGCAGCGACTTCGCGCCGCGCGGCCGTCGGGTCCTGCGCGACGGTCCTGATCCTGATTCCGTACTGACGCAGGTACGCGAGCAGGTGAGGCGCGCGCTCGGCGTGCGACACCGTCAGCAGCAGCGGGCGGTCACTTTGCGCCGCGGGGCCTCGGAAGCTCAGTGACAGCATGCTCGCGATCAGCACCGGGCCCAGGAGCGGTCCGAAAATCAGCGCCGAGATCAGGGTGCGCCGGTCGCGCAGATTCTCACGGAACTCCTTCAGGAAGACCCACCCTATCGCTCTCATGGGCTCGGTCCCTGATCCGGGGCGATGCCGACCAGGCGCACGAAAGCTTCCTCCAGCGACTCCGCGCCGACACGGCCACTCACCGCCTCGACGGTCCCGAATCGCTTGACTAACCCCGAGGCTTCGATCAAGGGGCCGGCCCGTTGCGCGTCAGGAAGAATGACATGGGCACGAGGTGGCGCGTGCACGCGGTGTCGAGCCCGGATACCGATCCTCGACGGATGAACTGCGCCATCAGCTGGCCCACGCAGGGATCGGTGAGCTGCCCGTGTCCGAAGCCGCGGATCACGAGGCTGAGGCTGCGCGTGAATCCACGGCTCGCCTGCGCGGCGTAGCGGGGCGGGGTGATCGGATCGTCGCCGCCCGAGAGCAGCAGCGCCGGCACGTCCGAATGCAGCGGCTCGTGAAAGTCGGCATCGACCGGGCCGCGCGGCCAGATCCTGCAGATCGCCTCCAGCCCGTCGAGTTGGGAGGTGCCGAGGAACGTCCGGGCGAGCGCGGCACGCTGCTCGGCGTTGACGTGATAGAAGGGAACGTCCTCCGAGCATACGACCGTGTCGTTCATGCCTTCCGCGATCGCATCCCCGTAGAGGCGGTCGATGAGCAGGAATTGTCCGGCGAGCGGCGCGAAATTGCCCGCTGCGGCGGCCTCGTGCAGATCGAGCGGCAGGAGCGCGGCGAGCTCCGGCGTGTAGCTCGCGAGGCGCAGCACCATCGAGAGGTGGTAGTCCGTGAACTGCAGCCGATAGGGCTCGCCGCTCGTCGGGTCGGTCAGATCGACCCATACGGGATGATCGCCAAGCTCATCCCGCAGCTGCTCGTAGGCCGCAGCCGGATCGCCGAAATGCGCATGGCATGCCGGCTGTTGCTCGCAGCGGGTGAAAATGCCCGAAAGCGCCGCCTGCGCATCGAGCGCGCTCGTGGCGCCGAGCGCCCGCTGGGGTGGCACGACGCCATCGAGAATGACGCTGCGGACTCTGCCGGGAAAGCGCCGCACGTACTGTTGGGCAACGATCGTCCCGTATGAGGATCCATAGAGATCGATCCGGGCATACCCGAGCGCCGCGCGCACGCGATCGAGGTCCTGTACGGCGAGACGGGTCGTGTAGAAGCGGACGTCGGCGTGCGCACCCAACATCTTCAGGCAGCGCTCGGTCTCGGCGACGATCTCGGCCGTAGTGCTCTGATACAGATCCTCGTCACTCGAGGCGCAGTCGAGCGCGTTGGAACCGCCGGTGCCGCGCTGGTCGATGAGTACGATGTCGCGCTCGCGGCGGATCCGATCGAACACCGGCGCGACACTGGCGTAAAAGGACGTTGCGGCCATTCCGGGCCCCCCGGCGAGCACGAAGAGCGGATCGGGACGCTTACGGGTGCTGATCGCAGGCACCACGGCGACCCGCAACGCGATCCGCCGTCCACGGGGTGCGGCGGGATTCTCCGGCACCGACAGCCGGCCGCATTGGGCCTCGATGAGCGTCAGATCGTTGGCTTCGCGCAGCTCGCACGGCGCCAGCGCAAGTCCCTGGGTGGTCGCGGCGCGGCACGCCATCCCGGGACTTGCGGCGGCGAGACAGAGAAGCAGCAGTGCGGGGCGAAGGCTCACTTCAAGGGAGAGGATAAGGCATCGCCAAGGGTGTCGAGGTTGCCCTTGTTCGCGCGGCAGCGGGCTCTACAATGTTCAAGATGCGTTTTTCCCAGTCCTTCGATGTCATCGTCATTGGCGGCGGTCATGCCGGCACGGAAGCGGCACTGGCCGCCGCGCGCATGGGCGCGCACACGTTGCTTCTCACCCAAAGCATCGAGACGCTGGGTCAGATGAGCTGCAATCCCGCGATCGGGGGCATCGGCAAGGGCCACCTCGTCCGCGAGATCGACGCGCTCGGCGGCGCCATGGCGCGGGCGACCGATCGTGCCGGCATTCAATTTCGGACCTTGAACGGCAGCAAGGGTCCGGCGGTGCGGGCGACTCGGGCCCAGGCGGACCGTCAGCTGTACAAGAAGGCGATCCGCTCGCGGCTCGAGAGCGAGCCGGCCCTCGCCATCTTCCAGCAGGAGGCCGCCGACCTCCTCATCGAGGGTGAGACGGTCAAGGGTGTCGTGACGGTGACGGGGATTGCCTTCGAGGCGCCCGCCGTGGTCCTCACCGTGGGGACTTTCCTCGGCGGCCGGATTCACGTGGGCCTCGATCAGTACCAGGGCGGAAGAGCAGGAGATCCACCGTCGAACCGGCTGGCGAGCCGGCTGCGGGAGCTGCCGCTGCGCGTGGGGCGCCTCAAGACCGGCACGCCGCCGCGGCTCGATGGTCGGACGCTCGACTTTTCGGCCATGGCTCGTCAGTCGAGCGATGACCCGCCGCCGGTCTTTTCGTTTCTCGGGAGGATCGATGAGCATCCGAAACAGGTGCATTGTTTCATAACACACACTAATGAGCGCACGCACGAGATCATCCGGCGGGCAGCGGACCGCTCCCCGATGTTCACCGGCATCATCGAAGGCGTAGGCCCGCGCTACTGTCCGTCGGTGGAAGACAAGGTCTTCCGCTTCGCGGACAAGACCTCGCATCAGATCTTTGTCGAGCCCGAGGGCCTCGACACCCACGAGATTTACCCGAACGGGATCTCCACCAGTCTGCCCTTCGACGTCCAGTACGAGCTCGTGCGCAGCATTCCGGGCTTCGAGCGGGCACACTTGACCCGGCCGGGCTACGCCATCGAGTACGACTTTTTCGACCCGCGCGACCTGCGGCCTTCGCTCGAGGTCCGCCTGCTGCGCGGCCTGTTTTTCGCCGGCCAGATCAATGGCACGACCGGCTACGAGGAGGCCGCGGCGCAGGGCATCGTCGCCGGGATCAATGCGACGCTCGCCGTCCGTCAGCGTGATCCCTGGATGCCCAAGCGCAGCGACGCTTATCTGGGTGTGCTCATCGACGACCTCGTGACACGCGGGACGCGCGAGCCCTATCGCATGTTCACGAGCCGCGCCGAGCACCGTCTGCTGCTGCGCGAGGACAACGCCGACCTGCGCCTGACGCCCCTCGGACGGCAGCTTGGGCTGGTGGACGATGAGCGCTGGCGCCTGTTCGAGGCGAAGCGGCGCCTCTCGGAGGAGGAGGTCGAGCGGCTCGAGAGCGTGCGCATCCATCCCGGCACGGTATCCGGGGAATGGTCGCAGCGCATTCTCTCCGGTCCCTTGACGCGCGACGTATCGGCCTTCGAGCTGCTGCGCCGCCCCGAGGTCAGCTACGACGCCCTGCTCGAGGTTGCGGGCGCTCCAGGCCACGCCGACATCGACGACCGCATTCCCCCGCAGGTGCGGGTGCAGGTCGAGGCCCGCGCGAAGTACGCCGGCTACATCGAGCGCCAGCGTGAGGAGATCGACCGTCAGCGGCGCAACGAGGAGACGAAGCTCCCCGAAGACATCGACTACGAGCAGGTGGCGGGGCTCTCGCACGAGGTGCGCAGTCGCCTGGCTGAGTATCGGCCGGCGACCGTGGGCCAGGCGGGCCGGGTGCCGGGCGTCACGCCAGCCGCCGTCACGCTGTTACTGGTGCACCTGAAGAAGCGCAGTCTCGCGGCCGAGCGCGCGCGCGTCGCATGAGCAGCTTCCTGACTCAGCTCGCCGCCAGCTGGGCGCGCAGCGACTCTTTGGTGTGCGTGGGACTCGATCCGGAGATCGAGCGCTTTCCGTCTCTGGTCGCCGGCCAGCCCTCGCCGATCTTTCAATTCAACAAGGCCATCATCGACGCGACGGCCGAGCTGGTTTGCGCCTACAAGCCGCAGTTCGCCCACTACGCCGCCTATGAGGCGGAAGATCAGCTCGAGCGCACCATCGAGTACATCCACCGCGCCTACCCCGGCGTGCCGGTCATTCTCGACTCCAAGCGAGGCGACATCGGCAACACCGCGGAGCGCTACGCGATCGAGGCCTTCGAGCGCTACGGAGCCGATGCCGTCACCGTGAACCCTTATCTCGGTGGCGATGCGCTCGAGCCATTCCTCCGCCGGGAGGAGCGCGGCGTGGTGGTGCTCTGCCGCACCTCCAATCCCGGCGGGCGAGATCTTCAGGACCTGGAAGTCGGCCCGGGAGTGGGCCCGGGAGTGGGCCAAGGACGCCGGCGCCTCTATCACCTGGTGGCCGAGCTCACCGCGCGACGATGGAACACGCGCGGCAACTGCCTGCTGGTGGTCGGCGCAACCTATCCGAAGGAGCTCGCCGAAATTCGGCAGATCGTCGGGGACATGCCGCTTCTCGTACCGGGTGTCGGTGCGCAGGGAGGGGATGTCGCCCAGGTCGTCCGTAACGGGCAGACCTCCGCGGGCACCGGTCTCATCGTGAGCTCCTCGCGGGGAATTCTCTATGCTTCGGCGGGAGACGATTTCGCCTCCGCCGCGAGGGGCGCGGTGCTCGCATTGCGGGACGAGATCAATGCGCATCGGCTGCGCCCCACCTAGGTCCCTGATGCGCAGCGCTATCCGCGCGCTCCTCCTCCCGCTGCTCGCGCTCGCAGCGCTCTGCGGCTGCTCCCATCGGCAAAGCAGCGGTCCCGAGGGCGCTGCGCCCCCCGGTGGGGCGATTCTGCTGCGCGGCCTCGCCGCGGAGCCTGACTCTCTCGATCCGCAGAAGGCGCGCACCGATGAGGCGCAGCGGGTGCTGCGCGATATCTGCGAGGGACTCACCACACTCGACAAGTCAGGCGCAGTGGCTCCCGGCATCGCGAAGCGATGGCAGGTGAGTGCCGATGGCAAGACCTACACCTTTACCCTGCGCCGCGACGCGAGATGGTCGAACGGCCAACCCGTGGTCGCCGCGGACTTCGTCGCGGGCCTGAGGCGCCTGGTCGATCCCGCCACCGGCTCGCAGTACGCGGAAGTCGTCAACGTCATCGAGAACGCGAGCGACATCGTCGCCGGCCGCAAGCCGCCCGACAGCCTCGGTGTCCTCGCTCCCGGTCCCTACACGATCATTGTGCGGCTGCGCACGCCGGCGCCGTATCTGCCGGCGCTGCTCTCGCACCCCAGCACCTGTCCGGTGAACCCCGTCACCCTGGTCAACGACCGCGGCGCCTATGCTCGCCCGGGCAACCTGCCGTCGGACGGCGCCTTCGTGCTGTCACAGTGGGTGCACGGCTCCTACATCTATCTCACGCGCAATCGCGACTACTGGAACGATGCCGCCACCCGTCTCGATGGGGTGAAGTATCTGATCACCGCCGATGAGAATGCGGAGCTGACGCTCTACCGCGCGGGTCAGCTCGATGTGACCGATGTCATTCCGCGGGCCCAGTACGGCTGGATCCGCTCGCATCTCGGCAGGCAACTGCACATTGCGCCGGAGCTCGGCGTCTACTTCTACGGCTTCGATCTGCAGCGCGCGCCCTTCAAAGGCGACGTGAAGGTGCGCCGCGCACTCGCCATGGTGATCGACCGGGAGAAGCTCGCGCAGCTCGTGCTGCGCTCGGGCGAGCTGCCCGCCTACGGCTGGGTCCCGCCGGGAGTCGCCGACTACTCACCGCAGTCGCCGGATTACCGCTCGCTGCCCATGGCACAGCGCATCGCGGCGGCGCGGCGGCTGTACGCCGAGGCGGGATACTCTGCCGCGAGACCGCTGCGGTTCGAGCTGCGATACAACACGGGCGAGATCCACGCGGAGCTCGCCATCGCCATCGCCTCCATGTGGCAGCAGGCGCTCGGCGCGCAGGTGACCCTGAGGGCCGAGGAATTCCGCTCACTGATGCAGGACATCGATCGCGGCAACGTGCAGATGTTTCGCTCGAGCTGGATCGGTGACTACAACGACGCCTATACCTTCGCGCAGTGGTTCAAGAGCGACTTCGGCATCAACCTCACGCACTATCAGAACCCCCAATATGACGATCTGGTCGACCGCGCCGCCACCGAGACCGATCCGGCGAAGCGCCGCGCGCTCCTCGAGCAGGCAGAGCGGCTGATGCTCGCCGATCAGCCGGTGATCCCGATCTATTTCTACGTGAGCAAGCACCTGGTCAAGCCGCGCGTCACGGGCTGGTACAGCAATGTCATGAACGTCACCTACAGCAAGGACCTGGGGCTGCGGGGACAAAGTCCTTGAGGCGACGCGCGGCGGTGCGCGCGCACGACGGCGGTTACTTCCTCCAGAACGTCCGCGTAAACAGCACGATCACGCTGAAGATCTCCAGGCGCCCGAGCAGCATCGCCGCAGTGCAGATCCAGGTCTGAAGCGGCGTCAGCGCGTGCAGGTTCCAGACGCCGTGCCCCGGCAGGCCGAAGGCGGTGTTGTTGATGGAGGCGACGACCACGCGGAAGGCCCAATCGAAGCTCATGCCCGTGAGCAGCATCGCGAAGGTGAGGAGCGACACGGTCATGAAGTAGAGGAATATGAACGCCAGCACCGCATCCGCCGCGCGCTCCGGCACGGGGCGGCCGCCGACGCGCACCGGCGCCATGGCGCTCGGATGCACGAGGAGCTTGAGCTCCCGCCCGGCCTGGCGCGCCAGCACCAGCGTGCGAAACATCTTGACGCCGCCGCCGGTCGATCCCGTGCTGCAGGTGATGCCGGAGAGAAACAACATCCAGATGGGCGCGAACACCGGCCAGGTGGTGAAGCCGGAAGCGCCTACCGTCACCCAGCCGGTCGTGGTGGCGAGCGACACGACATTGAAGGCGGCATAGCGGAGCGAGGTGTCGAAGGTCGGATACACGCCGTGCCACGTCAGCAGCGCCGCGATGAACACCACGCTGGCGGTAAGGAGAATGGCGATCGCCTTGAGCTCGGGATCGTGGCGGTAGGGCTTGAGCGACAGCCGCCGCAGCGCGGCGAAATGCCGCGCGAAGTTGAGCGCGGAGATCAGCATCAGCACGATGAGCACGAACTCGACGCCGGCCGAGTGGAAGTAGCCGATGCTCGCATCGTGCGTCGAGAACCCACCGAGCGCGACGGCGGAGAAGGCATGGCAGACCGCATCGAACCAGCTCATGCCGCAGAGCCGCAGCGCGAGTACGCCGGCGAGTGTGAGCAGGGCGTAGACGAGCCAGAGCGAGCGCGCGGTCTCGGTCATGCGCGGTGCGAGCTTCTCGTCCTTCACAGGTCCCGGCGCCTCGGCCTTCGAGAGCTGCATGCCGCCCACCCCGAGGAGCGGCATCACTCCGATCGCCACCACGATGACGGCGAGGCCGCCCAGCCAGATGAGCGAGTGACGCCAGAAGTTGATCGACGGCGCGAGCGCATCGAGCCCATCGAGCACGGTCGAGCCGGTGGTCGTGAGCCCCGACATGGTCTCGAAGAACGCCCGGGTAAAGGTCAGTCCCGGCAGCGTGAAGAGAAGGGGCAGCGTGGCGGAGGCGGCAAGCAGGAGCCAGCCGAGCGTTATCAGCAGAAATCCGTCGCGCGCCTTGAGCTCCCGCCGATGGCGGAAAGTGGCGGCGGCGAGCGCCGCGCCGGCGGCGGCGGTGATCCCGGCCGCGAGGAGGAACTGCGGCCAGAGTCCGTCACCGGTGGCGAGGGAGCAGCCGATCGGCAGCAGGTAGGCGAGCGCGAAGGCGGCAAGAATGACCCCCAGAAGGTGAGCGACGCCGAGCAACGTGGGCTCTCAGCGCTCCGCGCGCATGAAGAGGCGCTCCACGGCCTCGATGTGGCGGCGGTCGGAGAGAAAAAGAATGACGTGATCCCCCGACTGCACCAAGGTGTCGTGATGCGCCATGATCACCTGCTCCCCGCGCACCACCGCGCCGATGGATGAGCCTTCCGGCAGCGGGATCTCCCCGACCGCGCGGCCGACGACCCGCGAGCTGTGCTCATCGCCATGGGCGATCGCCTCGATGGCTTCGGCCGCGCCGCGCCGCAGCGAGTGCACTCGCACCACATCTCCGCGGCGCACGTGCGCGAGCAGCGAGCCGATGGTGATGCTCTGGGGTGAGATGGCCACATCGATGCTGCCGCTCTCGATAAGCTCGGCGTAGGAGGGCTTGTTGATGAGCGCCATCACCTTGTGGGCACCCAGCCGCTTGGCGAGCATCGCCGAGAGGATATTGGCCTCCTCCGAGTTGGTGAGCGCGGCGAACACGTCGGCGCTGTCGATGTTCTCCTCGATCAGCAGCTCCTCATCCGCGGCATCGCCGCCGAGCACGATGGTGTTCTCGAGCTGCTCCGAGACCCAGCGCGCGCGCTGCGCGTCGCGCTCGATGAGTTTCACCTGGCTGCTCTTCTCCAGCGAGCGGGCCAGGCGAAAGCCGATGTTGCCGCCGCCCGCGAGCACCACGCGCCGTACGCGCGCATTCTCCTTGCGCAGCTCGCCGATGACGCGCCGGATGTCATCCGCCGCGGCGAGGAAGAAAACCTCATCGCCGTCCTCGATGACCGTATCGCCGTCGGTCGGGATACTGCGGCCGCGGCGGTAAATCGCGACCACGCGCGCCTCCATGCGCGCCAGGTGCTCCGGGAGCTCGCGCAGGCAGTGCCCGACCAGGAGTCCGCCGCTGATGGCGCGCACGCCGACGAGGCGCACCTTGCCGGCGGCGAAGTCGAGCACCTGCAGCGCGCCCGGATGACGGATCAGCCGCTCGATGTATTCCGTGACGAGCTGCTCCGGGCTGATGAAGACATCGACCGCGATGGCCTGCTCGCTGAAGAGCTCGGACCGCTGGGTGTATTCGGCGGAGCGGATGCGGGCGATCTTGGTCGGCGTGCGAAACAGGGTGAACGCCACCTCGCAGGCCATCATGTTGACTTCGTCGCTGTTGGTCAGGGCGACGATGATCTCGGCTTCGGCGGCGCCGGCCGCCTCGAGCACCCGCGGGTAGGCGGCGTTGCCCACGACCGTGTGCACATCGAGCCGGTCCTGCAGGTCGCGCAGCACCTCCTCGTTCGAGTCGACGACCGTGACCTCGTTGGCCTCCTCGCGCGAGAGGTGCCGGGCGACGGTGCGGCCGACCTGACCAGCACCGAGAATGAGAATTTTCATGCTGCGGTCACGGTGAGCTGTATCTCAGGCACATGGATGTGCCCCGCCGCCGCAGGTGGCGGGGCTTTGGGCAAAAACCACGCTTTTTGCCCAAAGTAGCGCTGGGCCGGGCAGGAAGCCCGGATCCAGCGCCATCTAAAGAGGCTCAAGGTTGGCATACTGCATCATGAGCCACTTGGTGCCCTGACGCTCGAAGCTCACCTGCACGCGCGCCTGCGGGCCGCTGCCCTCGACGTTGAGCACCACGCCCTCGCCGAACTTCCCATGCCGCACCCGGGCGCCGAGGCGCATGCCGGGCGGCATCGGCTCCTCGGAGCGGAATCTGACGGCGCTCTCGCGCCCCATCCTCGCGCCGGCCACGGCGCGGACGGCCTGCACGCGTGGCCGGACCTCGGCGAGGGCCTCCTGCGGAATCTCCTTGATGAAGCGCGACGGCGCGGAATGAGTGTCCATGCCATGCACGCGGCGCTGCTCGGCATAGGTGAGAAACAGATGCCGCATCGCCCGGGTCATGCCGACGTAGCAGAGCCGGCGCTCCTCCTCGAGCGCCTCGAGATCGGACATGCAGCGGCCGTGAGGGAAGAGCCCCTCCTCCATCCCGCAGAGGAACACGACCGCGAACTCCAGGCCCTTCGCCATGTGCAACGTCATCATCTGAACACTGTCCTCGCTGTCATCGGAGCGCCTCTCGCCGGACTCGAGCGCCGCGTGCGCGAGGAAGGCCTCGAGCGGCGGCAACTCGAGATCGGTACTCTCGGCGGCGAAGCTGCGGGCGGCGCTCACCAGCTCCGCGAGGTTCTCGAGCCGGGCCTCGCTGCGCGCACGTCCCGGGTCCGACCGGGCCTGCTCGCTGCGCGCCCCGGCGCGCGGCGAATCCTGACTCGACCTCTCCCGGCCGTGATGCTCGATGAGCCCACTTGCGTTGAGCACGTGATCGATCTGCTCGTGCAGCGCAAGTCCCGCGGTCTGCTGCGCCAGCCGCTCGATGAGCGCGTGAAAGTCGCGCAGCGCGCTCGCGGTTCTCCCGGCCTGCGGCGACTCGCTTACCGTCGTGGCCGCGCGCCAGAGCGGGACGCCGGCGTCCTTCGCCTGCGCGCGCAGGGTCTCGACCGTGCGGTCACCGATGCCGCGCGGCGGTTGATTCACCACGCGCTCGTAGGCGCCGTCGTCGTCGCGATTCGAGAGGAGCCTCAGGTACGCGAGCGCGTCCTTGATCTCGGCGCGCTCGAAGAACCTCAGGCCGCCGTAGACGCGGTAGGAGATGCGCGCGGCGATAAACGCTTCCTCGAATGCGCGCGACTGCGCGTTGGATCGATAGAGCACCGCCATGTCGTCGCGGCGGTTGCCGCGGGCGACGTAATCGGCGATGCGGCGGGCGACGAAGTCCGCCTCGTCGCGCTCGTTGAATGCCGCATAGAGCTGGATCGGAAGGCCCTGCTCGCCGTTCGTCCACAGGGTCTTGCCGAGTCGGCCGGAGTTGTGGGCGATGAGCCCGTTGGCGGCGGCGAGGATCGTGCCGGTGGAGCGATAGTTTTGCTCGAGCCGATGGAGCTGCGCCTGCGCGTAATCGCGGCGGAACTGCTGCAGATTCTCCACGCGGGCGCCGCGGAAGCGGTATATCGACTGATCGTCATCGCCGACGACGAAGGGGTGCCCGTCGGGTCCTGAGATGAGGCGCATCCAGCCGTACTGGATCGAGTTGGTATCCTGGAACTCGTCCACCAGGACGTGGCGGAAACGCTGGCGATAGTGCGCCAGAAGCTCCGGACGGTCCCGCCACAGCTCGTACGCTCGCAGCAGCAGCTCGGCGAAATCCACCACGCCCGCGCGCGCGCAGGCTTGCTCGTACAGGCCATAGAGCCGGATCATCTGCCCGCGGGTCGGATCATTGCCACCCTTCAAGTCCCGCGGCCGGCGGCCCTCGTCCTTGTTCGAGTTGATGAACCACTGCACCTCGCGCGGCTCCCAGCGCGACTCGTCGAGATCGTTCGCCCGGATGGTCCGCTTGATCAGGCGCTGCTGGTCGTCGGAATCGAGAATCTGAAAGCTCTGCACGAGGCCGGCCTCGCGCCAGTGCAGGCGCAGCAGCCGATGCGCGATGCCGTGGAAGGTTCCGACCCAGAGCGCTCCGGGGGGCGCGCCGAGTAGGTGCTCGATCCGGCCGCGCATCTCCCCCGCCGCTTTGTTGGTGAAGGTGACCGCAAGGATCGAGTAAGGGGAGGCATGCTCCGCCTGAATGAGCCAGGCGATGCGGTGGGTCAGCACGCGGGTCTTGCCGCTGCCGGCGCCTGCGAGCACCAGCACCGGGACGAGCGGCGCCGTGACCGCGGCGCGCTGTGCATCATTCAGGGGGTTCAGGATGGGGCTGAGATCCATGGGCGGCGCATTCTACGGCACGGGGGCGGTCCGTACCTCGGTCGTGAACCTGACCAGGGCCACCATGAAACTGAGCAAGACCGGTCCGATGATCAGCCCCAGGACGCCGAAGGCCGAGACGCCGCCCACCGCGCCCACGAACACCGCCAGGGTCGAGACGTGCGCGCGATGCGCGGTGAGCAGCGGGCGTGCCACGTTCTCCACCACCGCGAGAAGACCGATCCAGAAGGCGAGGAACACCGCCGCCGCCCAGTGGCCGTCCACCGCCAGATAGAGCACCGCCGGTACCAGCACGACGGCCGCTCCCGCCGGCAGCAGGGCCGCGATGGTCGCTATGACGCCGAAGACGACCGGTGAGGGCAGCCCCGCGAGCGCGAATCCTACCGCGACGAAGATGCCCTGAATGAGCGCGGTGGCGGTCGATCCGAACACCACCGCCCGCGTCACGCGCGCGAGGTAATCGAGCAGCCGCTCGCGGCGCGCATCCTCGAGCGGAATCAGCCGTGCCAGGTGATCGAGAATCGCGCGCCCGTCCCGCAGCAGGAAAAAGAGCAGGAAGAGCATCATGAAAAAGCCGACCACGGTGCCGAAGAGGTGCAGCGCGAGACTGCCGCCCGCCGCCGCGGTGGATTTGAGCACCGTCTGCATGCCGCCCGTGATCCACCCCTGTACCTGCTGCGCGCTCACCGGCACGTTGGCGCTCGCCCAGCGCACTGCGCCTCCGAGGAGCGGGTAGCTCTCGAGCCGCGCGAGCAGCTGCGGATAGCCGACGAAACTCTGTCCGCGCACATAACCGATCAGGCTCGCAACCTGGCCGGCGAACACCACGCCGAGGACCGAGAGCGGCGCCAGTACGAGGAACGGGGTGAGGCCGGTGATGATGCCCGCCGAGAGCACGCTGCGGCCCTTGAGACGACGCGATAGCCGCTCGTGCAACGGGTGCAAGAGGAACGCCAAAACGACCGCCCAGCCGAGCGCCCCCTCGAGCGGCGCGAGTACGGCCAGCAACAGGTAGCCGATGACCGCGGCGGCAACGATGAGAAAGGCGCGGCGGTAGAACCCCGAGTAGACCATGAAGCCCTCAGGAGCCGAGCCCGCGCCGCGGCTCGTGAGTCACCATCGGTTCCTCAGCTCACGCAGCTTCAGGAACACCGTGCGCGCATCGGGCTGCTCGCCGATATCGGGGAACCTCTCGCGCAGCCGCGCGATCACCGTCGGGCTCTGCAGGCGGAAGAAGGTGTTGATCCGCTTCTCCTCGGCGAGCGTCGTGATGGTCATTGCAGCCGGCTCCTTGGTTCGGGCGCGCTCGAGCAGACTTGGCGCCGCGGCGTTGTCGGG